>JAJZEN010000037.1 GCA_021828545.1 Actinomycetes bacterium
TGGGCGTGCACGGTGAAGGCACCGTAGGGGCCCTCCATGGCGACCCGAGTGCCGGGCGCCACGCCGGCGAGCGCGCGGGTGAAGTCGCCCACGCCCTTGACGGTGAGGCGCAGGTACGGCGGCTGGGGTAGTGCCGACACGGTGAAGGGGTGCGCCTGCCACCACAGGCGCGCGGTGAGGAATCGCCACTCACAGAACTGGCCGCCGGCGATGGCGAGCTGGTCGAGCGCTCGGCCCTCGAGGATCACCGAGACGACGTCGGGTCCCTCGCGTACCACCTCGGCGACGCGCAACCGGTGTCGCCGTGAGCGGTAGACGGGCACGCCGACGCGATAGGTGAGGACCAGAGCCGCGGCCGCCACCCAGGCGAGCGTCCACGCGTACTGGGTGAACGGGTGTCGGACGAACGACGGGCCGAGCACGACTTCGTGAGCGAAGGCGAGCGCGAGCGCCGCGTACATCAACAAGTGCATCAGCCACCACCGCTCGCGCGGAATCCGCACCCGGATCTGGCGGATCGAGATCAGGCCGATGACGACCATGATTCCGAGCGCGACGGTGGCGGTCACCATGTTCGGGAAGGTGCGCAGCAGCACGCCGACCTCGCCCCAGACGCCCGAACGGGCGGCCTCGGCGTAGGCGAGGGTGAGCAGTACGGCGTGCGCGGAGATCAACAGGATCGTCCACGGCGCGAGCCGACGGTGCCACAGCAAGACGCCATCCTGCCCGAGGGTGCGTTCGAGGGCCGGTGCGCGACTCGCCATCACGACCATCAACAGGGCGGCGTAGGTTCCCGCGAGCCCGGTCGTAGACCCGAGAAACATGGCCAGCCCGCCACGGAGGTGAAGTTCACTGAAGGTGCCGTCGACGAGGGGCAGGCCAAGGACCAGCCCCATCCCGAGACCCGCGGCCACCAGGGTCGCGTAGAACGAGACGGCGCTCGGCCGGCGGCTCGACGTACGTGGTTCCTCGGTCCGTACTCGAGACCCGGCCGCCGCCGCGCGCGGGTAGAAGATAGGCGAGTCCAGGGTCCCTCCGGTCGGTAGCCACGTGCGTGTAATCACGTGAGACTAACCACCCAAACGGCGTTTTCGGACGCCATCTTGCGGAGTTCTTATCTTCGCCGGGGCCCGCGTCAATCGCGTACGGTCGCAACGCGACCGGTCGGTCCCGGTCGACCTCCTACTCGCGCAGGTAGCGGTCGAGACGCCAGGTACCAGTCATGGCGACGTCACAGAGCGCGGTCGTGCACCGGCACATGACCTCGAGCACCAGGGCCGCCGGCGTGTCGGCGGGGACCTCGAGCAGCAGCCCACGCTGGTTGTGGTCCTGGGTGACGCGAAAGGGTGCACCGTCGATGAGTTCGGCGATGCGAGCCCGGCCGAGACGACCACGGGTGTGCAGCACGCCGAGCGACGATGGCATGACGCGACCGCGGCGTGGGGGACTCGTCACCAGGGTGGCCACGGTCACCCCCTCGAGTTTGCGAAGACCGAGGAAATTGACCTTGAGATCGTCGACGTCGTCGACGACGTTCGGGACCACGTTGCACCAGCCCCGACCCGCGGCAACCGACTCGATGGAGGCGATCGCTTCGGTGCGATCGCTCGAAAACGAGATCGAGTGGGGCGTGGTCAATGGCGGCCCTTTCCGGCGACGAGTCCCTTGAGACTAGGCGAGGTCCGCGGCGCCGGGGCGATATTCGAAGCTCGGACCGATCGGCACGCCCGAGGTCTCGCCGCCGGTCGCCATTGTGCGCGCCAGTTCCTCGAGCGTGGACATGGTCGCGAGCGATCCCATGAAGGTTTCCATATCGTTCCTTCCATTCAGTAGGAACTGCAGCTGTGCGAGCAGCGCGGTGTAAGTGGTGTTGAAGGTGTCGACCAGGCGACGAGCGGGCGATCCTTCGCGGTGATCGCGCGACGAGGGGTCCGACGGGAGCTCGTAGACCCCCGTCGGGTCGACCCTGACGGGGTCACCGGCGTACGCGTAGGTGAAGCCTCGCGACGATGCGTCGGCCACCGGTATCAGGCGCCGCCCGTGCTTCAACTCACTCAAGCGGTAGAAGTGTGCGACGTCATTGACGCCGCTGGGTCCATCAATCTCCTCCGGAGAGGACGTTGTGCCCTCGCCCTGCGCGATGATGGTCTCGAGGGCCTGGACGGCGCTCGCGGCGTCGACGACGGCGAGCGAACCGAACATGAGGTCCGGACCGACCTGGTGACGCGGCGTCGGGGCGAAGGCGCTCGATGCCAGCCGCGTGATGGCGTTCGCGATGGTCTGGTAGAACTCGCCGATAGTGACCGACGGGACGTCGACGAGTGCCGCGTGGGCCCCGTAGTCGATCGGGTCGCGGGGCTCTTCGATCTCGATGAAGGCCTCGAGTTGGTCGGCGCTGTAGGGGCGCAGGTGCAGGCGTAGCTGGCCCTCGACGCCGCCGGGGAGGTGGCCCGGGTAGGTGTGGATGAAGCGGCGGTGCGAGAGCGCTGGCTCGCCCCCGATGGCGTTGAGGACGTTGGCGGCGAGGACCATGTGGAGCATCTCCTCGACCACTACCGATTTGATGATTCCCGCGGCGTCAGCGTTGGTCGCGGGGTCGAGTGAAAAGTAGGCGTAGAGGTAGACTGGGATCGTCGAATGCTCGAGTTCGATCGCGCGCTGGAGCGCCGCTCGGACCGACGCCGGGGTTGGCTCGTCGCGGTGCAGCCCGGCGAGCGTCGAACGGTGCAGCGTGATCATCGTGTCTCCTGGCGTGCCCGTGTCGTCCGCGCCTCTTCCGAAATGTTTCGACGCGTCAGCGAATCTGCACCGAGGATTCCACATCCGCGCCGTCCACGCAACCGGTCGGCGACGCGGGCGTCGCGCTACGTGGTCCGCGTGGTCAGCCCCGCGGTCGCAACGTGAGGCACTGGGCGATGGTTCCGACGGGGCCGCGCAAGTCGTGAATCGTGCTGTGGGTCAGGCCGATCCCGTTCGCGCCGAAGTTGACCGACGTATCAAACCCGAGCCACTCGCCGCGCGGCGCCTCGAACAGATGTGCGGTGAGGTCGACGTTCGGGAAAGCGAGTTGGGACGACGCCACTCGCGGCGTTACGCCGTTGGCCATGTCGAACAGGCCGACGGCACGCGCGAGGTCGCTCACCGGCTCACCGTCGACCAGGACCACGCTCGTGCGCAGCCAGAACACGGCCCGGCCCGGTTCTTGCTCAGCGCGACGAACCTCGACTGAGCTGACGAACCCGCCGGGCCAGAAGGTCGAGGGGTCCCACGGCGCCATACGGTCCGGTGGTTCGATGTTTCCGAGCGGCGCGGCGGCGAAGGCGGCGGTCTCGTAGCGCTTCATCAGCCACGCCCGCAGCACGAGGGCGACGCGACCGGCGTAACGAAGTCGCGCTTCGACCAGTTCGATTGTCGATCCGGGCCGTACGACTTCGACCTCGATGTCCACGACGTCGATGGGGATGGTGCCGAATATGTCGTAGCTGAGTCGCGCCAGCGGCAGCTGATCGTCGCGACGGGCGTCTCGATGGACCTCTATGGCGTGAGCGAGGAGTCCGAGCGCCGGCGAGACGTGCTGTTCGGTCGTCGTCCACGCTCCGCTCACGTGTTCGGTGGCTCGAAACTGATGGTCGTTCAATCGTCTGAAGTAGGCACGCGGCGTCACGTCAACGAGCATGGTTAGTGTTCCTTCCTGATTGCACGGTCGGGACTGGTTGGGCTGCGTCGTCCACGAACACCATTGTCACTCACGGCGGCGAACGCGATCGGCGCTCGGAAGACGTCGAGATTCGCGGGATAGCCTCGGTCTAGGCGGAGGTCCGGTGTGGACCTGGCCGTCGAGATGGAGTGGAGTTCCGTGGAGGCGAGCGATCAGTCGGCGTTGGAACGCACGGTGGAAGACCACGTCGTCATTGCGCAGCGCGCCGTGCGAGCGGCGCCGTTCTACGCGATGGCGTTCGAGCAACAGGCCGCCGCCATCGAGGCGCGTGGAGAGCACGTCGTGCGTTTCAACCTCGGCGAGCCGGACTTCGGCGCGCCGTCAGCCGTTCGTGAGGCGATGCGCACGGTGATGGACGGGCGCTCGCTCGCGTACACGCCGGCGTTGGGTACGACGGCACTGCGCAGCGCGATCGCGACGTTCTACTGGGAGCGACACGGCGTGCGGGTTGACCCCGCTCGGGTCGTCGTGACATCGGGCGCATCCTCGGCGTTGCTGCTCGCTCTCGCGTCAATCGTCGACGTGGGCAGCGACGTGATCATGGCCGACCCCTCGTACCCGTGCAACCGTCAACTGGTGGAGTCCTTTGGGGGCCGAGTCGTCCCGGTCGAGACCACGGTCGCGACTCGATTCCAGTTGAACTGGGACCTCGTCCAAAGCGCGTGGACCGATGACACCCGGGCGGTGATGATCGCGAGTCCGTCCAATCCCACGGGAACCTCCGTCGACATCGACGAAATGGCGATGATCTGTGCCGGCGCGCGGTCCCGCGGAGCGTGGCGCGTCGTCGATGAGATCTACCTCAATCTCGCCGATCGCCACGCGGACGGTAATTCGCCGCGAAGTGTTCTCTCGGTCGACCCCGACGCCATTGTGATCAACAGTTTCTCCAAGTACTTCGGCATGACGGGCTGGCGACTGGGTTGGTGCATCGTCCCCGAGCGCCTCGTGTCGCCGCTGGAACGTCTGGCGATGAACTACTTCCTCTGCGCCTCCTCACCGGCCCAGCAAGCGGCGCTCGCGTGCTTCGAACCAGCGACGCTGTCTGAGTGCGAGGATCGCCGTGCCGAATTCGTCGCGCGCCGCGGAATCGTGCTCGACGAACTGGCCCGCATCGGCCTGCCGGTTCCCGTCGAACCCGACGGTGCCTTCTACGTGTACGTCGACGTCAGCGGGACGGGTCTTGACGCCTGGGAGTTCTGCGAGCGCGCGTTGCACGAGGCCCACGTCGCCATCACCCCCGGCCGGGATTTCTCTACCCACACCGCCGACACCCACGTCCGCCTGTCCTACGCCACCTCGCGCGACGAGTTACGCGAAGGACTCGCGCGTCTCGGCACCTTCATCGCAGAACTCAATAGATGAGACCCGGGAGGGTATTGATGCTCGCTCAATTAGCGCGGTCGGGTGGATCGCGCGGTGACGCAAAATCCCGTGAGGTCTGATGCTTCTCGACATGGCGTCGTAGGGCCCCAGGTGGTGGCGCCGCGCTTTCGATACGCCGCCGTCTGAGAAATCGTGTGAAAGTTATGCCAGAAAACCTTTCCAACATGGGTTTTTACATTGTCTGGCGAGCCATCGGGAAAAATCGCAATCCGCGCGAACCATGGTGTACATGGAAGGTTGAAATGTAAAGACATCTACTTGACACAGGTGTAAGGACTTTGTAATGTTACGTTCACGCTCAAAGAAGCGACGAGCAGCCACCTGGGGGGGACATGAAGTTAGGTGCATATACAGCTTGCCTACACGACAAGACACTTGGCGAAGCGTTAGCTACGTTGGCGCAGTTGGGATTGACGAGCGTTGAGTTAAACGCTGGCGGTTTCATTCCCGCGCCCCACTGCCCGGTGGACTCACTGCTTGCCAACGAAACGAGTCGTCGTAACTATCTCGCAGAGATTGCCGAATACGGCATCGAATTGACTGCGCTCAATGTGAACGGGAATCCCCTGCACCCGGATCCCGAGGTGCGATCCAAGCATGCAAAGGATTTGCGTAATGCGATCGAACTCGCCAACAAACTGGGGGTGCGTAACGTCATCACGATGTCAGGTAACCCGGGCGGACACTTGGGCTGTTCGACGCCAAACTGGGTCGTTGAGCCCTGGGACAGCGCCTACACGGAGATTCTCGACTACCAGTGGAACGATGTCGCAATTCCGTTCTGGAAAGAAATCAACGTACTGAGCGCGAACGCAGGTGTGAAGGTGGCAATTGAGATGCACCCGCACAATATCGTGTACAACCCTGCCACAATGGTCCGGCTAATCGAGGAGACGGGTGCCACGAACGTCGGAGCCGAAATGGATCCGAGCCACCTCTTCTGGCAAGGTATCGACCCAATCAAGGCGATCGAGTTTCTCGGCGATCGCGTGTTCTTCGCCGCCGCGAAGGACATTCGCATCAACGAGGAGTATTGCCAGATAAATGGTGTTCTCGATGGTCGGTTCCGCGTCCTCGGTCCCGACGAGCCGAAGGTCCCTCTCGGCGGCCGATATGTGTGCAACGCCTGGCCGACCAACCCGTCGTGGCAGTTTGTTGCGGTCGGTCGTGGCCACGACGCCGACTACTGGGGCAGATTCCTGGCGGCCCTCGAGGCGGCGAATCCGGATTTGCACTGCAACATCGAGCATGAGGATTTCGAGTTGGGTCAGCTCGAAGGTTTGGAGTTTGCAGCACGGACCCTCATTTCGGTGGCGTAAGGGACCGTGACATGTGGCCGACACCGCACCGCGTTGGGAGGCGCGGAGGTGACGTTGGCTGAAGTCTTGACTCGCGCAACACTGGGAAGTGTCGAGAGTGTCGAGAGTGTTAGGGGGGAGGCGAAAGCCTCGTCATGTGTAATGACAAAGAGATGGAGTGATATGAAGAGAAAGTTTTCTATCCTGATTAGCGTCGCGGCGCTGTCAGTGGCGGGAATTTTGCCCGCAGTAGCGTCTGGAGCGTCTGGGGGCGCGATTCCGTCAAAGGTGTCGATCGCCTTCCTTGGGGGTGCCCCGACGGACTCATTCTGGACGAGTGTTAGGAGCGGTGTGGACGCAGCTGCGGCCTCGATCAAGTCGCTGGGCGGATCGGTCCAATGGTATGGATTTCAGAACTACAACAATTTCTGCCCCGATGCCGGAACTCTGACGAAGACGATTGCGGCTTCAAACCCAACGGTAGCGGTCATTCCCAACTGGTGTCCGACGACCCAGACCCAGTACATCAAGGCGATGGAGAAGGCTGGCACGATCGTCGTCGAGGATAACAACGGGGCGACGTGGAAAGCTGACGGAGCCGTTACCTACGTTGGTGAAAGTAATTACGCCGTTGGGTTGAAGGCGGGTTCGACCTTCATCGCAGATGGCTACAAGCATGAGGTCTGCGTCAACACATTGCCCGGTACTATCACGGCTGAACAGGTGTGCGCGGGCGAGAAGAAGACGACCTTGGCCGGCGGCGGCACATTCAAGGAACTCGATCTACCATCTTCGGCGCACGACAACCCGTCCGCGGTCGAGGCTGCGGTAAAGGGGTTTCTCCTTTCCAATCCTTCGGTCAATGCGGTTATGACTATTGGCCCCGGGGATGCTGACGCCGCGGCTGCGGGGATCGCTTCGGCCGGCAAGACCAGTTCTGTTGGTCTCGGTAGTTGGGACTTGTCAACGAACATTCTGAATCGGATCATCAGTGGCAAGCAGCTCTTTACGATTGACCAGGAGCCCTACTTGCAGGGCTACTACGGGGTCATGGTCGGTTTCCAGTACGCGAAGTACGGCATTATTCCGTCAGCACCGATCCCGACGGGCCCCAACGTGGTCAACAAGTCAAACGCGGCGCAGGCCAAGGCGGGAGCTGCCATAGCAGTGCGGTAGTGGCTGGTAGACGAGATAGCGGCGTGCATCGTCGTTCTATCTCATGCCTCTGGTGCCAGCGCTCTGACTTCTTGGGTTGAGAGCGCTGGCACCAGGGAGTCAGGTGAATTGCGGCTGTCTCAACGACAGGCTTGATTGGATTGACGAGTAGTTCTTGAAGTAACGCAAAGTTTGGGGGGATGATGGCGACAACACTTGAAACGCCGATGTTCGAGAAACCGACAGTAAAACCGTCACGGTGGAAGCGCGGGATTTCGAACTTGGCGTACAGGCCCGAATTCTCGGTCCTGATCGGCTTTCTGGCGATCTACATGTTCTTCCTGCTAACGACCCAACCGGTCTTCCACAGTCTGGCGGGAACGTCGACGTGGGTTGATCCCGCTGCAGAATTGGGCATCGTGGCCATACCCGTTGGTTTTTTGATGATTGCGGGTGAATTTGACTTGTCAGTTGGCTCCGTACTCGCCTTCAGTTCGATGTTCCTGGCCGCGTGGGTGGGTTATTTTCACTACAACATCTGGCTCGGTCTTGTCCTCGCCTTCATCTTGTCGGCGCTGGTCGGTTTAATTAATGGAATTCTGGTCACTCGCACGAGGTTGCCCTCGTTCATCGTGACCCTGGGCACGCAGTTGGTGTTGACGGGAGTGACCTTGGGTGGTTCAACCTTGATCACGGGAAGTTCTTCAATTGATATGACGGCCACTGCACCAGTCAGGGCGTTGTTTTCATCCAACTGGAATCAGTTCAACGTCTCGATCTTGTGGTTGGCAGCTATTGCCATACTCGGACACCACATTTTGACGAATACTCGAATGGGAAACTGGATAACCGCTATCGGTGGTGACATAGAGACGGCGAATCGTGCCGGCGTTCTCACCTCTCGGGTCCGCATTGGTTTGTTTGTCACCACGAGTTTGGCGGCGGCACTCGTGGGAGTCATTCAGGCGGTGGAGTACAACGGTTCGGCGGCCTCGAATGGTCAGGTGTACGTTTTCAACGCCATCATTGCCGTCGTGATCGGCGGCATACTTCTGACCGGGGGCTTTGGAACCATTATCGGTGCCGTACTCGGGGCTATGACCTACCAGCTCGTTACGCAGGGGATCTATTTCACCGGCTGGGACACCGACTGGTCGAACGCCTTGATTGGCGGTCTACTCCTCGTTGCGGTGGTGTCAAATAACTGGTTCCGTAAGGCTGCAGTCGCACGCGGCGTGAAGAAAGGTTCGTAACCATGACGACGATTCCAGTGCTCGAACTCAAGAGTGTGTCAAAGAACTTTGTCGGCGTATCCGCCCTTAAGGACGTTTCGCTCCGCGTCAACGAGGGTGAAGTTCTCTGTCTTCTTGGCGATAATGGTGCAGGAAAATCAACCTTGATCAAAGTTCTCTCGGGTGTGCACCAGCCAACCACCGGCGATCTCTTCGTCAATGGAGAACGGCACTCGTTTGCTGGACCTCACGAAGCGCTTCAAGTGGGAATTGCGACCGTCCACCAAACCGGTGGAACGGTCCCCCTGATGAGTGTGGGCCGTAACTTTTTCCTGGGTGAAGAACCGACGAAGGGACGCGGTATCTTCCGCCATTTTGATCGCAAATTGGCTGAGCAAGTGGCACTGGAAGAGTTACGAAGTTTAGGTATCACCAATGTGAACGACGGGTCGGCGCTGGTCGGCGGCATGTCAGGCGGCGAGAGGCAGGCACTCTCCATCGCGCGAGCGATGTACTTCGGCGCCAAGGTACTCATTCTCGACGAGCCGACCGCGGCGCTGGGCGTGAAGGAGGCTTCCAAGGTGCTGCACCTCGTCGCGCGAGCCCAGATGCGAGGCGTGGCGGTGGTCTTTGTCACTCACAATGTGCATCACGCCCTGGCCGTTGGTGATCACTTCGCCGTTTTGATCCGCGGCACCATGGCCGATGAGTGGTCGAAGGGCGAACGAACAAGAGAGCAGGTTCTCGACCTCATGGCCGGTGGCGAGGCGATGGGTGACCTTGAAGACGAACTTCGAGAAATCCGCACGAGTGGATCGTTGGTATCAAGAAAAGTAGGAGAGAAGTATGTTAAGTGACTCGCGACTGCATCTTGGGTCGGCTCCCGATTCATGGGGTGTGTGGTTTCCCGAAGATGATGCGCAGGTCCCATGGACCCGCTTCCTAGACGAATTGGTCGTTGGCGGCTACCACTGGGTCGAACTCGGTCCGCACGGGTATCTTCCAACCGACCCTGACGTCCTGCGCAGCGAAATAGAGCGACGGGGACTCAAGGTTTCTGGTGGTGGCGTCTTCGGCGGTCTGCACAACGCGGAGAAGTTCGATGCTGACCTGGAAGAAGCTCGCAAGGTCGCCAGATTGGTGGCGGCAGTTGGTGGGAAATACCTGATTTACTTGCCCGACGGCTACACCGACCTCGACGGCAACGTCATTGCCTCGACATCACTAACTGGCGAACAGTGGACGCGACTGACGACTCGTATGGGGGAGATTGGCAAAATTGTTCTCGACGAGAGTGGGGTCTCTCTCGTTTTTCACCCGCACGCTGACAGCCACGTTGGTAGCGAGGATGAGATCTACCGTCTCCTCAACGACACCGATGGCCGGTACGTGAATCTCTGTTTAGACACGGGGCATGTGTCGTACTGCGGCGGTGACAACCTTGCAATCATTGAGAGGTTTGCCGAGCGCATACGTTACGTCCACTTGAAGCAAGTTGACCCGGCAATCCTTAAGCGAGTTAAGGATGAGAGCCTCGGCTTCGCGCCCGCGGTTCGTTTAGGTGTTATGTGTGAACCGCCTTTGGGCGTCCCTGAAATGCCCCCGCTTATCGACGCGTTGGCGAAGCTCGACGTGGACATATATTCGATTGTCGAGCAAGACATGTATCCTTGCGCACCGGATACGCCGTTGCCGATCGCGATGCGCACCCGTGAGTACTTCAACTCCTGTGGGGTCTTCTAATGGCCACTGAGTTGCTTCGAGTCGGAGTCATCGGTACCGGCAATATCGGTGCCGACCACGTGGACCGTGTCGCCCACCAAATCTCGGGGGCGCGGGTCACTGCGTTGTTCGACGTGGCGACGGATCGGGCGAAGGAGCTGGCCGATCAGATCGGAGCGGTCGCAATGTCGACCGCATCCAACGTCATCAACAGCGCCGACGTTGACGCGATCATCATCGCTTCGCCGGGCGAGTACCACGCTCCATTGACCCTCGAGTGCATTTCCGCCGGCAAGCCGGTGCTCTGCGAAAAGCCTCTGGCGCCGACCGTGGAGGAGTGTGACGCCGTCATCGCCGCGGAGCAGGCGAGCGGGCGTCGACTAGTGCAGGTCGGCTTCATGCGCCGTAACGACGCAGGGTATCGTCATATGAAGGACAACCTCGCATCGGGCGCCATTGGCGAGCCACTGATCCTGCACTGTGAGCATCGTAACCCCGACGTGCCCGATTCATTCACCAGCGAGATGTCGATGACCGACTCGGTGATTCACGAAATTGACACCGCCCGTTGGTTACTCAGTGAAGAAATCGTTCGCGTGCGGGTGATCGCGGGTAAGCAGACGCCGAACGCAGCGTCGCACCTCAACGATCCCCAGCTTGTCATCATGGAGAGTCAGTCAGGCGTGATAGTGAGCGTCGAAGTGTTCGTCAACGCTAGGTACGGCTATGACGTGCGCTGTGAGATCGTTGGGTCGAATGGCTTCACTTCACTAGGAGTTCAAGATCTTGGTCAGTACGTAAGCGATACCCGACGCACCGCTGTGATGCCAGCGAACTGGAGGATTCGCTTCGGTGATGCTTATCGAGCCGAGATCCAGGACTGGGTCAATGGAATCACTATGGGTCAGCCGCGAGGAGCGAACTCGTTCGACGGTCTGTGCGCTACGCACGTAGCTCAGGCTGCGGTGCGCGCAGTCAAATCCGGCGCTACCGTCGAGATTCCAGTTCTTGAACAGCCTGACTTCTACCGGTAGTCATCGGCGATGTCCGGTACAACCCGCCGCACGGGGTGCGAGCGACTCGCACGCCAGATTGGAATGCGCCGACCGCGGCGATTTGACTCATCGTGGCCGCTAGCCGCCAACCCCTGTCTCGCGCCGCGGTGGTCTGGGGCCATCACTCCGCTGGCGTAGTTCACCGCAGCGGACTCAGATCACTGGAGCCGAGTGAAGGTGAGTTCGGCGGCGTCGAGTCCGCCGTGAATGCATTTTGGTGACGAAAGGAACAGCGTGTCAACTGAAAAGGTCCGTAATATCGGCGTCGGCGTCATCAGCCTTGGATGGATGGGAAACTTGCACGCTCGGTCCTACCGGGCGGCGCTCGAGCACTTTCCTGATGATTCGGTAAAGGTTCGCATGGTCGCCGCTGCGGATGCGTCACGTGACGCTGCCGTCCGCGCGCAAGGCGTTCACGGATTCGAGAAGGTGACGGCCGATTACCGCGAGATCTTGGTCGATCCCGACGTGGACGTCGTGTCGATCTGCGCTCCGAATTACCTGCACCATGAGATGGCGCTCGCCGCGGCGGCGGCGGGAAAGCCATTTTGGATCGAAAAGCCCATGGGTATCTCGCTGGCCCAGAGCGAGGAGATCGCTAGAGCCGCCGCACGCGCGAACGTCATTACCGGGGTCGGTTTCAATTATCGCAATGCACCGGCGCTCGTGCACGCGAGGAAACTGATCGCCAGCGGCACCGTGGGCCGGGTGACGAACGTGACCGTGCGATTTCTCGCAGACTATTCGTCGGATCCGGCTGGTGCCCTTACGTGGCGCTTCGAGAAGGCACGCGCGGGAGCCGGCGTCCTCGGCGACCTCCTGTCTCACGGATTCGACCTCGGGCACTACCTCGTGGGGCGGATCAGTGAGGTGTGTGCGCTCACCAGCACCTTCATCACGGAGCGACCTCTTCCCGCCCAGGACGCGGTCAGCCACTTCAGTTCGGGTTCGGGCCCACTCGCCACTGTCGAGAACGAAGATCACGCTGCCGTGCTAGCCCGTTTCGACAATGGCGTGGTCGGAGTTTTCGAAGCGAGCCGGACCGCGGTCGGTCCGCGGGCTGAATACACCGTTGAGATATATGGGACGGCGGGCTCGATTCGGTGGGATTTTCAGCGACTAAATGAGATACAGGTGTGCGTCGGTCGTGGCGGCGGTCCATACGGCTACACCACCGTCTACGCCGAACCGGGCGACGGCGACTTCGCTCACTTTCAACCGGGCGGTGGCATAGCGATGGGATTTGATGACTTAAAGACAATTGAGGCCCACCTGTTCTTGACATCGGTCCTGCGCGGCGAGCAACTCGCGCCGTCGACCGCCGACGGATGGGCCGCAGCCGCGGTCGTTGACGCCTCGGAACGGTCGGTCCTGTCACGCTCGTGGGTCAACGTGGCAATGGTCGACGGAATCACCACTTTTAATCGATCGACGTGAGGATTCAGTGAGTGACGTGATGCGCCGCCTACGCGCGGGGATGGTTGGTGGTGGGGCCGGTGCGAATATCGGAGTCGCACATCGCTACGCGATACGCCTCGACGATCGCTACGAACTGGTTGCCGGCGTTTTCGGCAGCGAAGTCGAGGCGGCGTCAGCATTCGCGCGTGGCCTCGGACTAGATGACGAGCGGATCTACGCGGACTACGAACAGATGGCGGCTGCGGAGTCTGAACGAGACGATGGCGTTGAAATCGTAGTCGTCGCGACACCCAATGACAGTCACTATGCCATTGCCAAGGCGTTCCTTGTACATGGCATTTCCGTGCTTTGCGAAAAGCCGCTTACGACTGACAGCGCCTCGTCGGCCGACCTCGTTCGCGTGGCCGATGCAAACGGGGCTGTCCTGGCCGTCGCGCACGTTTACAGCGCCTACGCGATGGTTCGACAGGCGGCCAGGATGGTCCGAGACGGTGAGATCGGCCGCGTGCGATTCATTGACGTCGAGCATGCATCGGGATGGGCATCGACGCTGTTGGAATCCACGGGCCATAAGCAGGCTACTTGGCGCACTGACCCCGACGTTGGCGGCAAACTCAGCGTCGTCGCAGACCTTGGCACGCATGCGTACCACCTCGCCCGATACATAACCGGTTTGGAGGCGGTCTCCGTGTCCGCCGAATTGAACACGTTAGTTCCAGGTCGGCGGATTGTTGACAACGCGATGGTCCAGATGAGATGGGCGGGCGCGATACCGGGCCGGTTATGGGCGAGCATGGCGGCGATGGGCCATAGCCACGGTTTGCGGATCCGCATATTCGGCGATGAGGGAAACGTGGAGTGGTCGCACCAGGACCCCGATCAACTGGTTGTCCAGGACGCCGAGTGTCGCACCATCATCTTGAGTCAAGGTGTGCGTTCACTCGTTGAAGATTCGAACCGACTCAGTCGGGTCGGTCTCGGGCACGCAGAAGGATTTATCGAGGCATTCGCCAATCTGTACGGTGACCTCGCGGACGAACTGGTCGCTCGTCGCGAACATCGACCGAATACCGGTCGCGAGCTGTCGTTCCCGACCGGCGTCGATGGGCTGAAGGGGTTGCAGTTTATTGAAGCCGTCGGCGCCTCGGGTGACGCTAACGGCGCCTGGGTCAATCTGGTTGGATCCGAAAGGGAGCACTAATGCAGCGATTTGCCCTCATCGGAGCTGGATTCATAGGTTCGGTTCACGCGCAAAACCTCCACACCAACGATGGTGTGGACTGGCGCATGGTCTACGACGCTGATCCGATTCGAGCCGCGGCAATTGCCGATCGCTACGGAGTACAGGTAGCAAATGAGGAATCTGAGGTTTTCGACCCCCGCGAGGTCGACGCGGTATTAATCGCGTCTTCAACCGACACTCATTCGCGGTATCTGCGATTGGCGGCCGACGCGAGACTCGCCATCTTTTGCGAGAAGCCGATCGACGCGAGCTACGAGCACGCTTCTGCGACCGTCGCGTACGTGTTGGATCGCACGACTCGTGTGATGGTCGATTTCAATCGTCGTTTCGACCGCGATTATGCCGAGTTACGTCGGATCGTGATGTCTGGCGAGATCGGAGACGTCGAACTCGTTCAAATGTCGAGTCGTGGACCTACGATGCCGCCACTGGAGTATCTCGCAGTGTCGGGCGGTCAGATGCGAGATCAGACGGTACACTTTTTCGATCTCGTACGCTGGCTCACTTGCCTAGACCCCGTCGACGTCTTCGTCAAGGGGTCGGCATTGGTTGAACCGAAGATTCGTACGTTCGGCGACGTAGATACGTCGATTGCGACTTTGTCACTTGAGAATGGGGCACTGGCTCAGATCGACAGCGTTCGGCGCACTGCGTACGGGTACGATGAGCGGATTGAGGTCTTTGGATCCCAGGGCATGGCGCAAGCGCGCCGCCAACATGATGGGAACGTGTCGCGCTATCACGGGAATCGGATTGATGTCGATGGCATGCACGCCGGGTGGCTGGATAGGGTTCGACCGACATACGCCGCAGCTCTTAATGCCTTTGTTCGTTCACTGGACGGCGAACACGTCGAGACGCCGTCACTGCGGGACGCCCTGAAAGCTCAGGCGATTGCCGAATCGGCCACCATGTCATTAGAGAGCGGTCTATCTCAAGTTATCCAGTACTGAATTGTCGCTACCGTTTTGAAATGGTTGGAGTGATACTCAAGCGATAACGGCACGGAGAGGGGTTGACGGGTGCCTGACTCAGAGGTGGATGCCATCATCGCGGGAATCGACGATTGGCGCGGAGCGTTGTTGGCGCGCGTGCGTGAAATCGTCGTTGGCGCCGATCCCGCCATCGTGGAGGACGTGAAGTGGAAGAAACCCTCGAAACCCGAAGGGGTGCCCGTGTGGTCTCGAGATGGCATCGTGTGCATTGGCGAAGCGCTCAAGAGCGCGGTCCGTTTGACGTTCCCGAAGGGTGCCTCGATGGCGGATCCGAAGAACTTGTTCAATGCTCGTCTGGATGGGAATACGGTTCGCGCCATCGACTTCGCTGAAGGCGCGAAAGTTCCAGCGGCCGCGTTGAAGGCACTCGTTCGCGAGGCGGTGCGCCAGAACGTCTAACGCGAGTGGAGCGACCCAGCAGCGTGAGTGAGACTTCCCAGAAAAAGTAGTCACGGTTCTCATGAACCGCCCCGAGATTCCTCGAGACCGAGACCTTCAGCAGTCCCTTCCCCCTTCGAGTGCGAAGTTCCATTAATCCTGAACTCCAGGGTGAGCTTCCTTCTTGTCGATGACATGGTGACATCCTCGCCGCCGACTCATCAGACTGGCTTATCGGGTGTCTACTTCACCTTGGAAATCTCAACCCTGCACCGTCGTAAACAACGCAATCGGTGAATGTGATCGCGCAGTCCGAACCGCCGTAACGAATGTCATGCAGCACCGGGAATGAGCGTCGAGACCTTTTTCCCGTTGATGTACACGTCGCAGTGAGCCATGGGATGAGCCATACCGCCAGGGCAAAGTGATTCGCAACGAGCGTCCGAATCGAAGCACGCACCACTGTAATTGCAGCACGCCTTCAACTTGATGCTGCAGACTGGCTTGCAGATCACCTTTTCGTCAAAATTCTTAAGCGCTCCTACTCCCTGGCTCTTGGCTAGTCGAAAGGCCAAGTTAGTAATCGATGACGCACTGGCAATGCTGCTCACGACCTTGAGGGCGTTCGCATCACTACTCCCCTGGGAACCGAGTGCGGGCAGCGCGTACGCGGCGAGCAGGACAACGAGGCCGATGCCGCTCGTCGCGGCTAGCACCTGGAAGCCGGTGACTATCAACTTCCACGCCTGCCCGCACACGTCTTCACACGACGCTGCGGAAGAACCGGCTAACTCCATTGTTATCGGTCCACTGAAGTCCGTTGAAGCCGAGCTGCGCGAAGTCGACGGCGCTGGTGCAACAGACCCCGCGACCAATTTTCCGGCCGGATTCACGGTGATCACCGAGGCTATTAAGCCTTCGCCATCGAGTAAGAGCACTGCCGCACTCTCGGTGGTTGTGAGCTGATAGAGGAGAAGGGCGCTGCGGCGCGTGTCAAGCATGTTGAGACAGTTCTTGATTCAATTCAGTGAGTTAGCGACCTCCTTCACCGGTTGATTGATCCACGCGACGCTCGGTAGTGCCGGTGGAGTGGGGACTTTGCGGACGAATCGCTCCGGGTGCGCACCGTAGGCGTCGAGCAAGACAGCACGACGTCGTTCGCGAACCTGCTCCGCTCGTCGATAGTGCACGTCGGCGGGCGTGTGATAGCCAATCCCTGAGTGCACGTGGTCCTCGTTATACCAAGCCATGAAACGCTGGCAGTGGGCGTGGGCGTCTTCGAAACTGCCGAAGCGATCGGGGAAGTCCGGCCGGTATTTGAAGGTGCGGAACTGGCTTTCGCTGTAGGGATTGTCATTACTCACGTGGGGTCGAGAGTGCGACTTGGTCACGCCGAGGTCCGCGAGCAGGTGCACCACCGGTTTGGCGATCATCGGTGATCCGCGATCGGCATGGATGGTGAGTTGACCCTTCACGATGCCCTGTTTGGTGATCGACTCGTTCATCAGCCGCGTCGAGAGGGCTGCGTTCTCGGCTCGCGCCAACATCCAGCCCGTGACGTAGCGGCTCCAGATGTCGAGGATCACGTAGAGGTAGTAGTAGGTCCACTTCTCGGGTCCGTGCAGTTTCGTTATATCCCAGCTCCAAATCTCATTGGGCTGGGTCGCGATCAACTCAGGTTTCTTGTGCGCCGGGTGCGTGGCCTGGCGCCGGCGTTCACGCACCTCGTCGTGTTCGTGCAGCACGCGGTACATGGTCGAGACCGAACCCAGGTAGACGCCCTGATCGAGCAGATTTGCGTAGACGGCGGCGGGGGCGGCATCGATGAACTCCTCGGACTCCAAGGTCGCCCTGATCTGCTTGCGCTCCACCTCGCTGAGCGCTCGGGGTTGGGGCGTGGCGACTCGCTCAGGTCTCTCGGGCAAGGGACTCTGGCGGTGTCGCCGGTACCAGGTCGCACGACTCTCTCCGAGGGCGGCAATGGCATGAGAGGTGCTCACGACCTCCCTGAGTTCGCCAATAGCCTCGTCGATCATTTCTTCTCGCTGACGTCCGCAGTGCTGGTCGAGGCGAGCGTCTCGAGCAGCGCGGAGAGTTTTGCTTGGATCTCGATCACCTTCTGGGACGTATCGAGTTCACTCTCGAGACGCTCGTTCTTGCGCTTCAACGTCGCGATCTCGCGGTCCTTCGGGTCCGCCTTCTGACGTCCTGCGGGTCGAGCTAGTGCCTGCTCGGCGCCGCGCTCGCGCTGTTCGCGCCACGTGGTGATGAGCGACGAGTAGAGCCCCTCGCGACGCAGCAACGCTCCCTTCTCGAGTCGTGACAACGTGTCGTATTCGGCGAGGATCTTGGCCTTGTACTTGGCCGAGAACTGTCGTCGGCCGGCTGAGCGTTCGAGCACCTCGGGGTTCGGTGATTCAGGGTCGTTCATCGCACCATTATGCAGGTTGGTGTCGTCAATGGTGAGTGTGGATATGGTCATTGGAGAAATTCCTTCTCCGCCCTCTCAGTGGATCAATTCATCAGTGCAGACCGTCTCACTAGAGGTTGACACAGAGGGCTGGGATTCTTGGCGGACGTGCCCTTGAACGTTGTGATGAGCGCCAGGTAGGCCTGTGTACCGTTTTTCGTAAGACCCGATGCGGTCGGTTCGCCATTCTGAGCAAAGCCATTGGCGTGCAGATATTTCACGAGCGCGACGTAATCGGCGAACTGGTAGGCGAAACTGGAACAGAGCTTCGCGTTCGAGCAGGGCTCGTGGCACGGGTGACATTGGAGAGTTCCAGGTGTTGCAGTGTTCCAGTCACAGTCGATACACGTTCCACACGAGGGGCACCTCGCCGTCACTTCTTTGCTTGCCGCCACCGGACCGCTGTCAAGGGTCGACGCTGCCAGGGTTAGCATGGTGCCGACGCCGGCCGCGGTGAAGACTTGGCGCCGCGACATGGCTGAGCGGAGGTCATCGGCACCCGTTCGTACGGCGGTTAGCGTGCGCGCCCTGGCACGCGCAGCGGGCAGTAGCCACGATGGCAGATGCCGTGACATCAACGAGGGTGCGGCCGAGTGCCGAAGGAGGACCTCGATCGCCATCGGTCCAGTGACGACCGCGGGCGCGACGGAATCGTCCGACGACATTAGGACTGCGGATGGTGTTCCTTCGATGTGATATCGGGCGGCTAGCACCACATCGCGATCGATGACCACGTGGTCGGCGGGAATGCCGTCGAAGAAGTCACTGACCTCGTCAGTGGGTTGGCTGGTCACGACCACGAACACCGTAAGAGTCAATTTGTGCCACCAATGACGAACGATGGGCATGGCGGTCTGACACGGGCCACAGCCAGGATCAACGAAGATGAGGATCGAATCGGCTTCAGAAGCGTGTAGGGCCCGCAGTGATATAGCGCCACCATCGAGTGTGGCGAAGTGGTCGATGTCATCGGCCAGATCCAGCGAGTTCAACTCTGGTCGGATCGTCGTGGATGCGTCCACGAAAGAGTGGGCCATCATCGGTAACCTGCGCAGAACGAACGCGAGCATCGCGAGCGTGGCGGCGATGGCGACCAGAAGACTTCCGTTGAGATATACCCCGTGGGCCAGAGTAGGTACAAGCCTCTCGTGACGGCCTACCGCGATCCACGCCGCGCCCATAGCCAGCGCACCATTTCGGACGAGTGAGCGCCCAGAGATGTCTGAAGAGTGGAGCCGGCCGAAACACTGACAGTCACCGTGGTGGTCGCGCCGTAAACTTCGCTGAATTAGCCATGAGAATACGACGAGAGACGCGAAAGCCAGTGCGCCAGCGACGCGTGAAGTTCCGTCGAGCAATATCCCGACGGCGATCAGTGCGTCGAACAGGGGCAGTAACGTGACAGCGGGAGCCAGGCGCGAATCGAGTTCGTAGGTGTCAAGCAGCCGAGGTGTGCCATCGGTGCTCAGCCACTTGCCGACCGCCGCGACGGCGAACACTGTAGCCAAGATGAGCCGTACCAGTGCTGACAACTCGCTCATGCGTATCCCTTAGCGAATTTGCTTGAACCACGCCATTATCTCACATAGTCGAAATTCGACGCGGGCCCTCTTGAGCAATTATTCACATGCACGAGGACCATCGCCATCGAGTTAAGGAGAACTGAGCGCGCTGCTACTTTCTTGAACTGAGTCGGCCAGGTACGGTACTGGGTCAACTGGGCCACTGTTTGAGTGGTCCTAGAGTCACCGCGATGGCGAAGGCTCTCGAGCGTGACGGGCCCGGCAGAGTCCGAGAGGCAGCAAAGCGATAGGGCTCGCTTCCTGAGAGCGGCAGCCGGGCCTCGAGTTACTCAAACTCGTTGCGTAGCGGTTCTTCTTCCTCGGTTGCGACAAAATGACGGAAAGGTGGTAGCTGGAGACGTTTAGTGCCGTCCTCTTCAGCGAATGCATTCGTCGCCTCTAACTGCGCGCGGACGGTCGGCGTATTGGTGAAGTCGATGCGAGCAGTCCAGTCGTTTGCAAAGCGGAGTGCATCAATCAACACCGAGGGATCGTTGGCTCGATCCAAACGACGTAAGGCACCGATGTAGTCGTCGCGAAAGACCGTTGGAATGATTGTTCGCGACTGCCCACCGGCATCTAGTTCGGAGCTCATCATGATGCGAGAGAGGCGTCCGTTGCCGTCATCGAATGGATGCACGGCGGCCACGAGGAACTTCACGTAGACCGACCGCTCCCACGCGCTGTCGAGGTCGTCAAGACGGCTGAAACCCTCTATAAGGGTTCCGCGAACCAGATCGGGGTCAACGAATACGGTTGCTCCCGCTTGGTTGGCACGCTCCTTGAAAAGTCCGGGGCGCTTGTCGGGACGCGCCTCCATTATCCGGGCGTGGCGCTGCCGGAGAAGATCAAGGAACTCTTTGGGACTGTCCGCGAGTCGCCTCATTTCCGCGAAGTCACTCACGAGCCAAAAGGTGGCGAGCACATCGTGGGCGTCTTGGGGTCGTCCCGCGGGCTCGATTCCCCGGTAGACAATATCTTCGGCCTCCTCGACAGTGAACTCCGTGCCTTCGATGTAGTTCGAGAAATACGCCTCGTAGAATGGAAGGATGCTGGGTTCGAGCGGAGCGGCGGGATGGTTCTGGGGGGCGGCGAATCGCAGCGCGGTGACCAGAAGGTCGCATCGTTCGATTCGTTCGGCGTCGTAGGGAATACCGAGCGCACGTTGTCGAAGAGACCGCGGGAGACCCGACACCTGCTTCGTCCCCAGGACGGCGCCGATCAGGTTGTCGAGGTCGCCAGCGTCCTTCGTGCTGACTCCGAGTAGTGGTGCCAGTGTACGTACTTGGTCGCGCACCCGACCGAGCTCGTCGGCGTCGCCAAATCGCGCGGCGCGCTCGACCCATTCACCGAGTTCGTGGCGGGTGAACCGACGCGGGAGCGCGCCGTGGCGAGCTCTGGAGGGGATTGCGTTCTCGGCGAGGGCCCGGGCGAGCGACGCTTGGTGCAGGCCTCCCGGCAGGGGGATGTCGCCTGGCTGGGGGGCGGCGCCGCGGCGGAGAGAAACGGCGAGCCCTGGCATCGTGAGCGTACGGTCGTTGTGCGGGTAGACCAGAAACAGCGTTCCGTCCACGGGTCCGGCTGTGCGAGCGGAACGATCCGAAATAGTGGCGTCTGGAAAGAGGCGTCCCACGATGGTCCGCCACTCTCGTCGGACCACTCGTTCGGGCGCGATCGACGTGTCAGTCGTATAGACGCCAGTTGCCAGTCGCCTGACGGCTCCGCGTGTCAGCATTTGTGAAAGTGTGGAACGAGGCAGGTCGCCAGTGAGGATGATGGTTGAAGTGCTGCTATCCATGACTTTGCTCCTACTGGTAGAACAAATACGGGTTTAGTGTATCAGAAATAGAGCAAATCTAAATATAGTAGTCAAGTGTGACACGCCCCAGGTCGACGGCTGAGGCGATCATGGAGTTGGCTTCGTGGCGCGCAATTTCTTCACTCAATGTATAGACGTGCTTACAGCGTGTGTCCTATTTGGACCCACCGGTTCGCCTTGACCAACTGAACCAAGGGGCCCAGCGGTGCTTGCTCGCCGTCCGACTTCTCAGATGATGCCTCACCTGAGTCCTCGGTTCCGACCCAGGGCCCTCATCACAGAGTCGTGATGGCTGTGCGGGTGACGATCGGCTCTTCCCGCGTGCTTCGCGGTGCAGGTCCCCGTGGGATCAAGCAGTCGAGCGAAGCGCAACGCGCGTTGGTCCCAACGGTGTCACGGTCAAAGGCTTGTTGGGTTGCCAACGGGCCAGGTTGATGGCCGCGTTGAGGTCACGGTCGAGCATCAGACCGCAAGCCTCACAGGAGTAGGTCCGCGTCGACAGGTCGAGGTCGTTCTTGAGCCCGCCGCAGCCCGAGCACGTCTTGGAGCTCGGAAAGAACCTATCGGCCACTCGGACTTCGACGCCGTGCCAGCGGGCCTTGTAGAGGATCTGACGCGATAGCTCTCCCATCGCGGCGTCCGAGATGGACCTCGCCAGGTGTCGGTTCCTCACCATGCCGGCGACGTTGAGGTCCTCGAGCACGAGGACCTGGGCTCTCATCACCAGAGTCTTCGAGACTTGGTGGACGAGGTGGCGGCGGGTATTGGCGACTGCGCGATGTCGCTTGGCGAGTCGGGCCCTCACTCGTTGGCGGCCTTTGGACCCCGGTGTGGTTCTGGCCAGGGCCACCATGTGTGACCCCGTACGAACCGGGGTCCATTCGAGCGCCGATTCCCGGCGTACCAACGGATCTCGGTAGCCCTCCTCCGAGGACTCTACGTCGCGTTGTCTGCGCCTGGCGTGCGTCGCCGCACGGCGGGTCCGTCCGCCCGGCAGCACCTGACCGGGGCCGCTCGAATTGACCGTTGGCACACGCAGCACGACGTCGACGTTGCGTCCCTTGCTCACTGTCACCGACTCCACGAGCGCCCCGAGGATGCGTTTCTTCTCGTGGTACCCGTCCTTCGCCGACAGCGCCTGGGTCACCTGGTCGAGGGCCGCCGAGAGGTCCACCAGTGTGCCCCCACCGGCCTGCAGCTCGGCCGCGGCCTCGATTAGCCGCGCGAGTTCGGCCCGCTGCGCCGTCAGCCGGGTCTCCAGCGCCTCAACTCGCTTTTGCATCGACACCGCGTCGAGCGCCCCCTCTTCGAAGGCAGCGAAGTAGCGCTCGAGGGCGGCCTGCGACGTGGCGATGGCCGCGCGCACGCTGCTTGCCTGCTCGTCCAGTTCCGCCGCCTGGTGCGGTGTCTCGGCGGTCGCCATCGATACCGCCAACTCGAAGAGTTCCGTGTCCTGGTAGGCGTTAAGGACCGCCTGGGTGACCATGTCCTCGAGCTCATCGGCCGCCACGCTCTCGTTGCGACAGCGTTCGGACTCGGCGCGCTTGGTCTGTAGGTTGCACGTGTAGTACCGGTACGAACCACCCTGTCCGTGGGCCCCGGTGCCGACCATGCTCCCGCCGCACTCGCCGCACCGCGTGACCCCGGTGAGGATGTAGTCGGTCAAGCCCATCGCGGGCCGCGTGGCTTGTTCGCGGCGGTTGCGGGTCGAGCGAATAGCCGCGACCGCGGCCATCTCGTCGGGGCTCACGATGGCCTCGTGGAGTCCCGGGTACCGCTCGTCGCCGTGCGCGATGAGTCCGGCGTAGACGGCCCCTTCCAGGAGCCGCAGGACGGCTTCCGGGTACCACTTCTTGCCGCCGCGGTGGGTGATGCCGGCGAGGTTCAGTTCCTCGGCAATGGTCTTGGCGCCCTTGCCCGTCTGGTACGCGGTGAAGACCCGCCGCACGACTGCCGCCTCCTCGGGCTGCACGGTGAGTGACTTGTCCTCTTTGTTGTTGAGGTAGCCGTACGGGGCGCGCCCGCCCAGCCACTCGCCCTTCATCGCCTTCGTCTCGAAGGCCTCGAGGATGCGGTCGATGAGGATGCTGTGTTCGAACTCGGCGAAGGACGCCAGCATCTGGGCCATCAACTTGCCTGCGGGCGTCATCGTCTCGAAGGGCTCGGTCGCCGAGCGCACCGCCACGTTCGCCGCCTCCAGACGATTCGTGATGTCCATGAAGCCATAGACCGACCGCGCCAGTCGGTCGAGTCGGTAGAAGAGCACGACGTCGAACGCGCCGGTGGCGGCGTCATCGAGCATGGTCTCGAGGCCCGGTCGGTGGTTGTTGGTGCCCGTCTGTTGGTCGGCGTAGTCGCACGCGAACACGAGCTCCGGGTGCGTGGCGATGTAGTCCTTCAGGCTCCGCTCCTGGGCCTCCAAGGAGTGGGGCTGGTTGACCTCGTTGGTCGAGATTCGCCGGTACGTCGCGACGCGAAGAACTCGCCCCTCTTCTCGCGCGAGTCGTCGTCTGCTGCTCGTAGACATCGGGCCTCCTTTCGCCAGGGTGACGGGCCCTGGAAACGTTCTAGCCAATTCCCCTGACATCGTCGCCCGCGCCGCCATGATGGTCAGCGGCGAGCGAGTGAACCAGGAGTTCTCCCAACGCCCGCGCGGCCACGTTGAGACTCGCGGCGTCGGTCTTCGAGAAGGCTACCGAACGAAGGTGCGGACGAGACGACGAGCGTCGAATCACTCGCGTCGCCTGTTTTGGAGCAGGTGTGGCCCGGTCTCTCGCCGGAATAGCCCCAGTGGGGGCCGACCGGCTGGGTCGCTCCACTGGGGAGCGGCCAGACTTGGGGAAATTCCCCGAGCGTCGGGTCATGCCGATCACCGTGACGGCTATTCGGCTGGGCACACTCGCCGGGGCCCTTTTTCGACGGATTATGGAGATATGTCGCGCCACAAAGTTCGGATTTACGAACGCCGACGCTCTCTACGCCCGGTACAGCTCGATGTTCTGGTCCAGCCTCGTGTACGGGATCGAACAAGGGCAAACACCTTGCGTGTCCCTCGTGTAACTCGGTGACCCTGAATTCGCTGACCTATTGGCACTCACCTGCGGACCCGGAGATGGTGAGGCACCTGTAGCGCACGGGGCTTGCACGGGTGTTTAAGGAGTCACCTCCTGGTCGCATTTCACCAAGACGGACGATTCAACAGTAAGTAGCGGATGGGAGTCCCGTCGTCATAAGACACGCGGGGCATTCAGAACTGCGTTCCGACGTTGAACGATCGGACAAGTCAGAAGTCACACCCGGTCACTAAACAATGTCATCATTGGACAAAACTCTGGGTGGTTCATCTTGTGAATCCGAATCGAATCGAAGAAGACATTCTGCTTACGGCCGTCGCTGACGTATCCCTAATCGGAGAGTTGGATCTCGTCGGCGTGCACCGAGACGGCAAGTCCCTTGGCGAATGGGCTCAGGAGGTGATTGAGCAAGTCGGCGAAAATGCTCAAAGGTCGAAGTCCTTCAAGTACTAGCCTCGCATTTGGGTGTGATGGGGCCTAAAAGTCAGGTTGTCCCTGATGAAAGGCTATTTGCCTCACTGGGGCGACCGTGCCGTGGCGCCGTTCGATCTCCTGGCGCACGCGCTCGGTGAATACCTCGGCGTCCGCGCGGGAGTTGTAGCCGAGGCGCAGTAGATCCAGCAGGAGGTTCGTGCGCCGCAGGTTCGCCAAACCCTGGGCGCGACCCGCGAGCTGGCGGCGCAGCGTGGTGAGCACCCGCTCAATGGGACCATTGCCGAGCGGCACGTGGTAGTGGCGCAGGCGAAACTGGCGCTTGGCGAAGAGGTCGATGGCGCCCGCGGTGCCGAAGAGGCTGTGGTGCGCGGGCACCTGGTCGTTGGCCAGTGTCGCGAAGGCGTTCCAGCTCTCCCAACTCGTCAGCGCCGCGGGTAGCGCCGCGAGCACGGCGTCAGGCGTGGTGCGCCCCGCCCTTGCGTCGGTGGCCACCGCACGCTCCAAGCTCTTCGTGAGGTGGTGGTGACACCAGATGGGCCGCACGCTCGGCCAGTGGGTGTTGAGCGCGGCCACCAAGTCTTTGCCTCGGTCCGAGATGGTATAGCGTGGCCGCCCGTCGAGCTGACCCATAAAGTCCTCCCAGTTCTCCTGGGAGAGTTCCTGATAGACGCGCAGAAGCAGGACCCGGCCTCGGTCACCTAACCGGTCGTAGCCGTAGGCGGCGTAGATGTGGAACTGGGGACGGACCTTGCCCTGGGTGCGCCGCCAGAACGGTGTCGTGTCGAGCATCACGAAGGGCGGCCAGGTGGTCTCGGCCTCGGGGGCGCACACCGCATCCGCGAAGACCTCGACCCAGTCGGCCACCAGCTGGCCGTGGCGGGTGCCTGGCACACCGCGCAGGGCCGCACTGGCCCGCACGGTCTCGGTCGCGTTCTGGTAGGTGGCCCCGAGGGCCAGGGCAGTCAGGGCGGCGCCTATTTCGTGGCTCGTGTAGCGGTAGCTCCGCGGGGTGGTGCGCCCGTTGTAGTGCGCCGGGGTGAGCTCACAGACCGGGCACGGACCCGTCGAGAGCACGCGAGGCACCGCGGGCACGAAGCGGTGGAAGGTGCCGTCGGGGGCTACGCAGCGGAAGCGCTGGCGCCGGCGCGGAGGGCGCCCGTAGTATCCGTCGCGCACCACCATCCACCCGCGATGACCCGGTCGCGGGCACACTGGGAGGGCGAGGGACGCCATCGGCCCAACTTAGCCCGTTTTGGGGCTCCATCACACCCAAATGCGAGGCTAGTTCAAGTACTTTCCGGCGGCACTCGCGATTTGGCTCACCCAGCACGCTCAACAGCCGGAAGCCCACGCCTTCTGGACCGGCCTACCGGACTGGGTACAGCAAGCCAAGATGGGTCCCGAGTTTATTGAGGCACTCAATTGTCTGCGACTGAACGATTTTCAAGCCGCGCTCGTCAACAGCAATCGCTACGTGCAAGCCGCAAGAATTCACGCCCTACTGCCACCATTCGCGATACCCGATCTTTTCAAGAAGGTGCGGATGGCCGTCAAGAACGGCTGGGACGCCGGCGACTTACGCAACTACCTGCTCGAGTCGACCCAGTCCTCAGCGGTCTCAGTCAGGTACCTGCTGGAGTACGCGCCCGAACAGGCCGATGACCTTCTGGACCGAATGATTAAGGCAGTCCGACTCCCCGACGTAGCTCGTGAATTACTGCCAGCTCACATAGCCGCGGTCGCCGATGGAGCCAAGCCGTTTTCTAGGGCGACTAAAGGTTTGCTCGACCAAAGTCCACGACTCAATCTTGACGTTCTCGCGTATCCGACCCTCGAGGTTCTTCTTCCAGCGGTGCCCAATGCGCAGTGGATGCTCTCGGGAATTACCGTTGCGCAGCTCGGAGAAAGCTGCGCGCTACCCGCGCCAGTTCCGCCGGTGGTTGCGCAGCTCGGAGACGGTGATCCTGTCACTTTGTTGCCGGCGGGCCTCCCCGCACTCGTCTTCTCCCGTTTGGGCCGGTACATAAAGTCTGGGGTACTGCTCAAAACGGGGGGCATAGTGGTAATTGCGCGCGGTCTCCATCTGCAGCCGGATCCCTACAGCGACCTCGACCGTCTGCGGGGGGTTTGGGGTACGCATACGGCCCACCTCGTAGCCGGTGTCGACTACGAGGTGTGTGATCGCGATGGCACGCGCGTAGCGCTTATCACGTCGCGATCCGACATCAGCGTCGAAGAGGTGGTCGTACCTCGCCTGCGATACGCGAAATCACAGCCGGTCTATTCCGAGATGCCGAAGCTACTGGCTGACCATGCCCGGGTCATCGATAACGATACCGGCGTCGTATCCCATCGGCAGGTTGGCGACCCCCTCGTTGACGCGGATCACGGACCTGTTGTGTCACTCGCGATCAAGGGCAACCGGCTCGGAGATTCATACGAAATCGAAGGGATCGTCATGCCAGGCGCGCGACTGGTGACGCCGGCCAACACCCTCCTCCCAGGTCGTCGGAGCCATGCTGAACTCACCCTTCCGATCGGCTGGCGAGGGCCACAGACCATTGAACTGCTCCCCAATAGCGATCACGACGTAGAAGTATCGGACGCTACAGGTCAGACGTACAACCTGACGATTGACGTGCCATCGCTGAGCTGGGTAGTGCTTCGCCGACATGCCGATTCTCCCGAGTGGACTGCCGAAACGTTGTTTAGGGAGTCCACCGCCTTGCCACAAATCGAAGGCCTGCGCGTCTATCACGGCGAAGCCACTCCACCAACACTGACAGTGCTGGCCGGTGGTCGCCCGGTGCAGAACCTGGTGCCGGCGAATCAGGGGCCCAGTGGTACTTCGTCGTCGCACTACTACGACCTTCGTAGCGTGCACGGATTGGCCCGAACCAACGTTCATGAGGTTGTCGAAATTCGAGCGCGTCTGTGTGACGCCGAAATTGTGCTCATACATTTTGCGGCCGAGGCCAAGAAGGTTCATTGGAAATCGGTGTCACTGCGCGATGTTGCGAGTGAGGCTGGCTACACCGAGGATGAGATGCGAGCGGCCCGAAGTGCAAACAGTGAGGCCGAAGCCGCCGCACGCCGAGAGCGTGACCGACTGTTAACGGAACACCTGAGAAGGAGGAGTCGAGGACTGTGAGCGAATTCAACCCAGTGAGGGCCGCCGATGCGGTCACCGAGGCGTACAGCAGTTTTCTCGGGTCTTCGTTCTCGCCTCGTCGATACGAAATGGCTACTGCCTACGCCGAAGCGTTGCGCAACGCCAACGTCACTCAAGCCACCTCCAGCCTGCTCCTAGTGTCGCGCGTCTGAAGTTCCTTGACGTCGAGCGTGCGGCAGTATCTCGTCGGCTGACTTGGTCCACGTGAATGGGTGACATCGATCGTTCCAGCCGTCAATGAAGCGGCTGATGGCGGCGACC
>JAJZEN010000087.1 GCA_021828545.1 Actinomycetes bacterium
GTCGGCTGGAGGAGGAACTGGCGTGGCGCGACCGCGCCCCCGAGAGCGTCCAGCGAGTGTTATTGAATTTCGAGGGCGACGAGTCCCCGATGAGTTCCTTCGAGGGCTTCCTCGACTGGGCCGGGCGCTATCGGGGCCTCGGTTTCGATGAACTCGTCGTGCATTGGCCCGTTCGCGACTCACCCTATGACTACGACGTCGCGCTCTTTGAACGGATCTGTCGCGAGGGTGGCGCCACCTTGGCGTCGTGGCCGTAGTGCACGTCGTCGCGCAACCCCACGAGTGTCGCGCGTAGCGGGTCAACTCATTCGCACGACGCCAGGGTGTCTCGGCCACTCGTTGGTCACGACGTGGTCGAACTCCATGATGCGGTCGCTGATCATCTCTGACCACACGCCCAAGCTGCCCCGGCCGTGCATCCGACGGAGGGCAACGTCGGGAAGGCGGCCGATCCCTCGTTGCAGGGCTGCGCCCCCGTGAGCGAGTGACGCGACGTCGGACCGCTTCGAGCACGGTGGGAACGATGTTAGTCTCTCTGTCGAGTGATAACCGGCCTTTGCGGGGTGTCGAGGTACGCACGAGGACGACCTCGCGCCGTCGAGGCGTCGCGAATACTCGTGGCACCAGCGAGAGACGAATCGCGAGATACACGAGGCGCTCGTCTCGCCCAATCCCCGCGCTGACGAAGGGCGTCTCGGTGGTGACGCCCTCGCACGTCGGCCACCGTGGCTGGGGATTGAGGACGAAGAAACGAACTGCGCGCAACGTGGTGAAGGCGAGTTCGACGAGTTGCTACCGTGTCGTGAAATTGCCGAGACCACCCCGTGCGGTTGCTGCATCGCTGCAGCGCGGAGTGGCTCGGCGTTGACTCCTTCAGTGACGATGTCCACGACGGCGTCTCTTCGGTGCTCCTAGTGTCGCTGGCCCGACGTCGGAGGTGACCCCACATCGCTCAGAATGGGACCTTGGTCCTGACGACCCGGTGAAGACGCCGTGATCACCCTTGATCACGACAGCGTGCCTAGGGTTCGACCGACGCCCCTTCGGCGACCTGGCGATGAACCTCGTGCATATCGAGCGCCGACGCCTTCTCCACGAGGTCGACGAGGGCGGACTCGGGGAGTGCTCCGGCCTGACTGAAGAGAACGACTTGCTCACGAATGATCATCAGCGTGGGGATGGACATGATGTTGAAGGACGCGGCGAGTTCTTGTTGCGCTTCGGTGTCGACCTTGGCGAACACGGCATCGGGGTAGCGTTGCGAGACATTCTCGTAGGTGGGGGCGAAACTGCGGCACGGTCCGCACCACGAGGCCCAGAAGTCGAGGATGACGAGATCATTCCCCGCCACGATCTCCTCGAAGTTCTTCGTCGTAATCTCAACCGTCGCCATGGTGGCCTCCTCGCGGGTCCGCCATCCAGCGTAGCGGGCACCCGAGGTGTATTATACCCCTACGGGTATAAGACAGAACGCGCCGTTCGGCGCACGTCGGACCTCACCGACCTCAGTCTTTGGCGACCTCAGTCCTTGGGGGCGCCGGGGGTACTGTGGCACCGTCGGGCCCGCGAGGATCGAGCCACTCGAGAACGTCGAGGGCCCCGTAGTCGTGACGCCCCTCGAGGATACCGGCGACGTCGTTGATGCCGTCACCACTCGTGACCAGTGGTGGCTCCACGTATCCGTTGCGACGAACCTGAGCCAGACCACAGGTGGACAACAGACCATTGCAGAGACAGACGGTGTCGACGGCGCGGTCGGTCTCCCCGCCCTTTCGCTCGTACGCGTCCAGCGGCTCGGCCGCGCAGCGATACGAGGTGACACCGTTCTCGAGGTAGGCCTCACGCAGATACCCCAGGTCGCAGCGTCGCGGTCGCTCGCGCAAGATCGCGGGGTTCGACACTGATTCGTCCAGACTGACCACCTTGAAGGGGTACCCGGTAGACGACGCCGTGAGGGACGTGGTCACCTGCGCCGTACGTTGGGCAATCTCGGTTAGGACCCTTCGACGCAGGTCCGGGGCCATGCCCGACTCGCGACAGTAGGCGAACATGGTGCCCACTTGGACGCCGACCGCGCCCAGCTCCTGGGCGTCACGTACGTCGCGCGCGCACGTGATGTTTCCGCCGATCCAAAACGGGACGCCCAGCTCCCCCAGTGCCGCGAAGTCGACGTCGTCGCGGGGGCCGTAGAGGGGCCCGCCGCGCTCGTCGAGGTGAAGTGCACCTCGGGGTGGGGCGTTGTGTCCACCGGCGCTAGGTCGTTCGACGACGAAACCATCGACGGGACCATTGCTACGTCGTAGGAGCGCACTGGCCAGTACGTGGGACGAGACGATCCCCACGAATCGTGGACGACGAAGGGGGCCGTCGCTGGCGTAGGGCGCGGGGTCGAAGGTGATCGAGGTCGCCGGATCATCACTCGACGCGCCGCGCACCGACAAGGGCAGGGTCGTTCGTCGCGCGTGACTGAGGTCCTCGAGGACGCCGGGGATGTGGGTGGGCACGCCCGCCCCCATCAAGACGTAGTCGACGCCGGCCAACATCGCGCCCCAGAGCGACGCCGCGGTGGGGAGCTGGACCTTCGTGAGGAGATTGATGCCGACGAGTCCGTCGTGGCCCTTTTTGGCCAAGGCCACTTCGACGAAACTGGCCAGCACCACCAGATCGGTCACGCGCTGGGGACTGCGATCGCTGAGCATGGGTACGGGAAGGTAGGGCGTCTTCGGCGTGCGACGCGCGGTCGCGTAGCGCCGTAGACAGTCCTCGACGATGGCCGGGACGGGAAATGAGTCGAGCACGCTGCGCAAGGACTCGTCGACGCCCTGGTCTTGGAGTCGACGTGCGAAGACACTGTCGATGGCGGTACCCGAGACGACGCCGAGTTGACCGGCCGCGGCCACGGTGCGCGCCAGGGTCCAATCCGAGATCGCAATCCCCATACCACCTTGGATCAACCAGGGCGGGGTCGCGCGGTGGGGCGTGGTCGCGTTCATGCCCTGACCCTTCGTGCACGTACGACGACCATCGTCGTACGATCTTCAACCACCCTACGGTCTCGTTGGGGCTCCGACGGACTACCCCTCAGCGGACTAAAGTCACATATCCGGGGGCGGACCGCGACCTCGACGAGCGCGCACGGCGCGCGAGGATTACCGTGATCGAGCCGGGTGCCGCTAGCATCACCGCAGATCACGGGAGGAGCCCACCATGACCGCTACCGTCGACGTCCTCACCGACGGCTACGCTCACGAACGCGTCGCCTCGAGCGTCGTCTTGATCCGAGAGAATGACGTGATCATCGTGGTGGACCCGGGAATGGTCGCCCGCCGTGAGCGTATACTCGCGCCACTCCACGCGCGCGGCGTGCACGAGAGTGATGTCACCGACGTCATCTTCTCGCACCATCACCCCGACCATACGCTGAACGCGGCGCTCTTTCTCAACGCCCGTTTTCACGACGCGTGGGCGATCTATCACGACGACGACTGGGGTGACCGACGCGACGTCCTCGAGGGCGCCCCGTCGGTACGCCTGCTCGATACGCCGGGTCACACCCACGAGGACATCTCGACGTTGATCGACACCGCCGAGGGTTTGGTGGTCTGCACACATTTGTGGTGGTCGAGCGAGGGACCCGACGTGGATCCGCGCGCGGTCGACCAGACCATGCTCGCGCGGTCGCGGGCCGTGGTGTTGGCGCTCAACCCGCTCCTGATCATTCCGGGGCACGGGCCCGCGTTCGCCCCGGGCGACTTGTCGATGTAGCGCATGGATTCGAGCGACGGCGTGGACACCATCGCGCATCGATTGACTGGTCGAAGGGTGCGGTGACCGAGGACCGCGACACCCCCGACGAGCGCGATATGGAGCGAGCGGGGAGCATCACGCACAGTCGACTGGCGATGTGGCTGATCCTCTCGGCGCTCCTCGTCGTGCTCTTGAGTGTCCTCTCGGTGTCAGAGGCGGCGGGGTACCTCGTGCTCGTCGCGCTCGTCGCCGCGGCCGGGGGCGTCGTGATCACGAGTCAAGGTCGCGCCCTGGACCACGATGCGACGCGCGACCGAACCCGATGTCAGCACTGTGGCTCCGCCCTCCCATCGTGGGCGGGCCTGGTGCGAAAGACGTGCCAGCAGTGCGGGCGCGAGCAATCGAGGCAACGATAGTCGCCCCTCCTCAACTGGGTAATTTGGTCGCCGAGATCGCGAGCGTTTTTGGGGGGGTCGTCAGGTGAAAATCCCTTCCCCAGTTCGAGAACACGATCACGAAAGTCTGTCGCTGGCCCTGGATGATGTCCGAGGCGACGAGTTCGATCGGCACGTGCGAACCGGTGACGGCGACGTAGAGGGTCTCGGTGCCCGAGGCGAGACCGAGGTGAATATTGGGTTTACCCGTCACGCCCACCACCAGGGTATGGCGCAACACGATGGGTTTGGCGACCTTGAGAACCCCCGCGGGTGACAACTGGCTCAACATTGACGCGAGCAGGATGCCGGAATTGAACCGCACGAAATTCGAATTGGTGGGGGGAATGGCGATCCACTTATTGGCGTCCTTGGGGGCGCTGACGCCGAACTGCGCCTGAATCGCGGCGTCGTCATCGTTGACGTACACCATGCCGTGGACTACTCGCACGACGCTCTTGGCCGGACCGATGCGCAACGTCCGTTGGCCCGAGGTCACACTGGAATCGGTGATCGACGAGTACGCCTGGCCCGAGATCGTCGTCGCCGAGGAGCTGATGGCGCTGCCCTTCGCTTTGGCTTCGGCCATGGCGCTGGTGACGATCTGTCGAGCCGAAAGGCTCGCGAACGCTGGTGGTGCTGCCGCACTCGCCGGAACGACTCCACCAGTGACGAACAGGGTCACGCTCAAACTCGACGCGCACAGGATCGCCGCGAGTGCGCGGGACACATGGAGGGCGCTACGAACGCCTCGGGAACGGGGATGCGTCACGACCTCTTCTCCCTAGGGCAACTTCGTGGTCGACATGGCGATGGACCCCACCGGTGCGGAGTACTCGAAGGGTCGAGCCCAGTTGGAGAACGTCACGAGCAACGTGGTGGGTACGCCGTCGACGCGCCCCGAAGCGGTGAACTCCACGGGAAGATAGGGCGCGGTGTCGGCGACGAAGAGTGTCTCGGCGCTCGCACTCAGGCCTAATTGCGCGTTGGCCGTCCCGCCGATGGCGACCACCTTCTGGCCCTTGAGCGTTCCTACGCCCGACATAGTGAGCGGTCCCACGGGCCGTACCTGGGACAGTACCGAGGAGAAGAGCAGACCCGACGAAAGGGTGGTGAAGTGCTTGTTCGTGGGGGGAATGGCGATCCACCGGTTGGCGTCGGTGGGGTCGTTCACGCCGAACTGCAATTCGATCATGCGCGCGTCCAAGTGGGCGTAGAGGGTTCCCCCCACTAAGCGTGCGACGCCCTTCGCTCCATCGAGCGCGATCCACTGCTGGGCGACACGCCCGGCGGCGTTGGTGGACGCGCTGAAACTGTATCCGGTGGCGCGACCGAGGGAATTGGCCGTACAGCTGCCCTGCGCTCGAGCACTGGCGAGGGAGAGGTTGGTGACCTGCGCGGCATCGAGGCCGTCCAGCGTGGACGGCAACGCGAGGCTCGAGGCTCCCGCCGACCAAGTGGGCAGGAGGCCGAGCGCAGTCAGCACGACGGCGGTGACGGCCTTCTTCATGGGCTAGGGACTTTCTCCAGGTTCGCGACGGTGTCCCTAGAGGTTAGTCCTGGTGACCAGCGAGACGCCCGAGTCGTCACGAAGTCGTAGTGAAACGCTCCGAGGCCTACGCCTCGGGCGACCGATACCGAGCGCGACACCGACGGCTCGCGCCGCTACGCGTGGGCGCCACGACGGATCAGCCCAGTGCGGTCTTGGTGATCGACGTGAAGTTCCTGGGCGCGACGACGGTGACGTGGACACCCCAGTTCTTGGGCGTGAGGGTGATGGTGACGTGCACGCCCGCTTGGGATACTTTGACCACGACCTTCACGGGAAGGAATGGCGCGGTGGTAGCGACGTAGAGCGTCTCGCTCCCACTGGCGGTGTCCAGCGCGGGATTGACGCCCCCGGTGACGCCGATCGTCGCGACGCCCTCGGTCGTGGTGAGCGGCGTCGTCGTGAGGGTTCCCGTCGGGTGCATCTGCTGGAGCACCGAGGGGAACGCGATGCCCTCAGCGAGCGCGGTGTAATACTTGCTGGCCCTCGTCAGTGAGATCCATTTGTTCGCCACGGCGGGGTCGGGCGTGCCAAAGTCCAACTTGACGAGGTACGCATCAAGCTTGGCGTAGATGACCCCGTGGAGGAAGACGACCGTACCTCCGTGTCCGTTGACGCTCTCGTAGCCGTACCCCGACCGTCGTCCCGAGGTGGTGGTCTCGCGTAGGTGCACGCCCAGCACCGTCGTGGCACCGATCGTCGTGGCACTCCCCTTGGCCCTCGCGGCGGTGAGCGACGTGCTCAGGATCTCGCTGGGCGAGAGCCCCGTGAGCGACGCGGGTGGGGAGGCGCCCGCCCCCGAGAGGGGGAGAACGAGAGCGAGGAGACCGAGCACGGCGCCGGTCAAGGTTCTTTTCACGTTGTACGACCTTCGTGCGTCACCGGGTAGTCACCGGACCTTACTGGATACGCGAACGTGCAAGGGTCGCCGCGGGCGGATGGGGCGTGCGCCGCGAGGAGCAGTCAGCCCAGCGACGTGCGCATGATCGACGTGGCGTCGCGTGGGACGACAATCCTGACGGGAGCGCCCCAATTCTTCGGCGTCAGAGTAATAGTGGCTCCCGCTGCGGCCGATGGTTCGTGGATGACCATTCGCACCGGCAAAAAGGGGGGCGCGGTCGACACGTACAGCGTCTCGCGGCCACGGGTGGGACCCTGGGGAAAATCGATGTTCCCCGTCACGCCCACGCTGGGTACGCCGTTGATCGTCGCGGAGCCGGTGAGCGTCACCGGACCCAACGGGTGCATGAAGCGCAACACCGAGGGGAAGGTCACGTCGGCCGAGAGCGCGTAGTACCACGGGGCGCCCTTGGTCAGTGACATCCACCGATTGACCACGGTGGGGTCGGTCGCCCGAAAGAAGAGGGCCATGAGGGGTCGGTCGAACCTTAGGTAGACCACTCCATTGGCGTAGACCTCATCGCCGCGGCCACCATTGATTGTCTCTGAGCGATACCCCGAGCGCACGCCCGACGTCGTGACGATTCGCTCGCTGAATCCCGGTCCATCGGCGACCATGGTGAAGGTGGCCGTGCGCTGGGTGCTCGCCGCCGCGAGCGTGGCGTGCAGGACCTGCGGGGCGCTCAGTCCAGTGAGACTGGTCGGCGCGCTCGCCCCCGCGCTCGACCCCACCGCCGCGAGCCCCAGGCCAGTCGCGCTCGCGAGGGTCAGGATCTTGGTCCCCCACGTCATCACTTGCTCGCCTCCCGAGTTCACCGTGTCGCTCCCGATCCTACTGGGGGGTGCCCTCAGTAGGATCGGGAGCGACGAGGCC
>JAJZEN010000165.1 GCA_021828545.1 Actinomycetes bacterium
CTCCCGTTTGATGCAGACCGAAGCGTAGCAACTCCCGGGTTTGCCTGTCCAGCCCCCTCGAGGTGCTCGTGAGTCAGGGGAGGCGACCCCAGTGGCGAGGTGAAAGTGAGGTGGGTCGTGCACTACTCGGCGCCCTCACCCTCGCCAACTGGCGGCAGGTGCCGGTGCCGGCGTCGACGTACATCCTGCGCAACCGGGAGCGCCGTGAGTGGCGCGAAGGTGGCGGGGGTAAGTTCCGGGGTTCGAAGCCTGGTGCTCTCCTACGCCGCATCCCGGCGGGGCGAGGGGGCATCCTTCGAGGTTCGATGGTCGACGACGTCCTCGAGCGACACCTGAGCGGGTTCGGGCAGGACGAAGGTGATCGCCAGACCCACCAGTGCCGATAGCCCGGCCACCACCAGCATGCCGCGCAGGCCAATGCTCTTTTGGAGTTGGGGCACGATGAAGACCCCCGCGAAGGCGCCGAGTTTACCCATCCCCGCGGCAATGCCGTGTCCCGTCGACCGCATCTCGACGGGAAAGACCTCGGAGGGCAGGACGAAGGTGGTGGTATTGGGGCCGAACTCGGTGAAGAGGTAACTCACCCCGAAGATTCCAATGAAGGGCACCACCAGGGTCGTGAACGCGGGCACGGCCGCCAAGGCGAGGAAGCACACGGCCATGACGAAGAAGCCAATCACCTGCAGGCGACGGTGGCCGATCTTGTCCATCTTCCACACCGCGAGGGCGTAGCCGGGCAGGGCGAAGACCACGAACATCGTCAGGGATAGGAGGAGCTTGACCTCGATCGTCGCGTTGGGCGAGACGTCTTTCAGGATGCTCGGCAGCGAGAGTGTGTTGCCGTAATAGGCGTAGTCGAACAGGAACCAACTCCCCGCCGTGCCGAACATCATCGTCAACATCTGGCGATTGCGCAAGAATTCCGACAGACTCATTCGGCGCTTCGCACTCGGCGCCACGTCGACGGCGCCGATGACGCCCCCGGTGAAATCGCGCAACTCCTGGAGGGACTGGGGATTCTGGGTCCGAACGCTGGCTTGGAAGCGCGGGGACTCGGGCATCTTGGCGCGTAGATAGATCACCGCCGCCGCGGGAATGGCGCCGAGACCCAACAAGATGCGCCACGAGAGGGCCCCGCTGATACCCGAGGAGAGGAGGACGAGCCCCACGAGAGGTCCGACGATAAGCCCCACGGCCTGCATCGAAAAGACCATCGACACGAGACGACCTCGGTGTCGGCGATTCGAATACTCACTCATCAGTACCGCCGAGACCGGATAGTCGCCGCCGATGCCTAGCCCCAGCACAAAGCGTGCGATCACCAGAAACAAGAAGTCGGGGGCGAATGCGGACGCCAGGGCGCCGACGATCATGATGGCCGCGACCACGGTGTACACGGTCTTTCTTCCGAGCACGTCGGCGATACGCCCGAACGTGAAGGCCCCCACGAAGGCACCCAGGATCGCCGAGCCCGTCACCCAGCTGGTCTGCGCGGTCGAGAGGTGCCAGAGCGTGCCCAGGAGGGTCGCGACGGTCGAGATGACGAACAGGTCGTAGGCGTCGGTGAAGAAACCCATGCCCGATATCCACACGGCGCGGTGGTGAAAGTGACTCGTCGGCGCGTCGTCGAGAAGGGCATTGACGTCGGTGGCCACGGGCGCGCCCGGCCGTTGGGACGTGGTCAGATCGGAGGAACTGTCGGACCTCCCAGGCATGGCAGTGATGTCGGACACTCTCGCTCGCTTCTTTCGTCCGGGACTCCCACACGCTCTCAGGTCAGGATGAGCGCCTCGTATTCTCCAGGTAAACGAAAGGTGAACTTCACGCTAAATCTTGACGTACATTACGCGACGAACACTCGAACTCGTCGGCGCAGTCCGCCACGCGCCGGGGAACATTGCTCGCCGGAGGTCCAGGCATCGACCCGTCGCCCCTCGTCTCGGGTGCGCGACGTTCTCAGGTCCGCCAGGGTGCGTTCAGAATAAGGGTTGCGATCTTCGCGCTCTCGACCGCCGGCGAGAAGAGATATCCCTGCCCCAGCTCGCAGCGCAGACGGCGCAAGCATTCGAGCTGGGCGTGCGTCTCGATCCCCTCACCGAGCATGGTGCGGTCGAGCTTGTGTCCGAGGGAGACGATGGTTTCGAGGAGCGTATCGCTTCGTTGGCTCGACGTGCCGGGATTGACGAAGGTTTGGTCGATCTTGATGATCTTGGGATTGAGGTCGGCCAGGTAGGACAAGGAGGAGTACCCGGTACCGAAATCATCCAGAGCGAAGTTCACCCCGAGGGCACCGAGGCGGTCGACGACACCCGACGTCTCGGCGACGTCCAGGAGGGTCACACTCTCGGTGATCTCGACGACGAGACGCGCGGGGGAGAGACCACTGGCGCCCAGCGCCTTCTCTATGAGGCGCGCAAGACGCGGATCCTGGAACTGTCGGGCCGAGAGGTTCACGGTGACGTAGGGCGGTTCGGCGCCCGGGGCGCTCGCGGGCCACGCGCTCGCGGTCTCGACGGCCTGTTCGAGGGCGAATGCCCCCAGGCGAAAGATCAGGTCGCTCTGTTCGGCCAGGGGAATGAAGACATTAGGTGGGACCATCCCGCGCACGGGGTGCGCCCAGCGCATCAGGGACTCGAAGCCCACGACCTCGAGCGTGTCGAGGCGAACGATGGGCTGGTAGTGCATCATCAGTTCACCCGCGTCGAGGGCGTGTCGCAATTCCTGGAGTAGTTCGAAATTACTCGACACCTCTTGGCGCATCTCGGGCGCGAACACCGCGTGTCGCCCCTTTCCCTGGCGCTTGGCGTGGTACATCGCGACGTCGGCGTTCTGGAGGAATTCGCGGCACGACCCTTCGGTGCCGTTCCAGAGCACGATGCCGATGCTCGCACGCTGCTCGACTCCCTGGCCGTTGACGTCGAAGCTCCGGTGCAGGGCGGATTGAAGTCGATCGGCGATGAGGATGGCCTCCTCGGCCGATTTGAGGTCCTCGGCGAGGTACAAGAACTCGTCTCCGCCGAATCGACCCAGCGTGTCCGAGGACCTCGTGACTTTCTCGAAGCGGTGCGCGATGGAGACGAGCAACTGGTCCCCCATGGCGTGGCCGTGGGTGTCGTTTACTCCCTTGAAGTCGTCCAGGTCGAGTAGTAAGACGGCGCCCAGACCACCACTGCGACCGGTTCGAGTGAAGGCGTGCGACATCCGGTCCTCGAAGAGGGCGCGGTTGGCCAGACCGGTGAGGGGGTCGTGGAGGGCCCGGCTGGAGAGTTGCGAAGTGAGAGCCCTTTCCTCGGTGATGTCGCGTTCGGAGGCGACGAAGTAGAGGATCGTTCCCTCCTCGTCGCGTGCGGCCGAGCGCGACACTTCAGAGATGACGACGCCGCCGTCTTTGCGCAGGTAGCGCTTGACGTAGCGCGCTTGATTGATCTCCCCGTTCACCAGTCGCTGGTGGGTTCGTTCGGTGATGCCCACGTCGTCGGGGTGCGTGAAGACACGTGAGTCCTGGTTGAGCAGTTCCTCGCGCGGGTACCCGACCATCTGGCAGAAGGCGTCGTTGACGGCGATGGCCCGGTCTTGGAGGTCGTTGAAGATCATCGGGGACATGTTGTCCTCGAAGGCCAGTCGAAAGCGCTGCTCGGACTCGCTCAAAGCGTGCTCGACCTCGCTGAGCGCCTTGACGGCGCGGGTGGCCTTGACGAGCGCGTTGCGCGTCGCCGTCATGGAGTCAATGCGCACCAATGCCAGTTCGATCTCGCGCAGGAGGTCCGTCAACCCCTGGACCGTCATAGCGTCGAAGGCCAGGACGTCCGAGGAATAGAGGGCCAGGACGGCTCGTCGTGATCCCAACGTGAAGGGAATGACCACGCACGAGGCGAGTTTGTTGTCACGTGCGCGCTGGCGCCACATGGAGAAATTGGGAGCAGTACTGAGGTCGTCGACGATTTGGGTCGTCCCACTGCGCAGGGCGACGCCGACGGGACCGAGGCCTCGACGACTCTTGAGACGTGACGTGACGATGCCGTTGTAGAGGTAGTCCTTGGCGCCGGAGATCGCCAGGATGTCGACGTCGCCCTCGTCGAACTGCGACGTGGCGCCGACCCACACCAGGGGGAATCCCCCGACCTCGGCGAGGACGTCACTCACCTGTCTGAGCAGTTCGCGTTCGTCGTTCGCGCGCAGAACCAGCGCGTTCACCGCGGCGAGCAATTCCAGAAAATTCTCTCGCGAGACTCGGTCCGAGATATCACGACCCGAGAAGAGGAAGTAGAGGAGGTTGCCCTTGGCGTCGCGCGCGGCCGATCGAGAGATCTCCACGTCGATCACGTGGCCATCCTTGTGCCGGTAGCGCTTGACGTAACAGATCTGATCGACGTCGCTGGAGCGCACTTGCTGGAACGTGGCCTCGGTGACGCCCACGTCGTCGGGGTGCGTGAACAGGCGCGTATCGTTGCCCAGTACCTCGGTCTCGCTGTAGCCCACGAGTTCGGTGAAGGCACGATTCACCGCGATGGGTCGGTCGTCACGGTCCGCGATGCTCATTGGGGCCATGTTGTGGTCGAAGGCCAGGCGAAAACGCTGCAAGTTGTCGCGCAGGTTACGCTCGACCTCTCGCTGGAGCTGATTATCGCGGATTTCCACGATGTTCCACGGGGTGGAATCAAGGGTGATCGACGACGTCTCGACGGTGACGGGCAACATTTCACCGTGGTGACGGGTGAGAGTGATTTCCACTCCGCCGCACCCTTGACGGGGGACCGGGTGGGGGAAGAGGTGGTCGGCGAAACTGACGCCATCAGTACTTGAGTGCCATGTGTCGGGCACACCCGAGCGACGAAGGAGTCGCTCCAGGGCGAACCCTTCGAGATTCTCGCGGCTGAAACCGCTCAACGCGACGAGCGATGGGTTGGCGAAGCGAATGAGTCCCCGTTCGTCGACCAGGGCCACCGCGGTGGGTAGCGCGTCGAGCAACTGCTGCCAGACGGGAGCGGGGTCCTTGATGAAGCTACTCGCGCCGCGCGATCCGTGCTGTGGCGTTCTCATGGTGTCGTGGTTGCGGCGGGGTGCAACTTCGCGACCTGGACCTGAGAGAACCTTTCGACGATACGCACGCCTCCAGACTGGTGATGGCGACACTCGTTTGGCCCAAATAGCCAACAATAAAGTCTCAATTCAACTAGACATCGTGTCAAGAAAAATGCCATTAATCAGGGGTGACGGAGATGGGTGAACATTTTACCTGATGCGAAGCTTTATGGTGGGGGTCTGTCGGGTAATCGTGGTCTCGGGTGATCGCGCTGGGTGCGTTGGTCGGTCGCGAGAAGACTCTGGGCGCGACGCCTACCTCGGGGTGTCGCTGTCCTCGCGCGCGTTGTCCCCAGGCGGTGGTGAAGGTAACCCCCGCCAACACTTTCGAGTCAGTGGGCGCGAGATGTGACGAGGACCGTTCGCTGGTTCGAAGGATCGCCCACGAGGCTTGGATCTCCGATTCGTCGATCGACGAACGTACTCGGGTTATTGAAGTGGTGGCCCATGACGCGCCGGGGTCCACTGAGGGTCAGTGATCCTTTCGCATCGGCGACGTGGCTGACGTCAGGGCAGACACCAACGGTCGGGGGCCACGAGTGTGTGCATTGATTCGGGGCCCCACGAGCCCTTGGCGTACGTCTCGACCGGTGGTGGCGTCTCGAGCAGGGGAGTGGCGACTTGCCAGAGTCGTTCGATACCGTCGGAACGGGTGAAGAGGGCTCGGTTACCGAGCATCGCTTCGAGGATGAGGTGCTCGTAGGCCTCGAGATTGCCGGTCTCCTCGTAGGAGTCGCGGTAGTAGAAGTGCATCTGCGCGGGTTCCAAGTTCATTCGAGGTCCGGGTTCCTTCACGAGGAAGTGGGCGTGGATCGAGCCGGGGTCCGCGAAGTCGACCACCAGTTTGTTCCCGCGCCACTGGGGCGTCTTCTTACCCGACGAGAAGAGTCGCATCACCGGCTCGTCGAAGCCAATGGTGATCACCTGGCGCCGCTGCGCGAGAGCCTTTCCGGTGCGCAGGTAGAACGGCACGCCCTTCCAACGGGTGTTCTCGACTTCCGCGCGCAGCGCGATGAACGTCTCAGTGTTTGACGTGGGGCTGACGCCCTCCTCGTCGAGGTAGCCCTCGTACTGGCCGCGCACGGCATTGGCGGGATCGATGGGTCGGAGGGTCTGAAAGACTTTATGCACCTCGTCGCGCAGTGGACCAGCGTCAAAACTCGTCGGTTGCTCCATGGCGAGGAATCCCAGGACCTGGAAGAGATGGCTGACCACCATGTCGCGGAAGGCGCCCGTCTCCTCGTAGAACGAACCGCGACCCTCGATGGAGAGGGCCTCGGGCACGTCGATCTGCACGAAGCGCACGTGGTCACGATTCCACAGGGGTTCGAACAGACGGTTGGCGAAGCGCAGCGCGAGGATGTTCTCGATGGACTCCTTGCCCAAGAAGTGGTCGATACGGAAGACCTGGGTCTCTTCGAAGCGCGCACGGATGAAGCTGTTGAGTTCCCGGGCCGATCCGAGATCGACGCCGAAGGGCTTCTCGCAGATGATCCTCGAGTCGACGTTGAGACCAGATTCTTCGATCAGATGAAGGAGTTCACGCGCCGCTCCGGGGGGGACGGCCAGGTGGAAGAGACGCCGGACGTCGCCTCCGATGGACGTTTGGGCGTCGTGGACCGCTCGCGCGAAGGTCTCCGGCCGTTCGCCGTCGGACACGGTGAAACTCAGAGAGGAAACGAATTCGTCCCACACTTCGCCCGAGGGCTCGTCATTACCGAACTCGACGATCGCTTGACAGGCGTAGTCGCGAAACTCCTCGTCGCTCAGCGCTGACGCGGCCCTCGACGAACCGATGATGCGGTAGCGCTGGGGCATGAGTCGCAGGCACGCCAAGTGAAAGAGTCCCGGCAGGATCTTGCGTCGCGCGAGGTCGCCGGTGGCGCCGAAGAGGACGAACACGTGGTTGTCTGGTACTTCGAAGTCGTCGCGGATGGATGGGGAATTCACTGGGGGCCTCCAATGGTGATCTGCTGAAGAGTGCCGCCTCGACCGAGGAGGATCTCTGTGACGAGGGACGGGGGGAAGAGGCCGTGCGCGACGACGCCGGGAGTCCCCGCGAGTCGCGCGCTCAGGGCCGCGGGGTCGTCCACCACGCCGAGGTAGTCGGCGAGGACACCGTCATCGGGACTGCGCGGGGCGGCGCGCAACTCACTCGGGTGGAGTCGCCCCAGAGTCGCCGCGACGCCAAAGGCGAGGAGTTCGAGGGGTACGGGTGCGTGCAGGGACTCGACCATTTTGCTGGCGTCGGCGATGACCACGTAGCGATCGGCACTGGCCGCGACGATCTTCTCGCGAGTGTGTGCACCGCCTCCCCCCTTGATCAACCACCCGCCTGACGTGATCTGATCGGCGCCGTCGATGGCGAGGTCGAGTCGGTCGAGGGCGTCGAAGGGGTCGACC
>JAJZEN010000139.1 GCA_021828545.1 Actinomycetes bacterium
TTTGACATGAGGCAACAGGGAAGTCAAGGGTTCGCTGATGGGCGTCGGCGGCCGCGGCGGGGTTGTAGACACCGGGGCGCGCGTCGCAACTAAAGCCATGCTCGGCGTCGGCGTAGCGAATGATATCGGTGTCGAAAGCGATGGCGTCGGTCGCGTCGCGTAGCGCTTCGACCTGATCAATGGGAATACCTTTATCCAAGTCACCAAAGTATCCGAGCCAGTCGCACTGCAAGCGCGGGGTGAGCTCGAGCAGCGAAGGGAGACCAAATCGTCCCGTCTCGATCCCGCCGCCGTAGTACGTGACCGCCGCCGCAACGATTCCCAGCGTGCCCGCGTACAACGACACGGTGCCCCCCATGCAGTAGCCCACGACGCCCACCGAGGAGGCGAGGTAGCCAGCTTCCTCGAGGAAACTGGCGCAGACTTGGAGATCACTCGTGATATCGGCCGCGTTCAGAGTAGCCATGGCACTCATCGCTTCGGGAAAATCGTCGTACGACACTTCGGGAGAACCGACGCGGTGGAACAACTCGGGCGCGACGACGAAGTATCCCCGACTCGCGAACCGTTCGACGACTTCTCGAATGTGGTTGTTGACGCCAAAGGCCTCCTGGATAACGATGAGCGCGCGCATGCTCGAGGCGTCGCCAGCGACGGCGAGGGGCACTGTACGAAAGATTTCTCGCGTCGTCATTGGAAAATGGGCCCTTCGCTTCGGGAACGCTTGAGTTCATAAAAGCCGGGAATGCTCGCGACGGCCACGACGCCGTCGAAGAGGGTGCCGGCGGCCTGGCCCCGGGGCGCGGGCGTCACGACGGGGCCGAAGAACGCCACGTCACCGACGTGGAGCACGGGGGTGCCCACATCGAAGCCGACTGGGTTCATGCCCGCGAAATGGCTGCTTCTGAGGTCCTCATCGAGTTGGTCACTCAGGGCCGCGTCGGACAGCGCGGCGTCGAGTCCGACGTCACCGAGCGCCGATCGGGACGTCGCTAGCAGGTCCTCGTTCTGGCGCTGCACGTGGTATCTCTGACCAAAAGCCCCGTAGAACGCTTCGAGTCGCTCGGGGCCGTAGCGCTGTTCAACCGCGATCATGACTCGCACGGGTCCCCACGCCTGGCGCATGAGGTCGCGGTACTCCTCGCCCACGTCGCGTCCATCGTTGAGGATCGCCAGGCTCATCGTGTGAAAAGTGACGTCGATCTCGCGAACGGTCTTGGCCTCGAGAAGCCAGCGCGACGTGATCCACGCCCACGGACAGATCGGATCGACCCATAGGTCTACTGATTGTTTCACGAGGGCTCCTCTTCTCGACGACCGAATCGTGTGAGTACGACGCTCATGGCATTGGTGACGGCCACCACGGTGGGCAGGTCGAGCATCTCGTCGATTCCGTGCGCGTTGGAACCGGGTCCGAGGACGCCAGTAGCGACAATCTGCACCCCCGGGTAGCGACGACCGAGCGACGCGAGGAACGGAATGGTGCCTCCTTCGCCGGTGTAACTCGCCGGCTGGCCAAACGCCAGGGACGACGCTTCGTCGAGTGCCGCGCGCAGCCAAGGTTGCAGCGCGGGACCGAACCACCCATCGGCCGCGTGCGAGCGCAACGCCACCTTCGCTTGGGAGGGAACGTCAGTAGTGAGCACGCGCTCGACGGCCGCGCAGGCGGCGTGGGCGTCCACGTTGGGGGGGAGGCGAAACGACAACGTCGCGGTGGTGAACGGGCGCAGTACGTTGCCCGCCTGCTCGGGGCGGGGGATTCCACCCATCCCCGTCACCGAGAGTGCGGGCATCCAGGTCTGATTGATGATGCGCTCGCTGGGGGAGTCACCCATCAATTGGAGCCCCTCAATCGTCGGCATCGCGACGGCGGTCACGTCGCCGAATTCGGCGGCGACCGCGTCGGCCGCCCGAAGGGCACCCTCGGGTACGAGTCCGTAGAGTTCGTCGAGCGCGATGCGTCCGCTGGAGGAATCCTCGATACGGTCGAGCAACTGTCGTAGTACTCGAAATGACGATGGGACGACGCCGCTGGCGCTGCCGCTGTGCTGACCTCTCGTGAGGACCTCAACGGTCACTTCCACGTTGAAGACGCCGCGCAGCGACGTGGTGACCCAGAGGCGGTCGTAGGTGAGTGCTCCGGAGTCGAGACAGATCATCAATTCGACGACGCCCAGGTGCTGGGTGAGGTGGTCCAGATACGCTTCGAGGTCCGGACTACCACTTTCCTCACTCGCTTCAATGAGGACGACGCACCGGCTATGTGGCACTCCCGCGAGGGCGAGTTGCTCGATGGCGAGCAATGATGCGAAGGTGGAGTACCCGTCGTCGGCCACTCCGCGCGCATAGATCCGGTCCCCCCGGCGTACCGGAACGTACGGCGCGAGTCCCTCAGACCAGTCGCCGAGGGGCGGTTGCTTATCTAAGTGGCCGTAGAACACGACAGTTGCCGGGTCCTCATTGGTCGCCTCCACGGTGACGACCAAGACAGGTGTGCGGCCCTCGAGACGCACGATTTCCACGGTGAAAACACCGAGTTCCCTGCCTCGCGACCACTGCGCGAGCAAGGTGAGAGCCTTCTCGATCTTCCCGTGTTCGACCCAGTCGTCGTCGAACATGGGGGAGAGGCATTCGATACTGGCGTAAGTGTAAAGTGTGTCGAGCGCGTCGCGTTCGAAGTCATTGAGCGTGAAGGGCACTCCGCGAGGTTACCCGTTCGATCGCGCGAAGTGAACAGCGCGCCAGCAGTACCACGCCACGTCGGAACGCACCCCCGTGAAGAGGTCGCCGCACGTTCGCAGCTCCTTCTCGGTGACGAGTTCATCTCGGCCGTGTACCAGGCTCCAGCCGTAGCGCACTCCGAAATCTCCCACGGGCCACACATCACGCCGTCCTAGAGTGTGCATGAGGTACATCTGCGTGGTCCACGGTCCGACGCCGTGGACACTGGTGACCTGGTGGATGATGTCGTCGTCACTCATGCGACCATGTCGTTCGACGCGTACCCGTCCATCGGCCACGTGGGCCGCGAGGTCCAACATTGCCGCCGCCTTGGTGCGCGAGAGCCCCGCCGCACGAAGTGCGTCGTGCCCGGTGTTGAGAACCGATTCCACGCTCACGTGACCACCGCAGGCGTGCACCACGCGGGCGTGAATGGTCGCCGCCGCCTGAGTAGCGAGAAGTTGGTAGGTGATGGTTTCGATCAAGGTGGGAAAACGTTCGGCCACCGGACGAACACGGCGGGCCGGCACCGGTCCGGCGAGATCGACCACCGCACGGAATGCTCGGTCGCGGCGGACGATGTCGGCGGCGATGTCGTGACGCAGGCTCACCTAAGAACTATGGCAGAGGGGTCTGACCCTCGGGGATGACTACCCCTTCGGGTACGTCTCGCGCCTCGCGCACGACGGTAGACAACAACGTGTGGATGGCGCGCACCGGTGCGGCGGGAAAACCGAATCGTCGACGCACCAGGCAGACGCGTCGCAGGGCGATGCCCTCAATCGGCACGGCTCGGAAATTCGCGCGTAGGTGCGTCGAGAGCATGGTGGAGGGGAGGATCGAAGGCCCGTGTCCGTCGAAAGTGAGTGAGGCGATCGTCCGTAGCCCGTCCACCTCGATGAGGGGTCGTAGTTCTATCCCCTGGGCGTGAGAGGCGTCGTCGATCTCGCGCCGTATGGGAGTTCCCGGATAGGGAAGGAGAATCTCGAAGGGCTCGATGTCGACGAAGGTCACCGACGATCGTTCGGCGAGCGGGTGGGTCTTCTCGGCGATGAGGACGAGGTCTTCGCTGTAAAGGTCAACCTCGGTGAGTTCGGGTGCCGCGACCGGCCAGGCCAACACCGCCAAGTCGAGCACCCCGGAGACCAACTGGGGCTCGATCACCGAATTCGTTCCTTCGGTGATACGTAGCGAGATGTGGGGATATTTCTCGCGCTGGGCTCGCAGTAGGAGGGGGACGATCCATCGTCCCGCCGTGCCAATCATGCCCATCGAGACTCTCCCGCGGATATCCGCGGTCAATTCTGAGACATCTGAAGCGATGGCGCTCACCTCGCCGAGGATGCGACGAGCCCGTTCGACGACGACCGCACCCGACTCGGTGAGGGCGCCCGAAGCTCGGTCGATCAACTCCGAGCCGAGTTCTGCTTCTAGGCGCGCGATACGATTGGAGATATTGGACTGCACCGTCCCAAGGGCCTCGGCGGCGCTCGAAAATGTACCGTGCTCAGCGATTCCCACCAGGGCTTCAAGTTGTCGTATTTCCATGTATCGAGTATACAGATGAGAACTATTCAATGTATGCGCTTGATTGATAAGCGCCGGCACGCCATACTGGTATCAGCCCGCTTCACCCAATCCCCCCAGGGTGAGGCGGAACTTTTGCAGAAGGGCCATCCACCCCCCCGGATGGCCCTTTTGCGCTTTCTTTTTGCCTTTTGTGGCGCAGTGAGGTTGTTAGCGTGGACTCATGATGCCTCGACTTCGACCTCGTTCGGCACTCGCCGCGACGGGAGTTCGATTCGTCAACGTTCTGTCACGGCGACTCACCCGCGGCGCGGGCACCGTAATGGGTGGGCGAGTGGGACTCAAGATCGACCCTCATCTTCTCACGCACCTCTCCGCGGGCCGTCGAGTGGTCCTGGTGACGGGCACTAACGGCAAGACGACGACCTCGGCGATGCTGAGGGTGGGCTGGGCATCGAGTGTGACGAGCAACGAGACGGGTGCCAATATGACCGAGGGGCTGGTGGCGGCGCTGGCGGCGTCACCACACGACCGAGTCGTTCTCGAAACCGACGAAGGGTGGTTCGCGGGCGTCGTCGCGGCCGCCGCGCCCGAGGTCGTCGTTCTCCTCAACCTTTCGCGCGACCAACTGGACCGGGCCAACGAGGTACGCCGCATGGCGCAACGTTGGCGCGACTGCTTGAATGCCGACGCGTTCTTCGGCGTGGTAGTGGCGAACTGTTCGGACCCTCTGGTGACATACGCCGCTCAAACGGCGCGGTACGTTCGTTGGGTCGATGTTCCGTTGTCCTGGCGAGGCGACGCCGCGTCGTGCCCCCACTGCACTCGTGCCATCGTGTTCGAGGTCGGATCGTGGTCGTGCCCCTGCGGTTTCTCCAAGCCCACCGATGTCACCGCACGACTCTCGAGCGCCCTCGTGATAAACGACACATCCTTTAACCTTGACCTCGCGTTGCCAGGAACTTTCAACGACGTTAACGCGGCGTTCGCGTTGACCGCGTTAGCGGAACTCGGCGTGAGCTTGCCCGAGGCTCTCGTGCGGATTCGGTCGCTAACGACAGTCCAAGGTCGATACGGTCGACGTCGCTACGGTGAGCGAACCCTGCGTCTATTGCTCGCGAAGAATCCCGCCGGCACGACCGCCCTGCTCGAGTCGCTCGATGAAGCGGCCGACGTCTGGGTCGCCATCAACGCCCAACTGGCCGACGGGCGCGACCCGTCGTGGCTCTATGATGTCCCCTTCGAACAGTTGCGGGGCAGACACGTGCGCTGCCTGGGGGAGCGGCGACTGGATATTGCGACTCGCCTGACCTACGCGGGCGTGTCGTGCGAGGTGGTCGAGGATCCCGCTGTTCTTCGTCGTGGCGAAGGCGAGGTGACGTTGGTGGCAAATTATACGGCGTTTCGCGAATGGATGGACGTAACAACTCCGTGTTGAATCTCGTGGTCCTCTTTCCCGATCTGCTGGGTACCTACGGTGACGGTGGTAATGCCGCGGTGTTGGCGACGCGCGCCCGCGCGCGCGACATCGAGGTCCGAGTGAGCGAGGTGACGATTGGTGAGGAGATTCCCGAAGCGTCACTCTACCTACTCGGCGGCGGTGAAGATGGCCCCCAGCGACTGGCCTGCGACCTCCTCAAAGATGGGGGGTTCGTCGATCGGGTGGCAGGCGGCGCGGCCGTGTTCGCGGTGTGCGCGGGCCTGCAGATCTTGGGTACTTCCTTCGCCATCGAGGGTGACGCGACGTACCCCGGGTTGGGGTTGGTCGACGCCGTCACTACTCGCGGAAGGGTTCGCTCGGTTGGCGACATGGCGTCGCGCGTGGGTGAGCGAATGCTGGTGGGTTTTGAGAACCATGGTGGTGTGACCACGTTGGGCCCAGGTGTCGGTGCGCTCGGCACGGTTCTGGTGGGTCGTGGGAACGATGGCGTGGCAGATGGATACCGCACGCCAGGGATCTGGGCGACGTACGCCCACGGTCCTGTTCTTGCACTAAATCCGTGGTTGGCTGATGAGGTTCTCGTTGAACTGAGTGGTGAACCAGCGGCGCCCTGGGAGAGTGTCGCCGATCGTCTCTACGCCGAACGTTGCGCGACGATTAATAGTCGTCGCTCGGACGCTGCCCGTATTCGGGGTTCCCGCTGACGTAGCGTCCCAACTCGGCGACCGACTCTTCGATGCGCACGCCGAAGCGACGGATGTTCTCTCCCGAATCGATGCGAAGGGCTGGACCAAACGTCACGATAACGTGGTGACGACGTTGAGATCGTCCCTGGGTGTAGAGCGCCGCCTTGGCGTATTTGGGGCCCCGGAGGAACCCCGCCTCATTGATGTACGTCGGAATCACTGCTGCCTTGGAACGCTCCGCGAGGTACGCCGCCCCTCCCTTGAATTCCTGCAAATTGCCGTCGGGGCTACGTCCACCTTCGGGATAGAGCAAGAGGTTCCACTTGTCCTCCAGGAGCTCGAGGGCCAACTGGGAGCTGCGCCGGTTAATTTTATGACGATCGATCGGAATCGCGTTGAACACCAGGACCGTACGAAAGGCCTTGAGCGTCGACATGAAGAAATTATCCATGGCTGCCGCGACAATTGTCCGGCGCCGCATCGGCGCTGGGAGAGCGGTCAAGAGCAAAGGGGTATCGAGATGACTGGTGTGATTCGCCACGAGGATGAAGGGGCCCCCACCATCGAGGTGCTCGAGCCCGGCAACCTCCAAGGTGGACATTCGGCGAATCAGGCGAGTAATGAGGTACGTCCAGTAAAGGTTGCGGACGAATTTCGCCACGTAGCCACGCCCCCACTTGGTGGGGAAATCTAAACCTAGCCGCGCCACCGACTATCTCCGGTTCGTCTTTTTTGGGGTATATCGTTTCGACGCTACGGGCGCCTTCGAGGTCGATATCGTCGCGGTGGCGGAGCGGGATCGAGTGTTACGACCGCCGCTCGCCGCTCGCGCGGCGCGGCGTTCTTGGGCGCGTTCGCGCGCGCGTACGTTAGACCCCTTAAACGTCGGGTCCCCGAACTTGTGAAGACGGTACGCGCGAATCAGAAGCCAACTGCCGAAGGCGAGAAAAACGACGCCAGTCGGTGTCGTGGTGGCGAGTAGGGGCTGAGAGGCGAAGCCCAGCAACATAGTGGCGACGATCAGGCCTGGGCGCCGACGGTAGTACGCGAAAGCCGCGATTGCGACTCCGAAGAGTAGAAACATCACGAATTGGATGATCCAGGC
>JAJZEN010000044.1 GCA_021828545.1 Actinomycetes bacterium
CTGTCTGAAATGTCGAGAAATCTCACGACGTTAACATCGCTACGCACAATGTCGACCATGTTGTCTCTGCGTCTCCGAAGGACGGATGCGACATTTCTTTGTGGAAGCGGGTAGCGCGCGATCGCACGCGAACGTGGCAACGCGATCATCGGCATCTCACGAGCGTGAGGGTTTGATCGTAGCGAACGGTGATTAGCTGGGCTGGACGTCATGGGTACCGGCGAATTCGAAGTGTCTGGCGGCACGAATCCTGTGTCCTGGAGTTTCTCAGGAATACCCGGCCGATTTAAATTGCCACCCCTAGGACTCGTCGGTCCCGACTTGTCGATGTCAGACCAGGCGCTGGGCCACTGCGCACCTTTTGCGATGAGGCGCTTCCTGTGGAAATCAGACTTTTCGGGCTTACTGTGACGTTCAGTGGCATCGTTTCCGGTATTTGACAATCGGCCCGATGAATGATACTAATTAGTTAAACGAGTAGTTTTAAGGTAGTAGGTTTATTTAAGTACTAAACATTCCTGCGGGGGGGCAAGATGGCAATTCACGCTGATGATAGGGCCCACCAGGTGGATCCAGTGGCCGTGGCAATCCGGCTTCGACCCCGGCAGCGAGAGGGGATGTCGGAGCGGTTCGCGACATCCGACCCAACTCCGGGATGGGACATCGCACGCCATCCGCTGGCGGCGCGTGTCTTGCACAATCGTAAATTCCAATTTCTGCTCATCGTGCCCAACCAGATCGTGTTTTGGACGGTGATCTTCGTGGGTCTGTTCGGCACCTCAATTCCTGGACTCAACTTTGGCGCGGCGATCACTTGGTACGTCTGGTTCTGTTTGGTGTTCGTCATGATGGTGGTCGTAGGTCGAGCGTGGTGCGCAATGTGCCCCTTTGGCGGATTTGCCGAGTGGATCCAGCGAAAGACCTTCTTCCAGCGGACCCAGAAGACCCTGGGACTGGGGCGCACGTTCCCCGAACCGCTCGCTCGCATGGGTTTCATCATTCCCGTCGTAACGTTCCTAATCCTCACGTGGATCGAGGAGTTTTTCAACATCGCCGGTCCGGGCAATCCGGCCGCCACCAGCTTCATGGTGATTGGCATCGTCGCCACCGCACTCGTCTTTTTCTTAACCTTCGAACGGCGGACGTTCTGTCGCTACATCTGTCCGTTGACCTCGGTGATCGGAACCATCGGGTCAATGGGGTCGGTGGCGGGATTCCGCACCCGGGACCGAGACAAGTGCGTGAGTTGCGAGACCAAAGACTGCATGCGGGGGGGAGATGACGGCTTTGGTTGCCCGTGGTACACGTGGCCGGCCAGTGCAGACTCGAACCTCTATTGCGGACTGTGCACTGAATGTTACAAGTCGTGCTCCGACGACAACATTGGGCTCTTCCTCCAAAAGCCGCTCACGTCAGTGGTCGCGCCGACGCGTCGTCGTGCCGACGTGGCGTGGGCCATTGTGCTGCTCTGGGGGCTCGTGCTTTATCAGCAGTTCAATGCACTGAGCATCTACAACAACTTCGATAACTGGCTCAATACTCATTTGCACTTCCCCCACTACCCAAATCCGGTGGCATACCTCGGATTGATCGGCCTACTGGCGCTCGCCATGGCCGGTATCTCGTGGGGTATCGCGGCGCTGAGCGCCAGGCGCGACGTACACTTCGAGCGGGCCGGAGGTTTCGTCGATCGTGGATCGAAGTTTCGGGCGTACTTTGTTCCGGTCTCCTATGGGCTCATCCCAGTGGTCGGGGCGGATTACTTCGCTCGCCAACTTCCCAAATTCTTCAAGAGTGCACCACGGGTGATTCCGGCGGCTCAGCATATCTTTGGATTCGCCGGAACGAATTCGTCCCTCTACAACACTCGGATGCTCTCGGATTCCCGGATCATCATGGTGCAGGTGGCCGTCATGTGCCTAGGCACGATGGGCGCACTGTGGGCGATGTGGCGAATCACGAACCGCGAACTGGTCGGAGTCAGTCGCAGCGCGCTAGTCGTGCGGTCGGCCACCCTCGGACTGGTGTTGGCGTGCGGCGCGGTAGCCGCGCTGCTCTACGTCGCGATCCAGGCGGCGAATTGAGTGTCGACGATGACCGGACATTATTTCTTCCCGAACATTCCAGAAACCTAGGAGTCGTCATGACCCAGAACATTTCACCAGGCGTTGACGTACCCGAGGTACGACCCTCGGTCAAGATTCTCGACGATCGATGTGCGGGCTGCCAGGAGTGCGTGGTCCGCTGTCCGACCGGAGCCTTGTCGATGGATTCGAAGCGGTGGGTAGCCCTCGAGGACAGCACCCTGTGCGTCGGCTGTCGTCAGTGCGAGCGCACGTGCCCCTTCTCCGCGATCACTGTCGAGGGTCCAATGATGGTGGGACCCCGTATTGAGTCGTTCCCTTCGTACCCCCTCGACTTTGTGGGCGACACCCACGAGATTCGTTCGGGATTCACCGAATGGACGGAAGTGCTTGCCGAGACTGATCGCTGCTTGCAATGTCCGGACCCGACCTGTGTGCGTGGTTGTCCGGCACATAACGATATCCCGGGGTTCATCGCAGCTTTGCGCCACCGCGACTTAGGAGGCGCCCACGAAATCCTGGCGCGAACGTCGATCATCCCCGATATCTGTTCGCGGGTCTGCAACCAGGCCGCCCAGTGCGAGGGGGCGTGTAGTTGGTCGCTTGCGGGGGGAACCCCGGTCGCCATCGGCCGACTGGAACGGTTCATTGCGGATAGCAGGGAGGTCCCGGCGCCCAAAGTGGCCCACACGCCCGAACCGCTATCCATCGGGATCGTCGGTTCGGGGCCCGCGGCCGCGGGCGCGGCGTGGGATCTCGTCGAGGCGGGCGCGCACGTGGTCGTCTACGAGAGGGACCAAACGCCGGGGGGTCTGTGTGTGTGGGGCATTCCGGACTTCACGCTGGCCGACGATATCGCGTTACGACCATGGCGTCAGCTCGAGCGTGCGGGCCTGGAACTACGTTGCGAGGTGGAGATCCACGTCCAGGACTTTGATCGTCTGCTTACAATCCACGACGCGTTGATCGTCGCGAATGGTGCGAGTGTGCCGTTACGGCTCCCGGTACCGGGGGCTGAATTGGATGGAGTGGTCGATGCCACCATGTTCCTCAAAGGCGCCAAGGCGGCGCTCGTGGCAACGGGTGACCCTCAGACGTTTCGCGCCACCATGGGGCTCGATGGACTCGAGGAAGGTAGAAGAGGTCACGTTCTGGTTCTCGGCGCGGGTAACACCGCCATGGACGTGGCTCGTACGGCACGACGATTGGGTCTCACGGCGACGTGCATCGACTGGCTCGATGAGCGCTTCGCGTTGGCACGACCCGACGAAGTGGCCGAAGCTCGTCATGAGGGCGTGGAGATCCGTTTCGCCCACACTCTCACTGCGTTACGCGGGGAGACGGGCCGGGTAGAGCACGCCGACCTTGCACGCACGGTCCAGCCACGTGCCGACAAGCGCCCCTCGGTCGTGACCGACGACACCGTCGAGCTCGACGTCGACCTCGTGGTGATGGCGATGGGCTATCGCAATGACCCTGATTTCGTGGCGGCGCTTCAGGGCACGCCCATTCGTCGCGAGCGTCACGGGGTCCCCGATCGCCGCTGGCAGGCCAGTGGCATCTTGGCCAACCCGGCGTCAGCGTACGCCAATCACAACGATGTCGGCGCGTTGGCCTTGAAGCGCGAGATTGGCCTGTGGGCGGCCGCGCTACCGGTGAACGAACGAATCTGGGCGGTAGGTGACGCACTGACTGGGCCTTCGACGGTCGTCGAGGCCATGGCGCAGGGTCGACGCGCCGCCCGGGCCGTACTCGACGCGAGTCCGGCACGGCCCGAGGTCGCGCAACGTCGTTATTCAAAATGGAAGCCGCGAGTTCTGATCTGCTACGAGAGTGTCGGTGGCAAGACTGCTCGGGCGGCACGGGACATCGCCGACGGGTTCGCCATTCACGGTCTGGTGGCGAAGGCACTGCCCATCTCGAAGGTGGACACACGCGCACTCGCGTCGGCGGACTGTTTGGTGGTGGGGAGCTGGGTAGAAGGTTTCGTTGTCGCCGGCGTCGGAGCGTCAAAGTCGATGCGAACGTGGCTCGAGCAGTTACCCCACCTCGGAGCGAAACCGTGCGCAATCTTCTGTACCTACGGGATTTCTCCCAAGGGCACGCTGGACGAAATGCGTCGTTCCCTCGAAGCGGCGGGCGCGGCGGTTTTCGCGCACGCGGCCTTTGGTCCGAAGGAGCTTTCCACGGTCGGCGGAGTCTTCAATCCCGAATCGTTCGGCGGGGAGCTCGCGGGTCGGGTCGCCACCTGGAAAGTGGCATCCGTGCCGGTCGTGGCGTAACTTCGTCGAGAGGGTCCCTGGCTGCAGACGACAAATGTAACTGGCAATCGACGCAAGATTGTCCGGGTGCACATCTTGCAGTTCCGTCCGCGGTCGCCGCGCGCGCCACGACGTTCTCGGTTCGACTAGATGACCGCGCCAGGTGGCGAACGAATCTCGACGTCGTCTCGTTGCACTACTTAGGCGTGAGTCTGGGCGTTGTGGCATTGGACGTGGACTGACGCCTTGCCGTTACGAACTCGCGGATCCGTCAGTGGTTACGTGTGGAAGCCACTCGTCGCGTACGTGGAGATCGACGGGATTCCTTGCGTCTGTGCGGCCAACGGTGGTTGGGATCGCGATCCGGCCTGGTACGGCTACCTCCATAGCGGCGGGGTCGTCGAGATTGAGTACCACGGCCGCCGCGTCGTCGTGGTGGCGAAAGTCCTCGAGGGAGTTAAACGCCAGCCCGTCTTTGATGAGGTGTACCGGGCGTTTCCCCACGTTCGTCTCTATCTGGCCCGCACCAGTCGCCCATTGCCCGTGGTACGACTCGGCCCATCCACCTCGGACATCTTGAATTCGCCGACGCGGCACGGTCTGGTGTCGACACCGATGAGTAGCGGTGTCGAACTTTCTCGTCATTCGCTCTAGTTCGCGCGAAACTCCATGGGATTGGTCACGTGGTCTGCTCCTCTTCGAGGGCACGTGCCATGCGACGCAGTAACGAGCGAATCGTGGCACGTGCCACTCGGGCCAGGACTGCCTCGTCCAGTATTTGGCCGGCTCGACCGAGGGGCGGTCGATAGCGACCCGACAGGTTCAGCTCGCTGCGCGTGGGATCAACGGCCACTACGTGGAGCTCACCTTTGAATCGAGGGAAAAGACCCGACGGACCTGTAGCCTCCCAGGACACCTGGATGACCAGGTTGTCGTCGGGCCCCTGGGATGTCGTGAAGTGAACGGCTACGACCTTGCCGAGCCAGCCCGGGCCACCCGGGCCGATCCGCACCAGTATCTCTTCCTCCTCGGAATGCGCCGCCTCCACGTGTGGAATCAGCCAGGAACTTTCGGCGCGTAGTCGCTGAGCCACTGCGGGGGCGGCGAGTTCGACCTGCACCGAATCGCTGACCGGTACAGAGAGTCCAGGCTGACGATGCCCATCATCGGACGTGACGTAGGTGCCCGCCCGAATTTCGATGTCGCGTTGAAGTAATTCAGCCAGTGTTGTTGAGGCCAGCACCGATCGCAACGCCGCGGTACCGCTCTTCCACGTCTCGTGAAGAGGACAGACCGACTCCCAATCGCAAGGATCCTCACCCAGGACGCAGGTGGCGGGGGTCAGCAGACCCTCGGCCGACTCGACGATTTCGAGCAGGTTGATCTGATCGGGAGGTCGGGTGAGAGAGAAACCGCCATTGGTGCCAAAGAAGGATTGCGCAATTCCGGCTCGGTTGAGATCGCCAAGGATCTGTGAGACGTAGGTCCGCGGAATGTCCATTTCGAGAGCGACTAAGCGTAACTTCTTTGGAGCGCCCGATTCGAAGTTCCTCGCGAGGCAGATTGCCGAACGAACGACGTAATCACCTCTCTTTGAAAGACTGAGGTTCACAACCCTAGTGTAATGGTCGTCATGATATTCGGATGAGGCATGCGCCGCCCTGACGGTGGTCGGACCCTGAAAACTAAGCCAAAGGACCTTGAGTAGTTGCTGGTTTCTGAGTTTACAATTCTCGGCGAACTTGACCCTCGTGCGCCGACGAAGGCATCAAATAAATGTTCGTTGTGTGCTCATGATGGGTACTCGCAAATGTGCTGCTCACTTATCGTGAATGGCAGCGCGCACAAACCTGGTACTTCATCTGCGGGCACCGCCGGCGAAAAAATGTAACCTTGGCCGAGTTCGCATCCGAGACGACGTAGGCGGAAAAACTGCTCCTCAGTCTCTATCCCTTCAGCCAACACCGTAATTCCTAACCGGTCACCTAGGTCGATGACGAGTTCGAGCAAAGCATCATCCTCCCCGTGCCCTCGGGACGAACTCACGAAGGAACGATCGATTTTGATAACGATGGGATGGAGGGTAACGAGGTACGAAAGTGACGAATAGCCTGTGCCGAAATCGTCAAGTGCAAAACCTACTCCTAGATTCTTAAGTTCGCGGATGATCTCAAGAGTCTCGTCGAGATCAAACAACGCCGCGCTTTCGGTAATTTCGATGATGAGCCGATCTGGCGCCAGATCTGACAACGCATGTTCCACCATCGACACAAGGTTCTCCTGATGAAACTGATGTGCAGAGAAGTTGACGGCGACATAAGGCAATTTCTGCCCAGCGCGCGAGTTCTGCCAACCTTTCGCCGCCGCAATTGCCTCTCGGAGTGCGAAGGAACCGAGGGCAACTATCAAGTCACTCTGCTCAGCGAGCGGAATGAATTCACTCGGTGGGATCCAGCCCCGTCGAGGGTGATGCCAACGCATCAGGGCCTCGAAACCGACGATTTCTATGCTCTTGAGTTCGACAATGGGTTGGTACCACATCGATAATTCCCCATTACGAATAGCGTCACGTAGTTCCTGCACGAGAGTGAAACGATCGACCGCGTTCTCTTGCATCTCGGGCGAAAAGACCGTACACCATCCCCTTCGTTGGGCCTTAGCCCAACTTAAAGCGATGTCGGCCTCACGAACGACACTTTCTATGTTCAAACTCTGTGACTCAAACATCGTAAGACCCACGCTTGCGCGTTGCTCCAGTCGTACCGAATCGATGACGAATGGCTCGCGAAATTCATCGAGAATACGCTTGACGATGCTTTCCGCGCCCTCGAGTGAATCAGCTCGCGGGGCCAAGTAGAGAAATTCATCGCTACCCAGGCGACAGACGGTGTCCGAGAAGGGTGTGATTGCTTCAAGGCGGCGAGCAATGCTGGCCAGCAGTTGATCTCCTACGAGATGACCGAACGTATCATTTACTCCCTTGAAATCATCAAGACCCAGTAAAATCACTGCGCCGATATCTCCAGAGTGATGTGCGCCGTCTCGCAACTGCACCAGCT
>JAJZEN010000146.1 GCA_021828545.1 Actinomycetes bacterium
GAACCACCGATAGGCGGTCTGGGGATGTACCCCTTGTCGGTCTGCCCACTCACTCAAGTTCATTGCTCCGAAGTCTTGCGTAGCGGTGTCACATCAGTAGACAACCCCCAAGCGCTCGACCAACTCCACTTGATGGGCCGTGGAAGTGGTCGCAAGATCAAGGTGCACGCGATACGCCACCGCTTCGATGTCCGCGACCGCTACGACGTTGACGCCGAGGGCACAAGGATCGGGCGGATGACATTCGGGGGTTCGACGTTGGTGACTCCAGGCGCTTCACAGGAAACCCCCCAACCAGAGCGTGTGCCCAGAACCGTCCCAAAGCCACGTGATTGCGAGCTTTGAAATTCACCTGGACGAGTCGCAGCGTGATGAGGCTGATCATAGTTCCTGACGAGAGGATAACTTGTGCCCCAACTTGCGTCGATTATCTCTAGTAAGCGATCTGGAGACCCAAACGAGACGTCGAACCCTCAACGACGTCTCCGTGAAGATTGCCACTTGGAACATCAATTCGTTGAGCGCCCGTTGGCCGCGGGTGCAGGAGTGGATCACTCCTACCTCACTCGATACCGTGCTACTGCAGGAAATCACGCGACCGACGTCAAGATGACCCTCGCAGCACTGGGCTACGCGAGCGCTCATTGCCGACCAAGGCAGTGGAATGGTGTCGCGACTGCTTCGCGGTGGAAATGGGACGTGATACGGGACCTCGAGGGCGCCGTCACGTCGATTGCCCGAACCACGGCGAGGTGTGCTCTGCTCGCGGTCTCTTCGTGTCACGTCCCCGAGGGTCGCGAGCTCGGCGATTCCCATCATCTGCACAAATCGGGGAGGCTCGCGTCGCTTCGCGAGACCTAGAAGGCCCGCGATCGCTCAGACGCCGTGGTGGCGGGCGGCGATGTCAACGTTGCGGTGGGTGATCTCGACGTCGAGGGTGCCGCGACCTTCGAGGGCCGCTCGCCTCACTACTCGAGTGCGTTGCGATGCGCGCTAACGCACACCAATCTCGTGGACCTCGCGCGAGGGCAGCACCTCGGGGATCCGGGTTCCACGTGGCGGGGTTATCCAGGGGTCGTTCCATCGGGGAGGGGGAGTTCGCATCGACTACCCCCTGGCGGATCAACGCTCGGCGACCCGTGTGTTCGACGACGATGTCGACTCGACGCGCGTGCGAGCGTGCGACCGTCGGACCCCGCTCCCCTCGTCACCGAGTTCGCTGGTCTCGGCGCGGACCCCTAGTGGTCCGACGCGCGGGCGGTCGAGTCGAGCGTCGGTGAGATGGCTTCGAGTTCGCGGCGGATCGCGTCGAGTCGACGTCGTCGCTGTTCGCCGGTGAGCGGAGCGTTACGAGTCGCTATCTCGGCGAGGACGGTTTCGATGGGACCGAGAAATCGCGAAGGCTGCCGGTCCGCGAATCGGGGATCATTGCGCCCTTTGCTCCAGGTAATCAACAGCGTCTGCTCGGCGCGACTTAGCGCAACGTAGGCGAGACGCTGTTCTTCGGCGAGGGCGTCGGCGCCCACTGCGTTGTAGTGGGGCAATTGACCCTCGGCCCAGCCCACGGCCACCACGTGGTGGAATTCCAGACCCTTGGCTCGGTGAATGGTCGTGAGCGCCACCGCGTCGGGGGCATCGATCTCGACACGTCGCGGGGCGGCGTCGACATTAGTGAGATCCGAGGCGGGGGAGTGCTCGGGACCGCGGCGATCGACGGGAATGCCGGCCGCCTCGAGGGCACCGGCGATGTCGTCGAGCTGCGCGTTGGTGCGCGCCAGGACGGCCATTGAGCGCCAGGGGCTTCCGGGTTGGTGGTGCGCGGAGAGCCACGTCGCGACGTGTTGGGCCTCGTCGAGGTCGGTATCGTAGCCGCGGACGAGTGGCACCTCGCCGTCGTCGTGGGCCGGAACGATACCTCGCGCACCGGGTTCGAGCAAGGTGTTGGCCACGGCGATGATGTTCGCCGTCGAACGATGATTCCTCGTGAGATCAAGTACCACGGTGTCGGGCCAGGTCCGCACGATCTCCACGAGGAGGTGGGGATTGGCCCCATTGAAACCGTAGATCGATTGATTAGGGTCACCGACGCAAAAAAGGTCCGGATCGTCGCCGGCCATCTGGGCCAGCAGCATGAATTGTAGGGGATTCATGTCTTGGGTCTCGTCGACGAAGAGGGCGCGGGTGCGGTGGCGAAAAGCCGCGCGCACGTCGGGTTCGTCACGTAGGAGCGCAATGGCCTCGCTCAGTAGGAGATCGAAGTCGAGTACCCCGCGACTGCGACAGACGCCCACGTAACGATCGAGCACGTCGGCGAAGACCGCCACGGGCAACGGTGCCTCGCGGCGCGCTTTCTTCGCAGCGCGAGCGTACGTCGCGCCGCGGAATCCCTGGCTCAAGGCCCAACTGATCTCTTGTTCCACGCGGGGCAGTTGCCAGTCCTCGAGTCGGACCTCTCCGTCGTCGCGCAACTGTTGGGAGAGCGTAATTACTAGACGGCGCCGGTTTGGCTCGATGGTGAGCGCCTTGAGGTGGTGATCCAGACGGTAGCCGTTGACGATGTTCATCGCGGCGCGGTGAAAGGTACCAGCGCGCACGTCACGAATCCCCGCGCGATAGAGACGTCGGCGAAGCTCCTCACCGGCCTTGCGAGTGAAGGTCATGGCCAGTACCTGGTCGGCATCGACGTCGTCGCAAGCGATACGCCGCTGGATGCGCAGGGTCAAGACGTGCGTCTTGCCCGAACCCGCCGTTGCGCGCACTATGAGACGGCGTGCGTCGGACGTCACGGCCTCGCGCTGTTCGGGGGTCAGGCCGACCAGGAGTTGCTCGGAAAAGGCGATATCTTCGCTCATAGTGTCTCCGACGCTACCGTCCGCTGGTGACGCCAGGGGTCGTCGTCGACGCTCGGTAACCTGGTGGACGTGTTACGTGCCTACGGCGATGGACGGATTTTTGGCGAGGCCTACGGTGACGGACCTGTTCAGGTGGTCTGGCTGCACGGTTGGGCGCGCTCGTGCGAGGACTTCACCTCGTCGGGGTCCCAACTAGCCAACTACGGCATCTCCTCGGTAGCCCTGGACTTGCCGGGATTTGGTGCCTCGCCCCTGCCCGACGTCGCCTGGCGCGCCGCCGACTACGCCACTGCCGTCGCTCGCGCGTTGTCCCAGATGGGTGAGGAACCCGTCGTCGTGGTCGGGCATTCGTTCGGCGGAAAGGTGGCCACCGTACTCGCCGCGGATTACCCCCACCTCGTCAAGGCGCTGGTCTTGACGGGCACGCCGGTGCTACGTCACGGCGGCGGCGGGCGTCGTTCGCCACGGCGTTTCCGATTCCTGCGTGCGTTGCATCGCCGCGGTCTGCTCAGCGACGACCGAATGGAGGCCGCGCGCCGCAGGTTCGGTTCGAACGACTACCGCAACGCCAGCGGCCTGCTCCGCGACATCCTGGTGGTGAGCGTCAATGAGGGCTTTGAGAGCGAACTGTCTCGAGTGAGTGCTCCCGTCGATCTCGTTTGGGGGGCGAACGACCTCGTCGTACCCACCGACGTCGCGCGAGCAGTCCAGACCCTCCTGGTTCGATCTCCGCACGTCGAACTCGACGTCCTCGCTGACACCGGACACCTGGTGCCGACAGAACGACCCACGGTCCTGGTGGATCATGCCCACCATCTAGCGTCGCAGTGAAGCATCTCTGGTTCGTTCTGGCGGTGGTGGGCCTCACCGTGGGGTACGCGGCGCAGATGGCGCGTTGGCTACGTGTTCTCCAGCGCGAGCACTACGAACCGGCGTCCATGTCCCGGTTTTGGCGTCGCTGGACCTGGATGCCCCTTCGCGTGAGGCGCACCGGGGTCGCGGAGCAAGTACGTGATCGCCGTCGCGTGATCTCGCTCTGCACGCTCCTATGGGTCACGCTACCGGCCGCGTTGGTCGTATCACTGCTGACGCGCGACGCAGCGACGTTCTGTGTCGATGCGATTCTCTATGGCGTGACCTGTCCGTGGGGGTTGCGCCTCCGCGGCCGAACGGGCGCACTCCAGTGGACCCGGCGCCTTCGCACCGTCGCGGGGCTCGCGGCGGTACTGTCGCTGGGCGTCGTCGCGGTGGCCGCGCTCGCGAGCGAGGGCCTGGAGGCGGGAGCCGCTGCGGTGTGGGTGGTGCCCTTCGTCCTGGCGCTCGCCGCCCGTGCACTTGAACCCTACGAGTCGCGACGGGCCCGGAGATTCGTCGCGAGCGCGTCGACGCGCCTTGACGTGGTGCACCCCATTGTGGTCGCCATCACGGGCTCCTACGGTAAGACTTCCACGAAGAACCACCTCGCCGATCTCCTGAGTGGCGACGGCGGGGTCGTGGCGACACCGAAGAGTTTTAATAACCGCGCGGGCCTTTCGCGATCGATCAATGAAAATCTCGCCGACGGCACCCGGGTGTTCGTCGCCGAGATGGGCACCTATGGTCCCGGTGAGATACGCGACCTGTGTTCGTGGTGCGTGCCTGATATCGCGGTCATCACCGCGATTGGACCGGTGCACCTGGAGCGAATGAAGAGCCTGGACGTCATTGAGGCGGCCAAGTTCGAAATCACTGAACGTGCGCGAGTGGTCATCGTCAACGTGGACGACCCTCGACTCGCGCAGTGGCCCGCCCGCCTCGACGCGCACCGCGTCCGACGCGCGGGATCGGCGAATCCCGACGCGGACGTGCGGGTCGCGAGCGTGGAGGGGATGTGGCACGTGTGGGTGGATGGTGCCGACGTGGCCCAGCTCGAGCCGGTGGTGGGAATGCAGTGCACCAACGTCGCCTGCGCCATCGCGGCGGCCTTGGAGGTGGGCGCGGTACCGGCGGAGCTCGCTAAACGACTCCGCTCCCTGCACCCGGTTGAGCATCGAGCGATGCTTCGTACTGCGGCGTCGGGGGTCGTGGTGGTGGACGACACCTTTAACGCTAATCCCGCCAGCGCGCGCGCCGCTCTGGCGGTACTCACGGGTCTCGTGATCACCGGGCGCCGGGTCGTTGTCACGCCGGGCCTCATCGAACTCGGCGCCGGTCAAGGCGCCCTCAACGAAGAACTGGCCCGCGACATCGCCCAACTCGGCGTGGAGCTGGCCGTGGTGGGTCGCACCAACCTCGCGGCCCTGTCTCAAGGATATGCCCGCCCCGCGCCGAGTTTCGGCGTCCGCGACGACGCGGTGGCCTGGGTGCGCGCCTCGTTATCGGCGGGCGATGCGGTGTTGTACCTCAACGACTTGCCCGACCACTACCCTTGATGGCTGAGACGAATGGGGTAGTGGGTGACAGTAGGCGTATTGTTCGGCGGACCAAGTCCCGAGCACGATATTTCGATTTTGACCGGCCTGTTGGCCCTGCGCGAACTGCACCGGGTTCGAGGGGAGGCGCTGGGGCTGTACTGGACGAAAGCCGGCGACTTCTTCCAGGTCGACGCCTCCACCGAGGCGGAGGCGTTCCTCGAGGGGGTCCCCACGGGATCGAGTGCCTTGTCGCTGCGGGTGGGCGGAGACGGCGGTTTCTATACGCCGGGTGGGCGCCTCGCCAGGGAACGCCGACTCGACATTGACGCCGTCATCATGGCCACCCACGGGGGGCCGGGGGAAGACGGAACTCTCCAGGGTACCCTCGATCTCGCGGGCATCGCCTATAGCGGCCCCACCGTGGCGGGCGCGGCGATTGGGATGGACAAGTGGGCCTTTGGCACCCTGGTACGCGCGGCCGGACTTCCATCGCTCCCGCGTGCGCTCTTGGGCCCCGAGACGACGTCACTCGATTTTGACGGCCCCTACATACTCAAGCCGCGCTTCGGGGGCTCGTCGATTGGCATCGACGTGGTCGCTGACCTCGCCACGGCCAAGGCGCGGTTAGTGACCAACGTGCACTTGGCGCGGGGCTGCGTGATCGAACCCTTTCGCAGTGACCTCACCGACGTCCAGATTGCGGTGCGGACCTATCCCCGCGTAGAACTCTCGGCGATCGAAAAGCCGCTGCGCCGTTCCTCCACCGCCGAGATCCTCGACTACCGCGACAAGTACGTGGGTGGCGAGGGCATGGTCTCGGCGCCGCGCGAACTTCCCGCGCGTCTGGCGCCGGGTCAGGCCGACGAAGTCGTCAGGGCCGCGCGCCGACTCGTTGACGTCGCGCTGGTGCGAGGGGTTGCGCGCATTGACTTCTTGGCCAGCGATGAGGAACTCTACGTGAACGAGATCAACACTATTCCTGGTTCTCTCTCGAAACATCTCTTCGTCGAACCGGTGTTGGCGTTCGCGACGTTGCTCGCGGACCTAACGACCGAAGCGCTCGAACGCCCAGGTCATCGATACAGCGCGGCTGGGGCTGACGGGGTGGTCCTGCGCGGCGCTGGTTCCATCTCCGCCAAATTGGCGTAGTCGCGGCACGCGAGTGAGCGCGTCGAGAAGATCGTCGGACTCGGGATCTAAAAGTAGTCCCTGGCGAAGGGCCCAAAAGGCGATTTCTACTTCCTCGCGCGCAATCGCAGCCTCGTGCAGGGCCAGCGCGACCCACTCGCCATCGCGTTGGAGCTGCGCACGATGACCCTCGAAGCTGAACCACTCGAATCCCTTGAGAACGCTGGCGAGGGGTTCACCGTGCACCAGACGCAGGGCCTCGACGTAGAGTTCATAGGCCTCGCCAGGTTCGGCGGAGCGACTGCGTGCCACGAGACGATGAAAGTCCGCGACGTCCAAACCCACCCCACGGAGGTGGTAGAGACCCGACGACACGGGCTCGAGGAGGTATCCCTGGGCGTCGGCGCCGAGGCTGCGTCGGACGCACGACGCGGTATTGGTCAGGGTGGCCTTGGACGCATCGACGTTGGCGTGGACGAGGACGCGCGAGCGTAGGCGCTCTCCCGTTACGGGCTCACCGGAGTGCATGGCGAGGTAGGCCACCATTTCGGTACAACGTCGACGCAGCGAGGGCGTGAAATCATCGACCAGACCCCCCACTCGAGGGTACGCGCGCAATAACTCAATGCGCACGTCGCGCGTCGGTGCGTCGCGATACGGCCCGGTCCGTGGTCCAGACCCGGTCGCCGCGCGCACGCCGACGTAAAGTTCGCGCAAATCGTGGTCGATTTCGGCGGGATCACCGAGGAAGATCACGAGCGTCGAGAGGTCGCGGCGACGCGCTAACGCCCGAAGTAGTTCGTTGGTGCTGTGGGTAAGAATCACGACACCGTCGTGCAGGGCCACCACGCGCGATACCAACTCCTCCTCGCTCCACGAGGGGTCGACCGACAAGGTGCCGCCCTCACGGGCGTAGCCCAGTGCGAATCCGGTAGCGCGTGGGCCAAGCAGGGAGATGGCCACCGGATCAAAATCGAGCCGGGGTTCCAGTTCAAAAGTGGTCGCCGTGACGAGGGACTCACCATCGATATCGGACCCGACGACGTCGCGCAACTGCCCGATGAGGTACGCGTCGCCCGCGTGCAGATTGTACGCCACCTCATCGAGATCCTCCTCGGTCATCGTCGACAGTGAACGGTGCAGGCGGTCACGTCGTCCCTTGGATGCGAGAGCGAGGGTGACGAGTTCCAGTTCGTGTGCGGATAAGGGGCCACGTGAGGAGGGTGCGTTGGGAACAGGGTGGTGGCGACCGCGCTCGACACCGTCGTGGGGTGTGGTGATCGAGGTCACGAGGCCCGATTGGGGATGGGGCGCGACAACGGATGCGTCGGCCGACGCTGAGATCAAGAACGGCAAGGCCACGATGATCAGACCCGCTAACCACGCGCAGCCGTTGCCTGGCACGAGACGCCGGTAGCGAAGTTGATGAACATACACGATGACCAGAACGAGGAAAATAATCCAGAAGATGCCTAGCCCCACTAGTAGGTCGCGCAGCAGTGCGCCGTTGGTCACCGTGTAGGAGGAACGCCACTTGGTCTCGACCACGTAGGGCAGCAACACGAAGTACATCGCGACGGCGACACCCTGTAGGGGGCCGGTGGCGATAGCCCTCACTGAACGAGTCTGAGTGTCCACGCGGTCGGCGCTCCCGTTGCGACGGTGATATCCAATTGGCACGTCTGATTGCGCGATACGCGCACGGTGGTGTCGACCGCGGAGGAACGCGAACCACACAGCAGAGTACTCGTCACGCGATGAGTGGCGACGAGGGTCCACTGATTCGGTCCGCTCAGGGGAACGAGAGCGGCGGGTGAGTTCAGCGATAAGGCGCCCCTGAGATCGACGCGGCGTGCGTTCGCGTTCGCGACGACGCTCGTCGCGATCACGCCGGAGGAGGGCGCGGACCGTGCGGCCGTCTTCGTGACCGCGACCCGGTTCGTCGTGCGACGCGTCGCGGGGCTCGTGTCGACTCTCGCCGGGCCCCTCGTGGTGGGAACGACGAGCGTCGTGGATGTTGTCGTTGAGGGAGAAACCGTGGTGATCGTGGTTGGGGTGGCCTCGTGGGGTAGGGTCACTACCGGTCTCGGGGTCGTCGACGTGGTCGTTGAGGGATGTAGCGGTCGTGAAGTTAGGGTGAAAACGAGGACGAGCAGCAGGAGGGGACTCGACCACATCAGTAGATGAGAAGCTCCTAGCGTGAACCGGTGTCGGGCCATGGTTATCGAAGACTAGAGGGAGTTGGGGTTGGAGGGCCACAAACTCCCTCATCCGAGGAGGTGGGCGAGGGCAAACACCTGTAACTCGCGTTTCAGGGAGGGCACGGATGAATGGTCCGAATTGGCCAATTCACTGAGTGGCACCCCGACGAACACGCACTGGTAGGTGAGTCGTGCGAGGCGTTCGTGGGGTCCATGGCGCAGGATCTCGAGACGAGTGAGGAGGGGCGAGGGGGTGATTTCCGGGTCGCCGCCGTCGTCAAAGGAATCGTGGTGGCACGCCACTTTTTCCTTGAGTAGCCACCGGCGCAGGCGTCCACGAAGGGCCGAGAGCAGATCAGGAGCGGCGTAGGGGCGATGTTGCCCCGCCCAGTCGCACAGCAACTCCTCGAGTAGTGACACCGCCATCACTACGGCGTCGGAAGGCGACTCAACGATGCCGTCGCCGAAGCGCAGTTTGCGACACACGCTCACGACCCCGGGGAGGAGAGTTTGCAGCAGCGTCCGGCGGACCATTTCGTCGCGACTATCGACCAGGAGGGCCTCAACAATTCGAGCGCGTTCGATGACGCTGCGCGTGCTTCGGGTCTCCAGCGCGGCGACGACTCCGCCAAAGTCACAAATCCCCTCGAGAGCGAGGCTGGCGTGACGCTGGCGAAACGCCGTGAGGCCGCGAGCGGACTCGTCACTATGGGCACGCCAGCACCAGTCGTTACGAAGTTGTCCGAGATAATCGTGGGTCGTGGTCATCGTCATGGCGAAGAGTCCAGCGCGTCGCGGACCCCGTGCACCGCCACGGGGAGCGATGTTTTTGACTCACACTTTCACGCACTTCCGGGCGCACATATTCGACCGTGGCGTAGGCTGAGAATATGGACCTCGAAACCTTCTATGAGAGCAATGAAGCGCGTCGTGAGAGTGCCGAGTTTGAATACGGCGACGACTGGACTGATGCGGTTGGCAATCATTACGAACTCTCATGGGTCGAGGCCACCGGAGAGCTCTACTTGATGATCGAACCCGACGCGACAATCACCGAGGACGCCTTTGGTGATTGGTACCCGTCGGGCCCCCTGAGTGAACTGACCGTCGTCGTTATCGGTCAAGTGGACAACCACGATCATCTGGAGTCACTGCTCGCCGGATGGGATTCCGCGATCGAGAAGACGAACTCACTTACCTGGCTTCACCAACGTTTTCCGGTCGAGAAAAAGTAAAGTCGCGTCGCGAGTCGCGGATGGAACCCGCGTGACGCCCTAGAGGTAGGGAGTCGAGGAATCAGCGACTTGACACATACGCGTCAGGGCGGGGACCAGATCAACGATGGGGACCCTCTCCGCCTCGGATATTGTCGTCATGAGGGGATTCCAACTACCGTCACTGGACGTCGCCGCCGCCGCCGAGGAACTCCCCTTGAGCAATTCGCTCATCGCCTGACCCTCCAGCGCCCCCTTAGTCGCGGCGGACACCCCTGGTCTTTCACTTCGCGCCTGGAGCGCGAGGGCACGGTGGACGAACTGGCACGAGGTGCGGGCTTCGGCGACGGCCGAACCACTCCCGCAGGCGCTCAAGAGAGTGCCCGAGACCACGAGCGAGGCGACGACGCCGAGGGACCTTAGCCTAGCCACGAGTCGGCGGCCTGCAGGAGGTAGTCGCTGACGCCGCGGCCACTCTCGAACACCTCGCACAGGGGGTCCTCGCCCTTCGAGACCTGCGAGAGCGATATCGCTCGTCGCGCCACAATTGAGATACGGCGTTCGCTGGTCTCGGTCGGCGACGCGAACGAGTCCGTGGCGGTGACTTCGAGGGGCATTTCCATTCCACCCACCGGTGCGAGATCAATGGCCAAACGCAACAGGTCGGGCCCGTGGGGCATGGGAGGAAGACTCCAGGTCAAGACGAGGGGGAAGTGGAATTCGTCCGGCGGATCCACGTCGTCGGGTAAACCCAGGACGGCGTCCTCGAACGCCAATAGTGTGCGCGGGTCAACGTCGAGTTCGATGTGGAGGTCAATGGGACCGCCGCAACCATCTTCGGGATGAAGGTCGACTTCCCACGCTTGGCGTAAGGAATACGTCTCGACGAAGTGTCGTTCGTCGTGAACGTGGAAACCGTGGGTAACTGCGTGATCTTTAAGGTCTGCTACGAAACCAGCGACGTCAATGGCGGCCATTAACTCTCAGGTTACTCTTCGAGGCCACTACCGTGGACACGTGACAATGAGTCTGCTCGACCCCCTACGCCAATGCGCCCTCGAGATCCGCGAGGCAATTGAGGGTCAGCGAGGGCGTGGGTATTCAGGGCAACGGCCTACTCAGTATTTTCTTGATCTCGTCGCCGACGAGGTCGCGTTACGCGTCCTTAGGGGCGCGGGCTTTCGCGTCATCAGCGAAGAATCGGGTAGTACCGGCGAGGGCAAATACACCGTGGTCGTCGACCCCATCGACGGTTCGACTAATTGTGACCGGGGGATACCGTTTTACGCCACGTCGTTAGCAGTCATGAGCGGCGACGAAATTGTCGCGGGGCTGGTCGTGAATCAGGCGACGGGCAGCACCTATGAAGCCGAGAAGGGTTCGGGCGCCACTCGCGATGGCGCGTCGATTCACCCGAGCGCCCAAACTGACGTGAGCCAGTCAATTATGGCGTTTTCAGGTTTTCCGTCGCACCATTTGGGGTGGGCACAGTATCGAGCCCTCGGGGCCGCCAGTCTCGAGATATGCCTCGTCGCCGACGGATCGCTGGACGCGTACGGAGTGGCGCAGCAATCGACACTGAATCCTTGGGACTACCTCGCCGGACTTCTCATTCTTCGCGAAGCCGGCGGTGTGGCGGCGGATTATCTCGACGATGAACTTGAAACAGCCGCGAGCGAGGTGCGACATCCTGTCTTTTGCGCGAGCGATGAGTTACTGAGGTTCATGGTCTCGACGGGCATGATCTAGGCCTCGTGGGATGAACATTGTCCTCAAGTAGACTTACGACCTTGCGGGCGCTTAGCTCAGTTGGTTAGAGCAGCTGATTTACACTCAGCAGGTCGGGGGTTCGAGTCCCTCAGCGCCCACCAGTCAGAAGCCAAGAAGCCAAGTGATTGCTGGGCTTTACTCAATAGGACCACATTTTCTATTCGCAATTTCCCTCACAAGAACCCTCACAAGTGAGGGATTTTTGAGGGATGATCTGTAGCCACGAGTGGAGTACCCGTGAAAAGGCAACGAAACGAGTGAGGTCGGCCTGCTGATTTGTTAGTTGCAGTTTGTGCGATGTTGGCAATGTGGGAGTGATCTTCGAGGCGAGTTCTGACGGTATCCCGGGCGAATCTCAATCGTCGCTGCCGGCATGAGGTTTCTGACGTGATCGGGCGATGTTGTGTAAGCGATCGAGGTCGTCGTGAAGTATCGGCTTCACGAGATCTCAAACGCCTTCGTGAACCGGGTCCGGTGTTCAAGACCCGACTAGGGAATTGCGCTCACTTACGTTCACATCTTGCAATACAATTAATAACTAAGGACTTATATTATGCTATAATAACTCTATGGTTATAGCTAAGAGAGATGAGTACAAAGTCTCGGTGCAGGAAGACCTGGGGGCCGCCGTGCGACACTTCCGCACGCAGAGCAAGGTCAGCCAGACGACGGCCGCCGAATGGGAGGGGGTAAGCCAGCCGTACCTCTCGCTCCTCGAATCGGGGAAGTTCGGTTCGTCGCTGAATCACGCTCTGCGACTGCTGCGACTGCTCGGCTACGAAGTGATTGTCCGGCGAGAGTCCTTGAATGGCTGATCGCCTCGTCGCATGGCTACACGGCACGCCCGTCGTGTCATTGTCGCCCGCTCTCAACAACCGCATCTCTTTCGACTGGGAACCCAGCGGCATTGAGCGATGGGGGCTGGGAAGCCGAGTCCTCTCCATCTCGCTACCACTCGGATCGCCTACGAGTCCTCGCGATGATCGGGTGCTCGACTTCTTCTCGAATCTTCTGCCCGACGGTCCCGTCCTGATTGCGATGGCGCAGCTCGCTGGAGTGTCGCCACTTGACACATACAGTCTTCTCGCGGCGTTTGGATCGGAGTGCGCAGGTGCGGCGGTCTTACTGCCCGAGGGGGAAGAACCGTCAGACAGTTCCAAGTGGGGGAGTAAGAAGGTTTCGCCACGCGATCTCACGGCACTCATCGACAATCTCCCAACGACACCGTTTGGGGCCGACCTCGCGCAGGGATGGACACCATCGTTGGCCGGTTATCAGGGAAAGGTCCTCCTTGGGCGATCCGCCAAGGGTCAGTGGACCCGACCAACGAATGGTGCCCCGTCGACCTGGATTCTGAAACCCGACCGAGAGCACCGGATGGCCGAGAACGAAGTGACGTGTCTCAGAGTCGCGAAGGCCTGTTCGCTGAACGTCCCCGACGTCGAGCTCTTGGACTTGAACGGCACCAAGATCTTGGCGATTCGTAGGTACGACCGCGACGAGACAACTACGCCGACGACTCGTATTCACCAGGAGGATGGCTGCCAGGCGAATGGGGCACCGCCCATGCAGAAGTATGAACACGCGGGCGGGCCTTCATTGAAGGACCTCGCTCTCGTCTTGCGCGACCACGGCGACGTGGGGGCGATGAGAGGGCTGCTGCAAAGAGTCGTTTTCAACGCGGCAATCGGCAATGCCGACGCTCACGCCAAGAACTTCTCCTTTCTCCACGACGCCACCAGTTCGTCGATAACACTTGCTCCCGTCTATGACGTGATCTCGACAATCGCGCTTGAGAAGCGCCCCGACGCTGCCCGCACGATGGTTGGCGCCAGCACCAGGATGGGGCAACGAGTCAACGGGCAGGACAACGTCCTTAAAGTCTCTAAAGGCGACATCGTGTCAGAGGCGGCGCGATGGGGATTTCGACGCAAAGCGTCAGAGGAGTGCGTGTCCGAAGTCCTCGACGCGATGATAGAGGGAATCGACGAGACGGAGGGTGACGAATCCGTGCTCGATTCGATTCGCGGACAACTCGCTCGCGTGGCCGTATCATGACCACATTTTCCACCGAGTCCGCGCCGTTCGTCGGCGATACCCACACCGACACCGGCTGGCTCAAGTTCGCCGTGTTGCCCACGGCAAAGAAGTTGGGCATTGCGACCATCATCCCGGTCGGCGACTTCGGATACTTGCTCGAAGCGCGCAAGTTCCTGAACGCGGCGAGCAAGGTTCGCCAGAGATTCGGCGTCGACATCCGTACCAGCGTTCACTCTCGGCGTTCCGCTTTTCATCCCTCATTTCATCCCTCATACTTATCCGACGGCACACGACAGAACCGACAAGGGACGACACAAAACCCAGTAAATATCGACAAAGGAGACCATTGACAACACCTCGCGGCAGAACGGATCACATTTGTCCGTGGGAATCACGTTCCGTAGTACCGGGCCGAATGCGAGGGTTCAGCTCGGGGGGGGTGAAGCGCCGGTGTTGGTCGATGGGGCTCATGAGGCCGACGTCGTTGCCCGCCGGGTCGCGTACGATTGCATAGCGAGCGCCGAAGAAGGCGTCGTATGGCTCTTGGCGTCCGAGGTAGCCGACATCGGTAAGTGCCCGATAGGTGTCGTCGACCGCCTCCCGGGACGCCAGGGAGAAGCCGAGGACCACCGGGCGGTCTTCGACGCCAGGGGAGCGCCATCCGCCGTGGTAGATCCTCGCCATGGCCAGGTTGTCGAGCTCGAAGATCACACCGTCGTCGTTGTTGAGCGCAACGTGACGGGCACCACTGCCCATCGGCCACTCACCCCCGTCGAAGCGGACCTGCATGCCGAGCGCCTGATAGAAGGCGACCGCTGCATCCATGTCGTCGACCACGAGGTTCACCTGGTTGAAGGTCGGTTTCTCGCTGCTCACGGCTCCTCCACGGTCGATCTCGGTCTCAGTGGGCGGTGCTCCCCGGAGGGTCCGGGGGTGAGGTGGAGGAGCCTGGTCGGCCGATCCACCTGGACCCGGTGCCAGAGACCCCGAGGCACGATGAGCGCCTCGCCGGGGCCGAGCACATAGTGCTGGTCGCCGTCTGGGGTTTTGATGGCGACGTTCACCTGGCCCGAAACGAGGCAGATCAGCTCGTCGCCGTCGGGATGGTGCTCGCCGAGATGCGGCGGTGACTCCTCGAGACTCTCCAGCGCGAGCAGGTCGCCGTCGACCCGAGGTGGCGGGCCGGGCGTCTGGCCAGCGAAGCGCACACCGCCGCTACGGTTAACCTCGGCCACGACATCCTCGAACGCCACCACCGAGGTGCGGTAGGCGCCGGACATGCGGGCTTCGGGAGACTCTGACACTTCGCCCACGCTATCGATGAGCACGTGTGCCGTCTTGGACGAATGTCACGGATCGGCCGGGCCGCTGGCGGCGAGTTCTGCGGCCAATGTGGCCGGGGTGGTGCCGGCCAGGGCGCGAACGTCGCGGCTCAGATGCGCCTGGTCGTAGTAGCCGGAGTGGACGGCGACCTCGGCGAGCGAGAACGCACCACAAGCGAGCAGGCGGCTGGCTCTCTCGAATCGGACGACCTGGCTGAAGCGCTTCGGTGAGAGGCCGACCTGGGCCGAAAAGCGTGACGCGAGCCTGGTCCGGCTCCAACCCACCTCCGCCGCCAGGTCGGCGACGCGAACCGACGGCGCCATGCGCAGTGTCTGGCACGCCCAGATCACCTCGGGCGCTGGTTCCGGGCCAAGCCCGAGACGCCCGGCCAGGGCGGCCTGCATCAACGTCACCCTCCGGGCCGGGCTCGCCACGCCCGCCAACTGGTCCACCAGCTCGTCTGCGTTGCGGCCGAGCAGCTCGGAGAGGTCGACGCAACGGCTGGCCAGGTCGGCTCCACTCACACCGAGCAGCCGGAAGGCGCCCAGCGCGCTCAGGTGCACCCCGATACCCTCCTGGCACCCTGTATGCGTCGTGCGAGCGGGCCGGTCCGACACCCCGGCGGCCAAAGCCGAGAACGACGCCGATGTCCCCCCAAAGCTCACCAGCAGCGGCGCACCCCAGGTTACAAACACCACGGCGCCGCTCGTGGCGACCTGGCGACGTGATATTGGTTCCGGCGAACTCTCCCGGTACCAGGTCAGTGCTCTAACCCACCCAGCAATGGGCGGGATGGGGGTAAGAATCCTCATGCACCACGGAGGCTCCGTTGCCTCGACTCCGGTCCGTGGAGCGACGTCGTCCATGCGACCAGTCTTGCAGTCTGGGACGCCGCCCTCTGCAGCATCGGCCTCCAACTTCGGCCCATCAGTGCTTTTGCCGGAACAGCGATCCACGAAGCGCTCGTCGAACTGGAGCCCATCGAGCAGCCGGTCGGCGTTCTGTTCTGCGGTGCTCACTCGGACGTAGGCGATGCGTTGGCCAGACGGTGTTGCATGCTCCGCTGAATGTGTCGCAATAGGGTCTAGGTAACTGGTGTCTTTCTCACTCACAGACTACGGATTGGATCACGACGCGCGGGTAGAATTACATTGATGTGATTCTTGATTCGCAGGCGCGGATGACACTCGGTGTGGCGGACAATCAAGGTGACTTGCTCGACGACGTGGCACGATTCTGTGACGAGGTCTTGCCCGAGAAGTCGATCTAGAGTTTCCTGCGCCGAGAGCGAGATCGAGATCCACTCTTCGGCGATCACGGGTTCAGCGATCTCTTCGAACGAAGTGGGCGACGCTCGGTTCCGCCGTCGGTGGTGGCGGTCGTGACGGTGCTTCAGCGCCTCGAGGGTCTCTCGGACCGTGAGGCGGGCTTTGGCTGTCGGATTTCCTTGACCGTGTCTGGTACCTCCGACGTACAAAGGCGAAATTTCCATATACGGAGTCTCAATAAGATTATTCCATATGCGGAAATTTCATGATATAATTCCATATATGGAAACACCGACCAGCGCACTGGTACGCGAATGGATGGAGGGCGCAGGCATCAACGCGTCGACTGCGGCACGTCGGGCGGGAGTTTCGGCGTCAACGCTTCATAGGATTCTCGCCGAACAAGTCGATCCTTCTATCGGGACTCTGCGCGAGATAGCCATCGGATGCGGAGTAGACCTCTCGCTCTCTTCGAGGATAATGAGTGATTGGCGAGCAGCAGCAACCGCCCGATCACTACTTGAGCAAGGGTACGTCGCTGGCGAGTACGACATCGCCGACTGGGAGTCTCGACTGACCCGGCTAGCCGGGGGGGATCATCCCATTGAAATTGTGAGCGCCGCGGCCCAGGCGTCGGCGCCGCTCCACCGTAATGGTGCGGCGTGGTTCACTGGGGCAATGACCGTTGGAACTGTCGCCTCGGCTGGCGACGCCAGCGGTGGACAGTGGGCACTCTCGGGTGCCGCGGGGTTGTACCTCCCAGATCTTGGGGAACCCACGCCTGCAATCACCATCTTGTGGTGCGACGATACGCGCTCAGTCTCACAACTTCTGGCGGCGAGTACCGTGCGCATGACGGAACGCGTCGACCGCACCACCCTGGCGGTGGTGCACGGGGAAGCGGAACTGTTCGCGGGTTCGTTTACGAAGGGACTCGTTCACTACGCCGCTCCGATTCAAATCATCATCGACTGCCTTTCTCTTGGTGGTGACGTGGCGAAAGACGCTCGCGAGGAGGCGTTGACATGGTGAAGAAACAAAAATGGGCACGGGGTTCAAATCAGTACGTCAAGCGCTCTCGCACGGGTAGGAGTGATTCGAGCACAGAGTCTCGATTGATCCGTGACAAGTCCGAGATAGTTCGTCAGCTCGAGGACACCGGTGTCTCGTGGTCTCAATTTGACGTCGAACAAATACGCCCCAGCGAAATTGAACGAATCCGATTTCGATTTAAGAGCCACTTGCCGGAATTGATCTGGAATACGGCCGCACTTGAGGGGAACAACTTCACTTTGCCAGAAGTGAAGACACTCCTCGAGGGCGTGACGGTGGGTGGAAGAAGACTCGATGATGCTCAACAAATCCTGGCGTTGAGCGATGCCTACAGTCGCCTCGATGCATTAGTTGGCGCGGGCGAGTTCGCTCTGACCAAGTCGGTGTCCGATGAGTTGCACGGACTGCTGGCTCGCCATGAGGCCATCGAGTCCGGCTCATTTCGTGGGGAGCGCGAAGTTACCGGTGGTGGCACAGTTCGCTTGGCGAGTGGTGGCGTGGTGCAAGGAACTCCGCACGGCAAGGGTGGGGAATTACTGCGTGGGCACTTCGACCAACTCATCTCGTATCTCGACTCGATTGACGATCCGCGCCAGAGGGCGCTGATCTATTTCGCTTCGGCGGTCAGGAGACAGCTCTACTTCGATGGCAATAAGAGGACCGCCCGACTGATGATGACCGGTGAATTGATGTCGTCTGGTTTCGAGTTCGTGAGCGTCCCGTTCGCCCGAAAACTCGAGTTCAACGAGGCTCTCGACGTCCTGTTTTCGAGGGACGATGCGACAGATCTCCTTCGATTCCTTTCGACGTGCGTGTTGGACTGAATGTGCGGTGGAACAACGACTATGTCTCGGAGGCCCTCTCCAACTGGACAAGGTGTCCCGTTCTAACTCTCGTTAAGAATATGGGCTTCGTCTCGTTTGAACACCGCGAGTGCACCAGCAGCCACCGAAATAACCGAACCTTGCACCCCCATCTCGGAGGTGGCAACGTCGTAAACGCGGGACAAATTTCGAGACGTCGGGCCACTGAATGTGCATGAGCGGTTGGGAGCGCAACCCCCGTCCGTGAGGGCGAGGTCGAGTGACCTCGGAGCTAACCGACGACGCGGACGACCGACTAGTCGTGTCGGCCACAGTTGAAGACGACTTCGAATTCCGATCGGGTCGCAAAGACGCGGACTGAAGTGATAGTTCAAGGCCTCGTGAACGTCATTAAGCGGTCCCACGATATTGGATCAGACTGAGAAGCCTCGCCGACATTGTCTGGAAGCGAACGACTGAGTCCGTTTGGTCGATGGCCAGCTATGCGGGAATTCCCCATATTAATATGTGTGGGGATAGCACCACTTCACGAGTTGTGGAGATATACCCACTTCGTATAATGTGGAGATATTCCCACACTGAGAGAGGCATACCGTGCCTACATTGACAGCGCGAAAGTTACGAGACATTGCCGCCGTGATCAAGGCTGCACGGGAGGACGCGGGCCTCAGTCAGCAAGAACTCGCCCATCGACTGGCTTTCTCTCGCGACTTCATGGTTGATCTGGAATCCGGCAAGGGGAATGTCTATACTGCACGTCTCTTTCGAACACTTCACGAGTTGGGCATCACGATAACCCTGAGCTATCCGGAGCATGATGCCGAATCTTGATCTCTTTCTTCATAATCGACTCGTCGGTACTGTCGAGCCCGACGGGCGTGACAAGTCGAGGGTCACGCTCAACGTGGACAATGCTTATCGCGATGACACCTTGTTAAGTGAGTCATTCGCGACGTTGCCGGGTCGACGTGCGCCAACCGACGCCGTATCGAACTTTCTCGGTGGCTACGTTCCCGAAGGAAATCATCGAGAGGCGATGGCTGCTAAACGCCGAATCGATAAGGACAACTTGTTTGAACTATTGAATGAATTTGGTGGATCGATCGCTGGTGCTGTGACGCTGCGCGAGACTGCCGAGCCGAAGGCCTACCGACCCTGTTACGAATCGCTCGACAATCGCGCGCTAGCGAGGCGACTCAAGCAGGCCCTCGACGGCAGTGACCAGGCGGCGGCCGACGACAGCCGATCCGCGTTGTCGGGCTTTCAGCCAAAGGTGCTGGTGGCGCTCGTCGATGGGGAATGGGCATATCCACACGGGCGAGCTCACTCAACTCACATTCTAAAGCCCCAGATTCCAGCGAGACCGCATCGAATCTTCGATGAGTACTACAGCCACCAGTTGACACAGAGCATTGGTTTGTCACACTACGCGAGTGCGATTCGCAAAGCCGGCCAGATGACATACCTTGCTATCGAACGCTTCGACCGTACGACGGTGGACGGGCAAGTCCGTCTACACCACCAGGAAGACTTCTCCCAAGTGCTGAGTCTCGACTGGAGAAATACGGACGTGAAGTTCCAGAACCCCGTTTGGCCCGACGATTCACAGCGGGCCTCAATGAAGCGCATTGCGCAAGCCCTTGGCTCCATTCCCGGTGGTGGCGCGGCAGTCGAACAATGGATACGGCAATTGACATATCACGTTGCTATCGGAAACAATGACGCGCATGCGAAGAACGTCGCCCTCATGCACTTTCCGACGGGGACCGAATTGGCCCAGGTATACGACGCGCTACCGAATTTCTTCCAGACTGACCGCATTGACTGGAATCTTGCGCTGGCGATTGACGGGACCTTCAATCATCGCAGACTTTCCGCGGACAAAATTCTTGCTGAGACCGAATCATGGGAGGTCGTTCCCGTTGCAAGAGCGTCCTCGCTCGTTTTCGAGACGCTTCACGCTCTCGACGAGGCAGTCGCGTCGACCACGGTTCCAAAGGGGGTGTCTGATGGCCTGGTGGAGCACGTGCAATGGACTGTAGGGCGACTTCTCGCCGGTGTAGAGATTGGTGAGCCTAAGCGGCGATTCGGCTAGCGGTGGTGTCAGTTGAAATATCGGGCTGCAACGTGCGATCTCGACGAGGACGATTGACTGATTTCATCCCTCAAAATATCCCTCACACTTTTCCGACGACACTCGACAGGACCGACACGGAGCAACAGAATTCTTTATGAATATCGACAAAATGGACCACTCACGACCGTTGACGACAGACTCAGTCCCATTTACACTCAGCAGGTCGGGCGTTCGAGTCCCTCGGCGCCCACTCGGGGATTTAGTCTCCTAGAGTTGGGCTCAAGCGGCTTATGGCTCTACGCGTGTGATGGTTTTGACGCGGTCGATCGAGCGGTCGAATGACGCGACCCGCATTACACCGGTCGATTCGGCAGACGCGATGAGATACGCCTCTGCAAAATCAAGGTGGTCGTATTCGTAGATCTCTACGGCGCGAAGCAGAAGAGGCGCGTCGACGACGCGCACCGACTCCATCACAATCAGTGCCCGCATCGACTCGCTGATCTCTGGCCGCGACACCTCGTAGAAGGATTCAAGAACGTAGATCGTCTCGGCAACGATGAGATCCGCGACCAGTAGGTCCGACGCCCCGCGAAGATAGTCTGTCGCCCGAGTTGCCAACTTTGGCGGGTCGCCAATTAGATGCCGGACAAGGACGTTGGTGTCTACAAAGGCGCTCAAGAATTTCTGGCACCTCTACTCGCGTGAGTGCTCTTGATCACCTGGTCCCAGGCGGCGTTCTTCTTGGAGGCCGGAATCCGAAGAGTGCCCGCAAGTTCAATGAAATCGGGCGTGCGGGCCACAATGGCGCGGTTCCCTTCAATTCGAAAGATGATGGCGTCCCCCTCGCTTACGCCCAAGGCTACTCGAACGGCCTTGGGAACGGTGACTTGGCCTTTGGACGTCACTCTCGCTGCTATATTCATGTCGAACTCCTTACTAATTCATGTTAGTAAGGATAGCATCGTGGCGGCGCCCTCACATGACGTCGCGCGCGCTAGCCCGATCCCATGAGTCTTCGGTTCCTGTGAACTCCCGGAGCGTCGCGGTTCATCTCGAACCGTGACCAAATTGCCTGCCGATTGAAGCATCGTGAGGATACCGGTTCTTGTTGTGTCCCTCAAGGTCCACCATAAGTGTGTTACTCGAACCCTTCACCTCAGAGAAGCAATTGATTGAGTCGGAGGTGGAAAGTGATACTAAATGTTGTCAAAATTACGGCGTCATTCAAAAAGAGGTTCGACCTCTTGCAACCATAAACTCAGACGCGAATTACGGGCAACTCCGCCAGTCTGATGTAGTCGTCGTCTTGAGTGACGATCGGCACATCCAGCGCCATTGCGGTCGCGGCAATCCACGAGTCATTGACCCGCATGCGTTGACTCGCATCGCGAAGCAATACCCGTAGTCGCGCCCACTGGGCGGCGACGTCGTCATCAACCGAAATGGGATCGAGCGTCATGGCGGCGGTCAGAGTGGCCAAACGCCGGTCGCGAATCTTGACGTCGTGAGCCGCGAGCACGCCCGCACGCAGTTCGCCGATCGTGATGATCGAAACCGCCAGTTCGTCCGGGAAAAGTGACTCTTGAAGCGGTCGCTCAGATTCGCGTGCAATGAACACTGACGTATCGGCGAGCCCTCGCGTCACAATGGGAGGTCGTCGGTCATGTCCGGCGCCAGAAGACGCAGTTCTGCTCGCAATCCTGGATCAGCTTGGCGCCGAGCAAAGCGCCGAGCAAAGTCGGTTCCACTTATCCAGCGAGGACGAAGATTCAAAGATCGCAACGCCGCTACTGGCTGACCATCCACCGTAATTACGATGTCCTCGCCGCCCGCAACCCTTCGCAGGAGTCCGCGAGTGTTGTTACGTAATTCGCGTGATGCGATTTCAGACATGCCACAAGTGTAGCACACATGCGACAGAAGAGTGGCACCTGAGCACGCTCGGACGAGTGTTCTCACCGGGCGGAGGCGATGCTCGACGATGTCTCTGTCGTCGAGGGGTTCGCTTGAGTTGACATTGTCGGGACTGGGCCCCGAGTCTGCAACTTGAACTTGGCCAGAGCTGACGGCCCTGGACGGGCGGTACTCGAACGCGAGGAGGACGTTCTGGGGAGTTGTTCTGGATCGTTGACGGGCGTATTCGAACGCGGAATCCTTGAGCAACTCCGCAACGAATGGGGCAGCGGTCATCGGAGCAGATATTCTCATTGGCTTCTTCGACGAGAGCGACGCGCACCCTATCCGGGCAAAAAAGGAACTGGCCAACGCGCGACAGCGTGGGGACCAAATAGCAGTTCCGGCGTCAGCCCTCTCTGAGGTGCTGGTGTCTCCGACGCGCCACGGCGAGTCGTCGGTCACCGCAATTGTTGGGTTCAGCCAGCGACTACCGCTCGTGGAGGTGGAACTCGATATTGAAACCGCCGTTGCGGCAGCGAGACTGCGAGCTCGTCACGGCCAGAAACTCAAGGTTCCCGACGCTCTGGTCGGCGCTACGGTAATTCACCTTGGGGCCGACGTACTGGTCACAACTGATCGAGGTTGGTCCCCTAAGCCTGGATCCACCGCGCGGGTGAAGCAGTCGACGAATTCGAAGCAAAACCCTCAGGCTCGGTCGTGATTTTCAGCGACGCGGCCGTTTGTCCATCGGCTGGACGCGACGGGTCACCGGTTTGGTGAATTTTGTAACTTGTTCGCGCTGGAAATCGCCGGGCGTGCCGCGGGCGACCTCAAAGTCAAAGTGGCTAGGTCGGTAGTTTGGCGAGCCGCTCGAAGCACTCGCTCCACTGGGTAGCCCAGGGCCAGTGTGTTGGCAAGTGAAGGTGGCGTCGTCGTGCGGACTGTGTTATTCGACCGGGCAGCGAGATGAACTTGCGACGGATGGTCTTGGCGACGAGTGGTCCCTTGAGTTCGAGTCCGAGTGCCCCGACCCAGCGCACCAGGTTGTGCGCGATTGAGGCGAGCACGGCCCACGCGGCGTTCGCGTTGAAGGCACCCGAGGGGCAGTGCTCGAGTCCCGAGCCCTCTTTAAGGTCACGAATAGCGAGTTCGACGACGGCGTGACGACGGTGGTCGGCGTCGAGGGTCACGGCGTCACCCTCACGGTCGGTGATGAAGGCGTGGTAGCGATAGGTGGGGAACAAGGCGGGCCGGGGGTCACTCAGTTTGGTGCGACGCACTACGAGTCGGTGGTCCAAGTACGAGGTCTCTGCGACCCAGGCCTCGCCGTTGGCCGTGTAGTCAATAGCCGTCCAGCTCTCTTCGTCGATCGACTCGATGGCCCTTTGAATCACTGGTGTTTGGCGCGCGGTGATCGAGAAGCGCGCGTCGTGGTCAATGCAGGCCTGCATCACGTATTGGGAGAAGAAGCCCGAGTCACAGCGCAGGGTGAGTGCTCCACCGGCTCCGGCCCTTCGCACCCGACCCACGACCTCGCGCACGAAACGCTGGGCACCGCGCTGGGTGTTGGCCGAGCCCTTTCGAAAGCGCACGTGCAGGGTCTCGCCGGTGTCCGCGCGCGTCGCGAGCAGCGGGTGGTAGCCCAGGACGTGGGTGTAGCCGTAGCGCGCGCCCTGCTTCTGGTTCCCGTGCACTTCACAGATCGTGGAGTCGATGTCGATGGTCATGGGGTTCTCACCGGGACCGGCGCCGAGGGACCAAGCGCGGGTCATGAGTAGTTCAGACACCCGGTCCAGTTGGCGCACGTGACCGAAGGAAAAGTTGCGCAGGAACGTGCCGAGCGTCGAGGGCGCCATCACCCGGTGCGAGAGGACCGACGAGGTGGCACCGGCTCGCAGCACGTCGGCGTCGTCGATGCAGGTCGCTCCCGCGACCAATGCGTGCACGAGGGTCGCCACGCGCCTTCCGGGGAACGGCCTCACGTCAACGAACTCCTCGCAGAGCCTTTCAAGGCCGAGTTTTTCGCTGAGTACACCCACCAAGGCGAGCCCCGCGTTGGCGACGAGGTGCTCGTCATCGAATGCCACCAACAGGCGAGAAGGGTTGTGTAGAGTTGTCATCGAAAAGGTGTCCTTCTTTTTGGTAAAATTTGTTGCCTTGTAACACAAATTCTACCTGATAAGGACACCTTTTTCGCGTATAGTCAGACCCTCAACTCGCCACCCCGACGGTGGATGCAGGCTTAGATCTGATGGAGGGCTTCAAATTCTGTCGGACCTCCTTGAAATCAAGTGCATCGCCGAGGCGGCTTGGTAGAGCCGTTACGCATTATCGGGGCTTTAACGATGCCCTCTGTGAAATTCTGAATGACAGTAAGAATTTATTGAAATTGCCGTCCCTTAAGATATTTTCCAATGCGGTAATCAAGCCAGCAACTTAGTTCGAGATTAAGTGCTGGCAAAGCGATACGGCAGAGCGAGTTAAATCGATTCGCGCTATTTCACCTAGAGACGAGAAGGGGTTCTAATGCCTAAGAGTCATCGAAGAATGCGAGGACGAGTTGCATTATTGGTGGGCGCAATTATACCCTTGAGTTTTTTGACACCCTTGTCAATGACCGGGGCAGGTGCGGCAACTCCAATCCTCACGCCCGCGTCTTCATCGATTACAAATGCAATAATGCAAGCTTGTGCGACGGGGGTCTATACGGAGCCGAGCGCCCCAGGTGTTGCCTCTTCGCTCGTCGGGGAGTCAGTGCAAGTTAGTGGTTGCTCGCAATTCGCACCGACTAGTTCATTCGTGAATGGAAAGTTCGTCCCTATGACGGGTGAACCGGGCGGCTATTGCACCTCTGGTTCCAGTGGATTTGACATCGGACCCAACGTTCAGGAGTTCGGATACACCCTTCAAAATTGCTCTGCAAATGTGGATTTGCTTGAGGCTTGGAATAATGACTCCTGGAAGACCGACGGCCTCACGGGTTGGAACCAAGGATGTCTGGGTAATCTTTCCGGACCGGACATTGCCTACAATGATTCGTCGTGTGCTAACAATGGATCGTGGCTTGATACCTATTGGCGAGTGCGTGGGCAATCCGAAATCATTCTCCCGGTTGGTTATGAATGGATTACGGTTCAACCGGGGTGCACCGGTGAGGGTACAGAAACCGAATTCTGTACCGCTGGAGCAACCGGATTCCTAGAGTATTGGAACGGTTGATAGGCACCAGTATTAAGTCAGACAGTCTTCGATTCGGGTGACATCATGACTGCCCCCCACCACTTGATTGAACCGAGATTCAGTCAAGTGGTGGGGGGCATATACGCTTTGACTAGTACTCGGCCCTCTGTGCCAAGATGGTGCCGAGAAGAATGACACAGAGGTCGTCCCCCTGACCCGCTGCCCACCAACTGCTCACTTCTTAACGAGGCCCGCAGGTCAGTCCAAAGAATGTGGATCACTTCACGGAGCGATACGCATACTTCCAGGCCGAATCATGTAGGAACGACATCACGACCCTCAGAGTCTCTATGATCCAAGTCATGGAGATGGAAGTCAACCTATTTCTTGCCGGCTTGACCAGTGATTCAGCCCGTTGGAAACGACTGGGACATGTCGGAACAATGAACTTCATCGAAGGTGCACTTGAGAGTTTGATGGGTGTCGGTGCAATCACTCGTGATGAAGCGCTTACGTGGAAGGAGTTGCTAACTGTCTCCCCAGGAGTTGCGCCGCCTCGATTCGTCCCGAGTGATGGTACGTCCAAACCCCCTTCTTCACCAGCACCGCGAATTTTCGCTCGCTTCATAGAACTGATCTCCGCTAATGAACCTGCGAGGGTGTTACCCGAGGTCTGCAGTTTTCAGATTCTTGGCGCAGAGCGTTACGACACGCGGGTTGCCGTTATGTGGCGCATGCATTCAGTTCTTGATCTAGAAAGCACCGATGAACTGAAGAACCTTACGCCATTTAATGCTGGACCGGAGATAACTACGTTCGAATTATCTGATGACCTTGGGACCATCTACAGAAAGAGGGGCGGTGGCGCTTCAGGCGGAGGAGGTGAGATGGTTGGTCGAATGGTATTCACTCCCGCCCCACCGGATGGCGCCACGATTCTGACAATCGGTTGGGAGGACTTGATCTTTGAGGTCCCGCTTGGTTCGACTCATCGCTGACGCGCATTTTGTTCTGTTTGTTCGCCGACGACAGCGAAGTCTGGGAGAAAGACGCCTTCAGTCGAGTAGCCGAGGGGAAACTGCCCCCGGCCCTCACCCCTCTGTGCCAACCTCTACTGAGACGACGGTTTCAAATAGACAGCGCAACGAGTTCGGCGAGCTTCTCCTCTGGCATCATATAGCCCAGGGTTTTGCGGGGCCGTCCGTTGAGGTTTCGTGGGATGGCCTGTAGGTCCTTGGCGGAGTGCTGTGAGAGGTCGGTGCCCTTGGGCAAATACTGACGAAGCAGTCCGTTGTTGTTCTCATTTGAACCTCGCTGCCAGGGCGAGTGGGGATCGCAGAAATAGATGGGCTCCGGTGGCGATGGTGAAGTTCAAGAGGCTGGCCATCTCGCTTCCCTGGTCCCACATTGATTGATCGCATGAGTTCTTTGGGCAAGGTGGTAATCGCCTTGCGCATGACCGCTTCGACTGCAAGGTCAGCGGGTCAGAATACGTTTTCGGCTTGGCCCTGAGTCCTGTATAACCGTGAAAACGGTTGTCGTGTGGCGAAATAGCTTTCGAAGTCATGTGGATGCGACCAATTGTGGTGACGTGACGATGCCAGCGTCTCTCGCATGGTTCCAGACACGAATACAAGGGTATTACAGACTGGAGGAATTGAGGGATATTGGCACTCTCGCGTGATGCCATCCGAGAGAAATAACCCCAAAAAATTACTTCTTATGAGGTACTTTGCTTGGTGCGCCGGCCGGGACTTGAACCCGGAACCTGTTGATTAAGAGTACTTTGATACATGTTTTGATGGGTCGGCATGGTTGTATTAGCCCTTTATTGGTAGGCAATTGACGAGAGTTCCAGTCGGTTTGGTAGTTCCCATTAGTTGTGGTTTGTGGTGTTTTCTGTGGTGTTGAATCTGATGCAATTGACATGGGCGTGATTGACACTCCAAGGAAGTGGTTAACGGCGCAGACCTGCGTCAATTGCGCCACTAGCTCGGCCTCGACGCTCGCACAGGTTGCCCGTGCGCTCGGGACGTCAACGAGC
>JAJZEN010000007.1 GCA_021828545.1 Actinomycetes bacterium
TGGTCATCCCTCGACGTCGCACGGAGCCCTTCGTTGACGACGCGTCGCTGGCGGTCACGGAGTGAGTTTCGGGCCCGTCTCGCCGAACGCTCGATGACTAATGATTGGTCGCCACGCGAGAAGCGACGACCGTAGGAGATGAGGTCCGCGGTGGCCGCAGATTTAGCGCGCGGCGTGGTGATGATCGAATCACAAGTTTCGAGGATGATTCATTTTGACTTCACTCTCTGGACACGAAGCGATTACGGAATTTATCTAGCGTGATGACGAATACCACAATTCGCACCCACCCGGATTCGTCGCGAGCCCGAGAGCAGGAGCAGTGATGGCACGCATTGAGATGCAGGGGTTGGTCAAAACCTTCGGGACCGACACGGTGGTCGACGGCATCAATCTCACCGTCGACGAAGGGGAGTTCATCGTCTTGCTGGGACCATCGGGGTGCGGTAAAACGTCGACTTTGCGAATGGTGGCTGGACTCGAAGAAATTAGCGGTGGTGAACTCCGCTTCGACGGTCAACTTATGAATAGTGAGCCCGCCGACCGACGTAGTGTCGGCATGGTTTTCCAGAACTACGCGCTCTACCCCCACATGAGCGTGAGGGGCAATCTCTCATTCGGACTCCAGTCCCAACGCAGTCGCGGCTCGCGGCGACGCGCCAAGGCCGAGGTGAATCGCCGTGTGATGGAGATGGCGGAACTCTTGGAGCTTGAGCACGTCATCGACCACCGACCGAAGGAATTATCGGGTGGTCAGCGCCAACGAGTCGCGCTCGGTCGCGCCCTGATCCGTCAACCTCAGGTATTCCTACTGGACGAGCCATTGTCCAACTTGGACGCCAACCTCAGGGACCGAATGCGGATGGAACTCTCGAAACTCCACGACCGCATCGCGATAACGACGATCTACGTCACCCACGACCAGAGCGAGGCCCTCACGTTGGCCGATCGGCTCGTGGTCATGCACGAGGGCAAAATTCGTCAGGTGGGCAAGCCGAGCGACGTCTATGAATCGCCCGCCGATACGTTCGTCGCTGGGTTCATCGGCTCACCGGGTATGAATCTCTGGCAACGACCGTGGACCACCGATGAGCTGGGGGAACTCTCGCTCGGTGAGTCAATTCAGTTACCTCGCTCCATGGTCGACGTGTTGTCTCGTTCGGGGCGTGACGTGACCGTGGGCGTGCGACCCGAGCACCTCCATCTGGTCAACGGCGGCGAGAGTGATGCGGCGACGGTCTGGTGTCGGGTGGACATGGTGGAGCACCTGGGCAGCCATTTGCTCGTTCACGCATCTCTCGCGACGGATCCGGACAGTTCAGTGCTCGCTCACGTCGCCACGAACGTGTCGCTTCAGCGAGGCGAGTCGATTATTCTGGGCGCCCGTGCCGAACACGTGAACATCTTTGACACCACGACGGGTCAGCGGACGGAATTGATGACCGAGGTAGCCAGGGCGTGAGTACCGACGAGGGAGCACCGAGGGACATCGAGGGAGGCTCGAGCGGATCCCTGCTGGTGGACGAACCGTCGACGACGGAGACGCTCGAGTACCCGCGAGGAAGAGACCGGAGCCACCGAACGCTGAGGGGATCCCTGCGTCACCTCCAAGATCGGCTCGTCGCGTACGGTCTACTCTTTCCCGCGATTGCGGTATTCGTCATCTTCTTCTACGTGCCGGCGGGGTATCTCCTCTACATATCCTTCTTTCACTGGAGCGTCCTCTCCTCCGGGACCAAATTCGTGGGGCTGGAGAATTTTCGTCGGTTATTCGCACAACCACTCTTCCTGCACTCGCTCGAAACCACCGGCTATTACACCCTCGTCATGATCCCCGCCACGGTGCTGATCGCCCTCGCGATCGCCCTGATATTGCGAGAAGCGGTGACCGCGCGGCGCGGCGGAGTGTGGCGGGCGGCGGTGTTTCTACCCCACGTCACACCGGTGGTCGCGACATCGATCATCTGGGTGTGGATATTCAACCCGCAGTTCGGCCTGGCCAATTTCGTTTTGACCTCGTTGCACCTTCCCGCCCTGGGTTGGCTGGGGACGACGCAGTGGGCCCTTCCGGCGGTGATGATCGACACGCTCTGGCATTCCCTCGGGCTCTACGTGATTATCTTCCTCGCCGGACTCGCCAACGTGCCGCGGGACTTGATTGAGGTCGCCCAGTTGGACGGAGCGAAGCGACAGCGGATTTTTCGCCGCATCATTTGGCCTCTCCTGTCGCCCACGACGTTCTTCGTGTTGATCCTCTCCACCGTGAATAGCTGGCAAGCGTTCTCCCAGATTTACACGATGACCGGTGGCCCCCACGGCGGCGGTGGCGGACCCGCCTTCTCGACGACCACCGACGCACTCCTGGTCTACACGACCGCCTTCACCTACGACCACTTCAGTCTCGCCGCGGCGATGGCGGCCATTTTGTTTCTCATCATCCTCGTCCTGACGCTGATTCAGAAGTGGATCTCGAACCGCGTGGTGTTCTACCGATGAGTATCGTCGAACAGGTCCTACGACGTCGCAAGAAGCTCAAGGTTCTCAAGGCACTTCGCTGGAGCGCCGTCGTCGCAATCGCGGTCCTCTTCGCGTTTCCCCTGTACTGGGTAGTGGTGACGGCGTTCAACAGCCACGGCGGCGTCTATTCACTCCCACCAAATTTCGTTCCCTCGTTTCACATGAACGCGTTCATGTACGTGATCGAACACACGAACTGGCTGCACTATATGTTGAACACCGTCTTCATCTCCGTGGCGACCGTGGCCCTAGTGATTTTCACGTCGGCGACGGCGGGCTACGCGCTGGCGGAACTGAAATTTCGTGGTAGCGGTTTCTTCTTCTTCATGGTCCTCGCGGTCATAATGTTGCCCTCCCAGGCCCTGCTGATTCCCCAATACGCTGTCGCACTTCATCTCCATTTGCTCAACACCTACTACATTCAAATCATTCCGTTCGCGGCCAGCACGTTTGGCGTCATCCTCTTCCGACAGTTCTTCAAGGGGCTCCCGCGCGCCTACTGGGAAGCCGCTCGCCTCGATGGGGTGGGCCACTTTCGCTACATCTGGAAAATCGCCATCCCGCTTGCGCGTCCGGCGGTGGCGACCGTGGCGCTCCTGACGTTCATTTCGGCGTGGAATCAATTCCAGTGGCCCCTCATCATGACCTCCTCTCATTCCGTGCAACCCATCGAGATCGCCTTGAGTCACTACATGCAAACTTTCGAGGCCAATTGGCGCAAACTGACCTCGGCGGTCTTGCTCGCGCTCGCCCCGATCGTCGTGCTCTTCTTGATACTCCAGCGCCACATTGTCTCGGGTATTGCGGGCCGCGATAGTGGCGTTAATTCGTAGGGGGTTGCGCGACCCCGCGGGTTGTAGTAATCCGCTCATGGTGGACGTCGCATAGGGTGTCACGACGTGGTAGTCAGCCGAGGGAATGGCGCGGTGTCGTAAGGACCACTTTCCTCGGAAAGGGTGAATCTCACGACGTTCGACGGCGCCAGAACGCCTACACGAAACTCAGACATTTCTCACCCCTTGAGATCGCCCCGCTGGGAATGCTCTCGTTTCATTAATGACGCACCGACCGTAACGCTTACCCCTTGAGGTCACCCTTGCGTCCAACGGAAATTCGTTGGACGCGCTGAGTCAGAACTTCGCGGAGACCACTGTCGTCGGCATTGGCCGCTTCGCGCGCGGTGTCGAGAAATCCATCGATAATTGCCTCAGCGCTCCCTCGGCCCACACCCCATGAAATACCTTCGGCGACGAGGTCGTCGCGCGTGACATCGTTCACGTCCTTAACCCCGTCAATGAACTGCCCTAGCTGGGTAGTGAACTCTCGGGCGTTGCCGAACTCGTCGATGGGCTTCATCGACACGGTCGACGCAATGTCGTAGATGGGTCCAATCTTTATTCCGACGTCGCTCGACGGATGTAGCAATGAGATGTTCTTGGAATGGGCGTCAGCGTTTCCGAGTACGAGATGGAGTATCGCGCGCCGCAACAATTCATCGACGTCGTCGGGATTGCCGAACTCATTGACGATGACCGACAGTTGTCGTAGCGAGGGCCCCTTGTCAGATTCATACTTCATTCGCGAAGGAAAGCCGGTTGCTTGAAGACCGTCTTCCTGGTGGACACGATCGCGACCGTTCCGGTCGTAACGGTGAATCGCCAACGTCGGCACTCCGTCGATGTGAATGAGCTCGGCGGCCGGTACGGTTATTCCACACATCCGAGCGAAGTTCAAGCAGGCGAACTCATTGACGGCGGAGGGAATATTTCCGTCAGGCTTCAAGATCCATGTCGAAGGTGCATTCCCATACGGTTTGGACCACTCTCCATCATCGGTTCGCCCGACCAGAAGCTTGCGTTGGAATCCGGCAAGAGAAGGGCGAAAGTCGCCGTCAAGATCCGCTCCGAGTGGCACAACATCGATGCGCGCTAGTTCATCACGCAGGTCGTCGGTACTCAGTACCCGGTAGCCACCGTCGCCGTCTCCCTTCAACGTTTCGTTCTCGAGCAGTAGAGATACCGCTCCAGCGCAGTCTCGGCCGAACGCCGCCAACAACTCAAACGTGTTCGTCTCCGAAACTCTGATCATCTTGGCCATCGCCGCGCGCGCCGGACCTTCGGGCAGGAGGTTCTCGAAGAAGTTTCTAACGCGACGAGGTTGCTTGTCGAATCGATCGCCGATCGGCAGTGATGTCGACAAGATAACGCTGTTGTCCCCCCATCTTTGTCGGGCGTCGGGTAACCACTCCAGACCGAAGGTTCCGCGTTCGTCGGGTGGTCGTAGTACGCCGATCGGTGTGTCGTAGAGCCAGACGACCAAACGCTCAACCACGAGGAGTTCGCGGACGCACGATCACCTCGCATCCCAGCATGCGAAGCAGGCGAAGGGTATGGGCGAGTGCGGACCCGTATCTCCCGTTCTCCAATGATGAGAGGTAGGACTGGCCGATTCTCTCCAGTGCTGCGGCCTGCGCCTGAGTCTTCCCCGCCTCGATACGAAAATGCCGTAAGGCGGCACCGAAGTCAGACGCTCGATTCACTTGGAATTCGTTGGTTATTGCCATATAGCAATATTAGTACGGTTATTACTAATTAACAATGTTTCTCTAATATTACCGATTAGCAATATACGTTGGAATCCAACCGATAGCCAGTCATGTCCCACGAGATTCGACACGTACCACTCGGGTCGTGGTCGCGGCGCAGGGAGTGTCTGGTCGGGCTACAGAGGGGGACCAGCGACGAGGGTCGTGGTCGTGGTCGCTGACGCGCCACTGGTCGTGGTGTAGCTCACCTTGACGCGCGAGCCCGTGTGCAAGGACTGCACGTAGGCGGACAACTGGGTGGCCGAATTCACCGCGTGCCCGTTGAGGGCGGTGATGACGTCCCCCGGGGCCAGTCCCGAAGTGGCCGCGGGCGTACCAGAGGCCAGGCCGGCGATCTGGACGCCCGACACCGCCGGAGCGGTACCTTCGAAGCCCGAGAGCGTGGCGCTGATCTCGATCCCGATGATCGGAGTGGCCCCGACGTGCACCGAGGTCGTCGAGGTGCCCCCCTGAATGGTGCGCACGACGGCCAGGGCGGTATTGATCGGAATGGCGTAGCCCTGAGTGTTGGTGGCCACTTGGCCGAAGCCCAATCCCGACCCGGAGGAGGAGCCCGCGGTGTCCATGCCGATCACGCGACCTTGCGCGTTCACCAGCGGACCACCCGAATCACCCGGTTCGATGCTGGCGGCGATCTGAATCATTCCCGAGAGCTTCTCGGAACCCGTGAGGTTGCCCGGATCGGCCGCGGTGAGCGACTGGTCGGTCGCGATCACGGCGCCGGGGGCGTAACTGGGTGTGCCACCGACGCCACCGGCGTTGCCGACGCCCACGACGGCCTCACTGGGCTTGACGGCGTTGGAGTTCGCGGGGGTCACGGTCGAGAGTCCCGACGCGCCGTTGAGTTGCAGGAGCGCGACGTCCTTGGTGACGCTGTACCCCAGCACCTTGGCGCTGTAGGTCGCGTTCGTCGCGACGTCGCGCACACTGATGGACGTCGCTCCGTCGACCACGTGGTTGTTGGTGAGAACGAGGCCATTGGACGAGAGGATCATCCCGGTGCCCGCCGCGCTCGACGAGGAGTAGGCCGCATTGGTCGTGATGTCGACGACGCCGACGTCGACCTTGGCCGCGATCTTGGCGGCCGCCGCGGCCGAGGGCGCGTTCGCGGGCAGGGTGCTCGGTGTCACGGTCGAACCACTCGAACCACTCGAACCACTCGAACCACTGGCTCCTCCAAAGAAATTGCCGAAGGAGCCGCTCGAAGGAAATTCGACCTGGGGAAGGGCGCTACCTAAGGCCGTGGGCGTCGAGGGACGTCCCACGTAGTGACCGATGATGAATCCCGAGCCGCCGACGGCGGCCACGAGAACCAGGCCACCCGCGAGCAGGATCGTGGTACGACCCACCGTGAAACTGACCCGCTGTCCCCGGGTGGCCCGCGCGAAGTTGGGGGCCTCGGGAACGTCACCCCGTGGCACCCCGTTCGCCTCGGGAATCTGGTGCGCCTCGGGGATCTGGTGTGCTTCGGGAACCTCGCGGTTCTCGGCATTGTCCTCAGGGCTTCGCGTGGTCCAGTCCATGGATCCTCCTCTACAACAGTCTTGTCTTCATTATGGGCGTCGTTGGTGAAGTGCGAATTGTTAACGTCTAAGAACAATCTAAATGTGCCGTGACGACGTTACGAGCGCGTCGAAGTGGCGTGACCGCTCGCACTAAGTCTGTGGAATTTCTTCGTCGAGGGACCATAGGTACTCGGAGTCGACGACGAGGGACCGGGCCCAGTACTTGGTTCGGTGGGGGTGGCGAACCGGCACACTTGTCGTCATCGTCGTGACCCTTGGAAACGCGTCGCCCCTGAACTGAGTTCGACTCGGTTTCGTCTACAGGGAGAACGTGTAGGCCCGCAGAAGCAAGCCCTCGTCGTCGAGGGAATCCTCGTGGATGAGTTCGTCGAGTTCCGGGGCTCGCTCAAAACCCAACTTCACGTACATCGCTTGCGCCAGGACCATCGACGGGGCCGAATGCAGGATGATCCGAGAGCGACGTTGCTCGGCCGCTCGGGCGATACAGCTTCGGACGAGGGCGGCGCCCGCTCCGCGGCCCTGGTGGGCGGGATCGACGGCGAGCATGCGAATGCCACAGGCGTCGGGGTCAAGAAATTCGGCCATAGCGTGATGGGGACTCGGCACGTAGGTGACGCCGCCGACGAGGTGATCGTCGTCGCGCGCGACGTAGACCTCGCTATCGCGTCGCCGG
>JAJZEN010000125.1 GCA_021828545.1 Actinomycetes bacterium
CCCCTCGCCAACGGCCTCTTGACGGGCAAGGTGCGACCGGGTCAACCCGTACCCGTCGGCACGCGCCTCGATCTCATGCCCGAGGATCGCAAGGCGCACTGGCTCAGCGACGCGTTGCGCACGCGCGTCGACGCCCTGGTCGAATACGCCGACCACGAGAACCTCTCGGTCCTCGATTTCGCCTTCTCGTGGCTGTTACGCCACCGGGTGGTCCCGTCGGTCATAGCGGGCGCCTCCAGCGCCGAGCAGATTCGCGCCAACGCCGAGGCGGTGATCGAGCTCAGCGCGGCGCAGCTGGCGCACCTCGACCAAGCAACGGCCTAGGCACGACTATCCGGCCTTGACGGCGCCGACGATCTTGGTCAAGGTGTCCTTGGCGTCACCAAAGATCAGCGTCGTCTTGGGATTGTAGAGCAACTCGTTCTCAATCCCCGCGAAACCCGGGCGCATCGAGCGCTTGAGGAACAAGACGTTCTCGGCCAGATCCGCGTTGATGATGGGCATTCCGTAAATCGGCGAATTCTTATCGTCCTTGGCGGCCGGGTTGACGGTGTCGTTGGCGCCCACCACCAAGGCGACGTCGGCGGTCTGCAATTCTGAATTCGCCTCGTCGAGTTCGAGCAACTTCTCGTACGGGACGTTGGCCTCGGCGAGCAACACGTTCATGTGCCCCGGCATGCGTCCCGCCACGGGGTGGATCGCGTAGACCACCTCGATACCCTTCTTCTCGAGCTCTTCACCCAATTCGCGCAACACGTGCTGGGCCTGGGCCACCGCCAGGCCGTAGCCCGGGATGATCACCACCCGGCTGGCGAAACTCAACAACACCGCGGCGTCTTCGGCCGACCCGGAGCGCACGGGGCGCGCGTCCACACCGCTCGCGCCACTCGCGGTGATGACCGAACCGAAGGCCGAGAACAAGACGTTCGAGAGACTACGCCCCATGGCCTTACTCATCAGGCGCGTTAACAAGATGCCCGACGCTCCCACGAGGGTACCCGCGACGATGAGCAGGTTGGACCCCAGGGTGAACCCCGACGCCGCGACCGCGAGACCGGTGAAGGAGTTGAGTAGCGAGATCAGCACCGGCACGTCGGCGCCGCCGATGGGCAAGACGAAGGCGATCCCCAGTACGAAGGCCAGCGCCAGGAGGATCCACAGCAGTGTGGTCTGGCCACTCACCAGGATCACGATGATCAGCACGAGCCCCGCGCCACCTAGTAGCGCGTTGATGATCTGCTGACCCGGGTAGGTGACGGGTCGGCCGGTCATGAGCTCTTGGAGCTTGGCGAAGGCGATCGCCGACCCCGAGAACGAAACGGTACCGATCAGGACACCCAGCAGGACTTCGAGCGTCACGTAGGTGGCTGGTCGCGTCGAATGGATGTGGACGAACTCAGTAATGGACACGAGCGCGGCGGCACCGCCACCCACGCCGTTGAAGATGGCCACGAGCTGGGGCATCGCGGTCATTCGCACGAAGCGCGCGGTGGGCACCGCCACCACCACGCCGAGAATCATGGCGATGATGATCAACAGGACGTGGTGCAGCGCGTGACCGTCGACGCGCGTAAAGAACGTGGCCACCACGGCGATGAGCATTCCCACCGCAGCGACTCCGTTCCCCAAGCGGGCCCGCTTGGGGCTGCCGAGACCCTTGAGGGCCAGGATGAACGTGGTCGCCGATACCAAGTACAACAGGTCGATCAGTGTGCCACGACTCACGAGGACACCTCGTCCTTCTTCGGCGTCGGCGCCTTGGGCTTGGCCTTGAACATCTCGAGCATGCGGTCAGTCACGACGAAACCACCCACCACGTTGAGCGTGGCCAGGACGACGGCGAGAAAGCCCAGCACGTCTTCGAGCGTGGTGTTGGCCGAACCCAAGACCAGCATGGCCCCCACCAAGATGACGCCGTGGATGGCGTTGGAGCCACTCATGAGCGGCGTGTGCAAGATGCTCGGCACCTTGGCGATGATCTCGATGCCGACGAAGATCGTCAGCATCAACACCGTGGCGTACTGCAGCAGGGCGTTACCCATCACTCGTCCTCCTTGGGTTCACCATTCACCGTCACGCGGACCACGCCCAGCGCTTCGGCGGTCGCGGCGTGGTTGATGTGTCCATCGCGCGCCACCGTGACGCCGGCGACGACCTCGTCGGACCAATCGGGGTGCACTTCGCCCTTGGTCCCGAAAAGGGCGAGGAGCTTGACGACGTTGTTGGCGTACATGAAACTGGCGTGCGCTCCCATCTGCGCGGGCGGATTCGACAACCCGACGACGCGCACGCCACCGCGAACAACGACCTCACCGGACTTGGTGAGCTCGCAGTTGCCACCGCCATCGGCGGCCATGTCGATCACCAGGGAGCCCTCACCCATGGCGTCGACCATCGCGGCGGTGAGCAGGATCGGAGCCTTTCGCCCTGGGACTGCGGCGGTGGTGATGACGATGTCCGCGTTAGCGACCTCGCTCAACAATGCGGCCTGCTGCTGGGCGCGCTCGTCGTCGGTGAGCTCACGCGCGTATCCGCCCGAGGCGTCCGCGGTCACACCGAGCTTGACGAAGACCGCGCCCGCCGACTCCGCCTCTTCCTTGGCGGCGGACCGCACGTCGTAGGCGCGCACCTTGGCGCCGAGTCGCTTGGCCGTAGCGATGGCTTGGAGACCCGCGACACCCACCCCCATCACCAGTACCTTGGCCGGGCGAATGGTGCCCGCGGCTGTCGTGAGAAGGGGGAAGAAGCGATCGAAGTACGAGGCCGCCGCCAGGGCCGAACGATAGCCCGAGACGGTCGCCTGCGAGGAGAGCGCGTCCATGTACTGCGCGCGCGAAATACGGGGCAGCAGGTCAAAGGAGAGCGTGGTGACACGGCGGTCATTGAGGGCGCGCACGATATCGAGGTTGAGCAGTGGCGATAAAAACGATAGATGAATCGAACCTTCGGGGAGCTGGGCCACCTCGTCGAGGGTGGGAGGATTGACGCGTAGGTTGACGTCACCCGACGGGGTCTCCACTAGAGTCGCCCCCACCAGGGAGTACGCCTCGTCGGTGAAGTGAGCGAGGACGCCCGCACCCCGTTGAACTTCAACCGTCCACCCGTCGGCGACGAGACCCTTCACGGCGTCGGGCGTCAGAGCGACGCGTGTTTCGCCCGTGCGCGACTCCCGAAAGAGAGAGATTTTCATTCCACAGTTTTAGCAGGCAGAACCACGGGGTCACCGGCGGGACCTTTGTGAAGTCTTTGGCTTGGGGTGGTCACTGGTGACGACGCACCACCGGTGACCGAAGTAAAAATACTTCATGGATCTTTCCTTCGCCACTATTTCTTCGCCCGTGGGCACATGGGTCATCGAGGGAACGTCGGTGGGCGTCACCCGGGTCCACATGCCCCACGAGGGGGCAATCACGTCTTCGTCGCACCCGCACGAACCGGTCGCGCGCGCCCGCGAACAACTCGAAGAGTATTTCCACGGGACTCGCCGAGACTTCGACGTCGAGTTCGCCCAGACCGCGGCCACCTCGTTTCAACGCGCCGTGTGGCGCGCCCTCGTGGCCCTTCCCTACGGCAGCGTCGCCACGTACGCGCGGGTCGCCGAGATGGCGGGCCACCCGGGCGCGGCGCGAGCGGTGGGCAATGCGAACCACGCCAATCCGTGGCCGGTACTGGTACCGTGCCACCGCGTGGTGGCGTCGAGTGGTCTCGGAGGTTACGGCGGCGGCGAGGACGTCAAGCGCTACCTCCTCACCCTCGAGGGCGTGCGCCTCGAGAGCGTCGGGGACCCTAAGGCCTGGCGAAAGAAAGATGCTTCCGCGCCGGAGTGATGGCGCGACGTGATCAGATCGCGTCGTTGTTCTCGACGACGTCTAGGGTCGTGGGCCGCTTGGTCCCGCCCGCTTCGCTCGCCGCGAGCAGCACGGTGTGTCGTAAGCCGCGGTACGCCACCCAGTAGAGCACCAGGGCGGAAGGAACCTCGATGAGGATGGCCATCAGGATGCTCACGCCGAGTTCACCGCGACGCGCGGTCGTCACGTCGAACCACGCGTCGACCGTCAATAAGGTGGCACTGATGGTCGCGAACAGGACCAGCAGGGTGTCGCGGCGCCACGCCGCCCAGGCGGACGCTGACAACATCGCGACCTGGGCCACGTCGAGCCCCACCCAGGCGACGTCCCAGTGGTTGGCGACGTAGTGACGGGGCAACGCGAACCCGACGTACACCGTCCAGATCGTCTCGCCCACCGCCCCCAAGGTCAAGAGGCGCAGGAGCGACCACCTCGCGACCCGGATGGTGCTCTCCTTCATCACGCCTCATTCCGACGTCCGCGCGTGTCGACGACCCGCGTCTACCTCGAACTTCAGACTAATAACGTCGCAGTCGAATCCGCATCGTCGAACCCGACTCCGCGGAGATGAAGCGGGCCTCCCCCCCGTGTCGCTGCGCGATCTCGGCGACAATTGGTAGTCCTAGTCCCGTCCCTCCCGACGCGCGTGAACGCGCGAGATCGGATCGAACGAATCGTTGGAACAGACGCTCCGACGTCGCCACGTCGACGCCCGCCCCGTCGTCGTGCACGCAAATCTCGGCCATCGGGCCGACGTAACGAGTGGAGAACGAGACTTCCTCGTTCGCAAATCGCGTCGCGTTGTCAACGACGTTACGCACTAGCCGGTGCAACATCGCCGGGTCACCCCAGACTCGTACCGGCTGGACACCGACGGTGGAAATACTCAGTGAGGTGAGGTGACGCACGCGCCGCGCCTCCTCGTCGAGGATGTCGTCGAGGTCGACCTCGTCACGGCGCATCGTCTCACGCCGCTCATCACTGCGCGCGAGGAAGAACAGGTCGTCCACGAGCGAATCGATACGGCGACCTTCGCGCCGAATCGTCTCGGTGAATTCCGCCCAGTCAGTGTCGTCGAGGTGGTTCGACGCCCGATCCGCGGTCGCCAACAAGGTGGTCAGGGGGCTTCGCAACTCGTGCGAGGCGTTGGAGATGAACTCCTGCTGCACTCGCGTGCTGGTCTCGAGACGGTCCAACATGGCGTTGAGCGTCTTGGCCATTCGCGACACCTCGTCGTCGCCACCCGACTCGGGCACTCGCTCGGTGAGGTCGTTCGCCGCAATCGTCGCCACTCGTCGACGGATGGCCTCGATGGGCGAGAGCGTGAGTCCCACCGAGATCCACACGATGAACGCGACGATCAGCAAGAGGAGGGGCACCGCCACGATGAGGATGGTCAAGAGCAGGTGGTTGGCCCGGGAGACGGCGGAGCCGTAGTTGAAGGCCACGAGCAAACCCGGCCCTCGTGGAGTGATGATGCCCTGCGCCGCACCCCAACTCAATTGACCCTTCAGCGCACCGTGCTTGGTCCATTTGAGCAACTGCACGATGTAGTAGTTGGGCGCCGTGACGCTGGCCACCTCGTGGGAGAGCACGCGGTAGTGATAGATGGTGCTGCTGGCGGCCCAGACCTCGTTCCCGGCGAGGTTCGTCACCTGCACCACGACGTTACCCGGGGTGCTCAAACTGAGCTCACCACGATCAGGCAGCAACTTCTTGGCGTCGCGGTCCTGTACCTCAGACATCGCCTGATCGACGCGGTTGACGGCGGCGGCGGTGTTGGAGTGACGCCCCAGCACGAGAATCGCACCCCCGGTGACGATCAGGAGCGTGGCGACGACCAGGACGGTGACGATAGTGAGTCGCGCGCGGATCGATAAGTACCGGCGCTTCATACCCCGCTCGAGAACACGTACCCCACGCTGCGAATCGTCTTTATTTTCGACGCCGCGCCTTTCAGGTCGAGTTTGCGGCGTAAATAACCCACGTACACCTCGACGACGTTGGGATCACCGTCGAACTCGGGGCCCCAGACCACGGCGAGAATCTCGTTCTTGGTGACCGTGCGATCCACGTTCTCCATCAAGTACTCGAGGACGCGGAATTCACGCGACGTGAGTTTGGCCTCCACCCCCGTGGCCGAGACCTGGCGGCTAATGGTGTCCAGGACCACGTCACCCACGGCGATCTTGCGACTTTGTCCACGGTCGAAGCGCCGCAGGAGAGCGTTGATGCGCGCCAGGAGAACTGGCCACTCGAAGGGTTTGCGCAGGAAATCGTCGGCGCCGGAGTCGAGTCCTTCGATTTCGTCCAGGTCGCCGTTCTTCGCGGTCAAGATAAGCAGGGGCGTATGGATCCCGGCCTCGCGGATATCCATACAGACGCTAAAGCCGTTGCGACGCGGCAACATCAGGTCAAGCACGATGACGTCGTAGGACGACTCCAACGCGGCCGCCAGACCACTGAAGCCGTCGTGGCGCATTTCGACGTGGAAACCCTCGTCACCGAGGAGGTCGGCAATGGCCCGAGCCAGTGCCTCGTCGTCCTCCACCACCAGCACTCGGCGCGCGGCATCGCTCATTGCAAGTAAAGGTTACCGTTGGAGGCCTCCACAATGGTGAGTGGCGTGAGTCCGTGCGGGGCGGGCCCGGACACGACCTCGCCGGTCGCCGCCAGGAACTGCGATCCGTGACAGGGACAGACCAAGAGTTTCTGCGATGACGCGTACCCGACCGTGCACCCGGCGTGAGGACACACGGCGTCGTAACCCACGAAGTTCCCCTCGGTCAGTTGCACCACGATACCCGGATCGCCCGAGGAAGGAATAGTGAAGGTCGACGCGGCACCGACCGGCACTGAGGTCGCCGGCCCCAGATCGGTTCGCGTCGTCTCCGCAGCGCTGCCGGTGCCGACACTGGCGCCCGATCCCGCTAGCGCGCGGATGTTCGGGGTCGAGTTCCTCGCGCCCGTGACCGCACTCGCTTCGAGGTGACCGGCGGCGGTCGTCAAGAGACCGGTCACCGCCGCGGCGCTCGCCACGACGGCGACGGTACTGGCGCCGATCACCACGGAGCGTCGGTCGAAGGTCTTGTCGCTCACCGCAGTGACCTGCGGCGGTCGCGACACGAGCACGGGACACGCCGACGCCGCGCACGCGGCGCTCGCCCGCGCGGAGCACAATCCCTCGTGGTAAAAACCACAGAGCCGCTGCACCGTGTCGAAGGGCAGCGCCACCAGTGGCGCCAGGCAGAAACCAGCCTGGCGGGCGGCGCGGCGCGCGATGAACGCGTCGATGCTCCAGCGCGATCCACCCCCCGCCACGATGAGCGGTACCCACGCGAAGAAAAAGACGATATCCGCGCCGGTGAAATAGGGCGACGAATGGAAGCTCACGGTCAAGAACAGGCTTAGGCTCACCGACGCCCCCGCGACCGCGGCGACGCGGGTCTTGAGTCCGAGTAGGGTCCCCACGCCGATCGCCAGTTCGCCGTACGCGAGGACCCAACCAATGAGGACGGCGTGGGGCAACAACGCGTGCAGGAATGAATGAATCGGGCTCAGACGCGCCGCCCCGGACATCTGAACCTGGATCGACGCCGGGGACTTCGCCGCGAAGAAGGCCGGATTGGCCAATTTCTGAAGTCCCGCGTAAGCGAAGGTCACGCCCAGGAAGAGGCGCAACGGGAGTAGCGACCATTCCGAGAGCGCCCACCACCGCGTCGCGACACCTCGAACGACGATCGCGGGTGCGAGGGCGGGTCGGGGCACCTGGGGATTCTAAACTGGCGGTAATAAACGCGCGGCGCGGCGCGCGCGTCGGTAAGGATGTCGTGATGATTAGCGCCTCGATCATCTCATTCGTCCTCAACGAACTCCACCGCCTCCCGGGCATCTGGGTGTACGGACTGGTCATGCTGCTCGTCTTTGGCGAGACCGCGCTCTTCGTCGGCTTCGTCTTGCCCGGCGAGACGTCGGTCATCGTCGCGGGAGTCATCGCCAGCCAGGGCAACATCAATATCGGTGCGCTGTGCGTGCTGGTCGTCGTTGCGGCGATCCTGGGCGATTCGGTCGGCTTTTTCCTCGGTCACCACTACGGTGAACGACTCTTAGAGCTCAAGTTGCTCCAGCGCCACCGCGACGAGCTCGACGGCGCCATGGCGGGCATGCAACGCCGAGGGCCGCTCTACGTCTTCTTCGGTCGGTTCGCGGCCTTCCTTCGCGCCGTCATGCCAGGTCTGGCGGGTATCAGCAACATGCACTATCGCCGATTCTTCGTCGCCAACGCCCTGGGGGGAATGGTGTGGGGCGTCGCCTACTCGCTCTTTGGCTACTACGGCGGCTCACAACTGCCCAGGATCGAGAAGTATTCGAGCTGGGTCTCGATCGGCATCGTCGCGCTCATCGTCCTCACCATCGTGGGATTCGACCTTCTACGGCGCGGGCGTCGGCGTCGTAAATTGCAGGCGCGGGCCTCGCCGCCGACCCCCCCGCCCACCCAGCCCTAGGCGCGCCGCGCCACTCGTCGCGCTATCTCCTCGTCAGCCACGACCCACTCGTGACCTCGTCGCGCCAGGATCCCCCGACGCGACGCCAGGGGTCCAGTGCCGCGAACCAAGGATTTCAGGTGCACTTCGTCGACCCCTCGTAGGTCCTCGGCGAATTCGTCGACCTCATCGAGTTCGACACTGCGAGCCGACACGACCCTCACCCGCGCCAGCTCGAGTGCGGCGCGTTCGATGAGGTCGAGGTTCGCGCTCGCGCACGCAGCGTCGTCGTCGGCCCCGCGACGCCATGGCGGCCCCGCGCGGTCCTCGAGGAACCCACGGGTCAAAAGGTCGCGCGAAGCAAAGACTCTCAGGGCGTCGGCGTCGAGCGACGTCGCGATCCACTCGACGTACGCCAGCGCCACGGGGGTCACCCAGGGCATCAACCACGCTTCGAGCCCGAGCCACGCGGGCCAGGCCGCGTCGATGGCGGCCACCGTCACCCACAGATCCCGGCGTCGCGCGTGAGCGATCACCTCGGCGTAGCGCGACAGCGCCGCGAGGTCCCGTTGATCTCGTCGTGGTTCGAGTCGTGCCCAGGACACCTCCAGACAGACCCCCTCAAGGCCGAGGTCACTCGCCAGATCGAGAACGACCTCGTAGTTCTCCCAGAGTTCCTGCGCCCTTCCGGGTCCCGGGTGGCGACCCAGAGCGATGGTCGGGCGATAGCACGTAGCGGGCTCGTAGCGCCCGTCGAGACCGCCCTCGCAGGCGTAGGCGCTCAATGACGCGAGCAGGCGAGGTTTCGTCGACACGGCGCCAGTTTCGCACGTGGCGACTCGTCCGCTAGCGTTTGGCCGAGTCTGTCGGACCCGACCGATGCGTCAGGGACACCGACCGGGGCAAAGAGAGAGAGGCGTTTTCTATGAGCGACGAAGTACTGCGAAGTCGTGACGAACACGTCGAGGTCCTGACGATCAACCGTCCCCAGGCCCGCAACGCCATCAATCTCGCCACGGCCGTGGCGCTCAGCTCCGCCCTGGACGACTGCGAGAACGACGACGACGTCTGGGTGGTGATCCTGACGGGGGCCGAGGACAAGGCCTTCAGCGCGGGTATGGACCTCAAGGCCTTCGCGCAGGGAGAGTTTGCCGCTACTGATCAGGGATTTGGTGGGGTGACCCAACGCCGTTTCACCAAGCCCCTCATCGGCGCGGCCAACGGGTCGGCCCTGGCCGGAGGATTCGAAATATTGCTCGCCTGCGATCTGGTGGTCGCCGCCGAGCACGCCGTCTTTGGGATCCCCGAGGTCCAACGTGGTCTCATCGCGGGCGCGGGCGGCTTGATCCGCCTGCCCCGTCGCATCGCACGCGCGGTAGCTCTGGAGATGGCGCTCACCGGTGAGCCCCTCAGCGCTCAGCGCGCCTACGACGTCGGTCTGGTCAATCGGGTGACGCCGAGTGCCGACGTCATGAACGTGGCCGTGGCGCTGGCCAAACGGATATGCGCCAACGCCCCCCTGGCGGTGAGGACCTCCAAACACGTGATGCGCGACGCGGTGGAATTGACCGAGGACGCGGCCTGGTCGCTCAACGCGGAGGCCTTCACCGCCGTCGCCGCGAGCGCGGACGCCCTCGAGGGAGCCATCGCCTTCGCCCAGAAGCGCCCACCGATGTGGCAAGGTACCTCGTCGTGATCGCCACCACCCTGCACCTCGCCTCAGCGTCCACCATCACCCGTTTGAGTCTGCATATCCTGGCGGCCTGCGTCTGGCTCGGGGGTCAGATCGTCGTCGCGGGACTCCTGCCGACCATCCGCTCCCTGGGTGAGGACGCGCCCCGCAAGGTCGCTCAGGCCTTTGGTCGTCTCAGTTGGCCCGCGTTCTGGCTATTAATCCTGACGGGCGTGTGGAACTACGCCGCCGTGCACGGCAATACCATGTCGTCGGGTTGGAACACCGCCTTTGGTATCAAGATGCTGGCGGTCGTCCTCGCCGGTGTCGGCACCTTTCTCCATACGCGAGCCACCACGGCGCGCGCGAAGGGAATATTCGCGGGAATCGGCACCCTGGCCACCCTGGCGGCGATGGTGTTGGGCGTCGCGCTGGCGGGCTAGGACGACGCACCCTAGGACCGCGACACGCCCACGGCGAGCAAGAGGGTTTCGCCGCAGTCTGCCCACGGGCCCCGGGGTGTGGGCGCCGGATCAGAGGAGTACGCTGAGGTCACCGCAGGCCAAAGGAGTAGATCGTGTTTCTCGCCAATATTGATGGAGTCGACGGCATCATTGTCCTCGTGGTTGTCCTAGCGCTCGTCTTTGGCGGCTCGGCGATCCCCAAGCTGGCTCGCAACCTCGGGTCGGCCAAGAATGAGTTCGAGAAGGGTCTCAAAACGTCCAAGACCGACGACGCGACGACGCCACCCACGAATCCGACGCCCCCCACTGCGCCCCCCGGCGACCACGGCTCGCCGAGTTGAGAGACTCCGATGATCGCGCTACGTCGGACGTCGTCGTGCTCCGCGCGACGCGAGAGAGTGGGCGCATAAAAGTTGGCTAAGGTTTAGTCGTGCCTACACCCGCCCTGCCCCCTCAGGGTGCACCGGATCGGTCGCGCCGCTGGCGTCGCGTGCGCCGAGCGGCTGCGCTACCCCTGGCTGCCCTGGTCCTGTCCGGTTGCACCGTGCCAGGATTCGGTGCCAGTCCGGGCGATACCACGAGTTCGAAATCCGTGTTTCACCTCTGGCAGGGATTCTCCATCGGCGCCGTGATCGTCGGCGGTATCACGGTCGGACTAATGGCGTGGGCGGTCGTGCGCTATCGACGCAAGGGTGACCACATCCCCGTCCAGCACCAGTACCACCTCCCCCTCGAGGTCTTCTACACGGTGATGCCGATTCTCATCGTCTTTGGACTCTTCGCCGCCACCCTCGTCGTGGAGAATAAGGAGACGTCGAATCCGAAGACCAACGTCACCATCAACGTCAACGCCTTCCAGTGGGGCTGGCAGTTCACCTACCCGGGCAGTAACGCTCTGGTCTACGGTCAGACCACCCAGAGCCCCGTCATGGAAATGCCGGTCAATACCAATGTCCACGTCAATCTCACCTCCACCGACGTCATCCACGGCTTTTACGTGCACGCCTTCAATTTCTCTCGCTACGCCCTGCCCGGCGTCGTGAACCAGTTCACGTTCCGCGCGGAGAACACCGGGACGTTCTTTGGCCAGTGCACCCAGTTATGCGGTCTGTACCACTCACTCATGTGGTTCCGTGTCAAGGTCGTCAGTCCCGCCCAGTACGCCCAGTGGCTCGCCACCTTCAACAACCCGGCGGCGGCGGCCGCCGCCGCCGCCGCCATCAAAACCACCAACGAGGAACTCGCGTCGGGTGTTGCCTCGAAGGCCTCGTACACCAAGTTCGGGAGATAAAGAATGACTGACGTCCTCGACCCACCCGTTCACATCGAGCACCACGGGGAGGGGCACGAGGAACATCACGGGCCCACCGGGATCCTCAATTGGCTCACCTCCACCGACCACAAGGTCATCGGCATGTCCTACACCGTGACCGCGGTAATCATGCTGGTGATCGGCGGCGCCTTCGCCGAGATTATCCGCGCGCAATTAGCGTCGCCGAACGGTACCCTGGTGTCGTTGGCCCAGTACAACGAGTTGTTCACCATGCACGGCTCGGTCATGATCTACCTCTTCGCGGGACCCTTCGCCTTCGGCGCACTCGCCAACATCATCGTGCCGATTCAGATCGGCGCACCCGACATGGCCTTCCCCCGGCTCAACGCGCTGTCGTACTGGCTCTACCTCACCGGGTCGATCACGATGCTCTCGGGCTTCTTCGTCGCCGGTGGGGCCGCGAACTTCGGCTGGGTGGGTTACGCGCCCCTCTCGAACTCCCTCAACACCCCTGGCTCGGGGGCGGACCTGTGGATCGGTGGCCTCCTGCTCACCGGCTTCTCGGCGATCTTCACCGGCGTGAATCTCTGCGCCACCATCTTCTACTTGCGCGCGCCGGGCATGACGATGTTCCGCATGCCGATCTTCACCTGGAACATGCTGGTGACCGCAATCTTGATCCTGCTGGCCTTCCCGGTGCTCACCGCGGGCCTGATCATGCTCTACTGCGACCGACACTTCGGAACCCATATCTTCTCCGTGGCGGGAGGTGGCGTGCCCGTGCTGTGGCAACACATCTTCTGGTTCTGGGGACATCCCGAGGTGTACATCCTCGCCCTCCCCTTCTTCGGCATGGTCACCGAAGTCATCGCGGTGTTCTCGCGCAAGCCCGTCTTTGGCTACAAGGGAATGATCTTCGCCACCCTCTCCATCGCCGCGTTGTCACTCGGGGTGTGGGCGCACCACATGTTCACCACCGGCGTGGTGCTGTTGCCCTTTTTCTCGATCATGAGCCTGTTGATCGCGGTGCCGACCGGCATCAAGATGTTCAACTGGATCGGCACGATGTGGAAGGGCCAAGTCTGGTTCTCCACGTCGATGTTGATGGCCGTCGGTTTCTTGTTCACGTTCCTCGTCGGCGGACTTACGGGTATCTACCTCGCGAGCCCGCCGCTGGACTTCTTCACCCACGACACCTACTTCGTCGTGGCGCACTTCCACTCCATCGTGATGGCCCTGGTCCTGGGCGCGATGGCCGGCCTCTTCTATTGGGGTCCCAAGATCACCGGGTACCTCCTCAACGAACGGCTCGGTAAGGCGCAGTTCTGGTTCCTCTTCCTCGGCACGCAGGTCTTCACTTTTCCTTTGTACCTCCTCGGCCTCTACGGGATGCCGCGACGCGTAGGGGTGTACCCCGCCGACCCCCAGTGGAAGACGCTCAACGACATCTCCACCGCGGGCGCGGTGATGATCGGCGTCTCGACCATCATCTTCGTCGTCAACATCGTGGTCAGTTGGAAGAAGTACCCGGCCGGCGACAACCCGTGGGACGCGCAGACCCTCGAGTGGTTCACCACCTCACCGCCGCCGCACCACAACTTCTACCGCCTGCCCCAGATCCGCTCCGAGCGTCCCACCTGGGACTACAACCACCCCGACCACCGATCATTGCACCACGGCGAACACGACGTACACGGCGTGCACGAGAGTGAGGAGGCGCCCGCATGAAAGTAGAAGCCAAGGTCCTCTTGAGTCTGGGCACCTTCTTTGGGCTCATGTGCGCGGTGTACTGGAACTGGAGCCTCGAAAACGCCGGCGGCGTGATGATGTTCGCGGGCATGTTGCTGTGCTTCTTGCCGGGTAGTTACTACTACTGGTGGAGTCGGCGAATGAAGCCCCGTCCCGAGGACAACCCCCAGGCCACCCAGCCCGAGGGCGCCGGTGTGATCGGCACCTTCCCGGGTTCGTCGATCTTCCCCTTCGTGATGGGGATGGGCGCGTTCTTCGTCGTCCTCGCCCTGGTCTTTGGCATATGGCTCCTCGTGCCGGGTCTCGGACTCGTCGTCTGGGCCCTCCTCGGGGGCACCGCCGAGGGTCGCCGCGGCGGCCACCACTAGAACCTTTTTCTGGCCTCGAGCGGGCCTCGTAGTACCTATTTAGAATGGGCCCGACTGCCCCCTCGCCGCGTGCGGGTTGGTGGTCAAGTGAGTAAGGAGACGCAGTGTCAACCACGGAGAGTTCCACCAAGGTCGTACTAGGCGGAACGCGGGGTGGTCCCGACGCCACGACCCTGCGTCAGGATCGCTGGTGGATTCAACCCGTGGTCACCGTCTCCATCCTCACCGCCTTCATCATCTACTCCACCTGGGCGGCGTTCCAGAACCGGTACTACTACGTCGGCGCCAACGTCGGTCGTGACCTCATCAGCCCCTTCTACTCCCCCTGCATCGCCGGTAGTTGCGTGCCGGGGGCCAAAGCGGGATTCGCTATCAACGGATGGACGCTCTCGCCCGCGTTGTTGATCTTGATCTTTCCCCTGGGCTTTCGTCTCACTTGTTACTACTACCGTCGCAGCTACTACCGGGCCTTTTGGTGGTCGCCGCCGGCGTGCGCGGTGTCCGACGCCCACGGTAACTACTCCGGGGAGACACGTTTCCCCCTCATCATGCAGAACGTGCACCGCTACTTCTTTTACGCGGGACTCGTGTTCAATTGCCTGTTGACCTACGACGCGGTCATGGCCTTTCGCCAGCCCGGTGAGGGCTGGGGCGTGACCGTCGGCACCATCGTGCTCACGGTGAACGCCACGCTCTTGTGGTTATATTCGCTGAGCTGCCACGCTTGTCGACACCTCTGCGGCGGCGGGGTGAAGAGTTTCAAGGCGCACCCGGTTCGCTACCGCTTCTGGAAGTTCCTCACCCCACTCAACGCCAAACACATGAACTTCGCGTGGGCCTCGCTCGTCTTCGTCGCCCTCACCGACGTCTACGTGCGTCTGGTGGCGTCGGGCGCCCTGACTGATTACAAACTCTTCTAAGAAGGACTGACGTGACCTACGAACACCACGACTACGACGTACTGATCATCGGTGCGGGCGGAGCGGGACTACGCGCCGCCATCGAGGCCAAACAGCGCGGACTCAAGGTCGCCATCGTGACCAAGTCACTCCTGGGCAAGGCCCACACGGTGATGGCCGAGGGCGGTATGGCGGCGGCGATGGGCAACGTCTACCCCGAGGACAACTGGATGGTGCACTTTCGTGACACCATGCGCGGTGGGAAATACCTCAACAACAACCGCATGGCCGAACTGCACGCCAAGGAGGCGCCCGCGCGAGTGCTCGAACTCGAGCAGTGGGGTGCGCTCTTTGACCGCACCCAGGACGGCAAGATCCTGCAGCGTGACTTCGGCGGCCATCGCTACGCGCGCCTGGCGCACGTGGGCGACCGCACGGGCCTCGAGCTCATTCGCACCCTGCAGCAAAAAGTGGTCTCGATGGGGACCGAGGTCTTCATGGAATGCAAGATCTTGAAGCTGGTCCACGACGCCGACGGCAAGGTCGCGGGTTGCGTGGCCTATCACCGCCAGAATGGCGAATTCGTCACGTTCGCCGCCAAGGCCGTCATCCTCGCCACCGGGGGCGCCGGCAAATCGTGGAAGTTCACGTCGAACTCCTGGGAAGGTACCGGTGACGGACACGCCATGGCCCTGTGGGCGGGCGCGAACCTCATCGACATGGAGTGCATCCAGTTCCACCCGACCGGGATGGTCTGGCCACTGTCGGTGCGCGGCCTCCTCGTCACCGAGGGCGTGCGCGGCGACGGTGGCGTGCTGCGTAACTCCGAGGGCAAGCGCTTCATGTTCGACTACGTCGCCCCGATGTTCCGCGCCGAGACCGCCGAGTCCGAAGAGGAAGCCGACAAGTGGTACGACGACCACACTGCGGGGCGCCGACCGCCCGAGTTGTTGCCTCGCGACGAAGTGGCGCGGGCCATCAACGCCGAGGTGAAGGCGGGCCGAGGCACTCCCCACGGCGGCGTCTACCTCGACATCGCCACGCGGCGATCGGCAGAGTTCATCCGTCGACGATTGCCTTCGATGTACCACCAGTTCATGGAACTCGCCGGCGTCGACATCACCAAGGAGGCCATGGAGATTGGCCCCACCTGCCACTACATCATGGGCGGCGTGCAGGTCGACGCCGACACCGCGGCGACCGCCGCCCTCGGACTCTTCGCGGCTGGTGAGGTCGCCGGGGGCATGCACGGGGCGAACCGTTTGGGCGGGAACTCACTGAGCGACCTGGTCGTCTTCGGCAAGCGCGCCGGCATGGGTGCGGCGCAGTACGTCGAAGCCGGTGACGTCGCCGGGCCCATGAACATGGACGAGGTGGAGGCGGCGATCGCCGAGTCACTCGCCCCCTTCGACCGCGAGCAGGGCGAGAACCCCTACGACATCCAGCACGACCTCCAAGAGATGATGCAGCTCAACGTGGGCATCATCCGCACCCAGTCCGAGCTCGATACGGCACGGGTTGAGCTCGACGCGTTCACCGAACGAGTGCGCAACATCAAGGTCAAGGGCGGCCGAGCCTACAACCCCGGGTGGAACCTCGCCACCGACCTGCCCGCGATGATTGCCGTCTGCAAGACCGTGACCATCGGGGCGAGTCTGCGCAAGGAGTCGCGCGGCGGCCACACCCGTGAGGACTTCCCCGGCGCCGACCCGGACTTCGCGAAGTTCAATTTCGCCCACTCGACCCACGGGGGCAACTGGGACTCCGAGATCGTGACCCGAGAGTCACCTCTACTCCCCATGCCCGATGAACTCAAGGCACTGCTCGAGGAGGCAAAGTAATGGCTGACGTAACCATGCGGGTCTGGCGCGGTGACGCCAGTGGTGGCGACTTCGAGGAGTACACCATCTCCCAGAACGAGGGCGAGGTCGTCCTCGACGTGATCCACCGCATCCAAGCCACCGAGGCGCCGGACCTGGCGTGTCGTTGGAACTGCAAGGCGGGCAAGTGCGGTAGTTGCGCCGCCGAGATCAACGGGAAGCCACGCCTGATGTGCATGACGCGCATGGACCAGTTGCCCGAGGGACCCGTGAGCGTAACGCCGATGAAGACCTTTCCCATCATCCGCGACCTGGTCACCGACGTCTCCTTCAACTACGCCATGGCCGAAAGAGTCCCGGCGTTGCTCCCGCCCCCGATGCCCGCCGAGGGATATCGGATGTTCCAAGAGGACGTGCAACGCGGTCAGGAGTTCCGCAAGTGCATCGAGTGCTTCATGTGTCAAGACGTGTGTCACGTGATCCGCGACCACGAGGACAACAAGCAGCACTACGCGGGACCGCGCTTCTTCATCCGCTACGCCGAACTCGAGATGCATCCGCTCGACACCAATGACCGGCGCGATCTGATACGCGAGGACATGGGTCTGGGCTACTGCAACATCACCAAGTGCTGCACCGAAGTCTGTCCCGAGCACATCAAGATCACCGATAACGCCATCATTCCCTTGAAGGAGCGTGTGGTCGACGCCCACTACGATCCGGTGGCGTGGCTGGGACGCAAGATTCGTCGTCGGACCAAGGTCTCGGCGAGTAGCGCGGCCGTCCAGCCCGCCCCGTAGCGCGGTGAGCGCGTTCCTCTCGGCCACGTGGTTCGAGGAACTCAATCAACGACTGACCTCCTCGCTCCCGACGCCTCTCGCACCCGACGCGGCGCCGTGTCGCGTGGTCTTTGAGGTCACCGACGCCCCCGCGGGGGGATCGATGGCGCTGACCCTGCTCATCAGCGGCCCCACGGCCACGGTGGCCCCGAGTTCGCGTGACGATCACGCCCTCGCCGACGTCGTGCTGCGATTGAACTACGAGGACGCCGACGCGTTGACCCACGGTCGACTCGACAGCGCCACGGCCCTTCGCCAGGGACGCATCAAGGTCCGCGGCGACGTCAACCTCCTCGTGCCCTGGGCGACCTGGTTAGTCGATCTCCTGTCGGGCTGACTCGCGATACCGCGGGGACACTCGCCCTCGTCACGTCAACTTCTGGCGGGTGATCGAGCCACGCCTCCCCGCGTGACGCCCGAGGGGATCGCGGGGTTCACCCGTGACGTCTCGCTCCACGCGTCAGACTAGGTGGACGATATCGACGACGAACGAGGGGGTGAGTGATGAATCCACTGGACGAGTCGACCGGTTTACCGCCGGTGCGGTTGCGCGACGTGCGGGGGGACGACGCCGAGCTGTTGCGGGGGTTGAACTCGCCGGCAGTCCTGGGAGAGTGGGACCACTTCGACGACCCCGGCGACGAAATGCTGAGTGGGGCGCTCTACAACGGCGCGACCAAGATCGTGGAACTGCCCGACGGATCGGCGATCGGCTCGGTGTCGTGGATCCAGGTGCCCTACGGACCCAACCAACGCAGTCTGGCGTGGTCGATCGGGATCACGGTGCTTCCCGTATTCCGTGGACGCGGTCTCGGGGCGTCCGCGCAACGCCGACTGGCGCTCGAGCTCCTTGGTCGTTCCCACGCCAATCGAGTCCAGGCCGACACCGACATTGGTAACGTCGCCGAACAACGTTCGCTCCAACTCGCGGGGTTCACCCGTGAGGGAATCGCGCGCGGCGCCCAGTGGCGCCGGGGACGCTGGCACGACCGTGTTCTCTACAGCCTGCTACGCGGCGACGTCGCGCCCGACACTTCGCGGCTGGGCGGCCCGGTGACTGGCGGCCCGGTGACTGGGTGACTGGGTGACCCGTCAACGTCTACCGCGCCGGTTACTGCAAGTAGCCCTCGACCACCGTGTCGGGACGAACGCTCGCGTCGTCCGGGTCCTGTCCCGCACTGCGGCGGGCGCGCCGTTGGCGCAGTAGGTCCCAACACTGGTCGAGTTCCACCTCGATCGCGTGGAGCCGCTGGAGTCGCTCCGCGCTCAGGGGCTCATTCGCGTGCGACTCCTCGAGTTCGAGTTCCTCGCGCGAGAGCACGTCGATCCGATGTAGGACCGTACTGTCATCCATGTCACTTCTCCTCAAACCACGTCGTGGTGCGCGTCGTGAACCCACTGTAGGGCGTCGGAGGCGGCGTCGTTGCGCGCGCGGCGTAACCGAACAGACGAGTGGTCGACGCGTCGGGACCACTCGTCATCGGTCACGCGTCGAAATCCCCGGGACCGCGGGGAACGTCCACGGCGTGTTGACGTAACGCCGCGAGAGGCACCACCTCCAGAGCGCGCTCGTGCGTCGAGGCGAGCACCACGAAGGCCGCCGCGCCGTCGCGATGCGCGCGCAGCCAATTGACCGCGGTCACGCACCACCGGTCCCCGGGTACCAGTCCCGGAAATCCGTACTGCGGCACCGGGGTGGTGAGGTCGTTGCCAATGGCGTGTTGGTGCTCGAGGAATTGCGCCGTGACGACGGCGCAGATCGTGTGACTCCCGAGGTCGTCGGGGCTCGTCGTGCAACAACCGTCACGAAAGAAACCCGTGACGGGATCGAACCCGCAGGGTTCGAGAGGTCCCCCCAGAACGTTGAGATCAGCCATCTCACAGTATCGCCGACTTTCCCGGCGCCGCACGAGGTTCGATGACCCCACCCGTGGACGACGCGCGAGATTCGCCACTTCGAACGCGCGGCGCCGTGACGACGATTGGTTCCCCCGTAACCGTTGGTCGGTGTACCGCGTAGTGCGGCCGAGTTCTCCTCCGGTGGCGAACGCGCGCTTCGCCAACGAGGAGTGGAGCGCCGCTGCGTGACGGACGTGGCGCTACTCGTGGTGTCGGCATTCGGCGCCAGTGCGCTCGGCGCTGCTCGACCATCCCCCAGCCCTAGCGCCAATCGCGGACCGTCGTTCCGAGAATCTCACTCACCTCGGTTCGTAGCATCGGGACCAACTCCGCGGCCGTGACCTCGCCCGAGCGATAAGGATCAGTCGCCAGAAAGGCATTCCAGAATCGGACCAGTCCGTCTTCTCCGTCCGCGTCGAACATCCTCGCCGCGAGGCGCTGCCAGCGATATTGGTACCAGACGTAGTTCAGCGCATCCATGGGATCATCACCCCCCGTGTAGTGGGCTTCGAGCTCGTCCAGCGTGCTGTAACCCTCGGTGCGCATTCGAGCCGCGAGGCGCACGCTGCGCGCGCCCACCGTCGAGAGCACTTCGAGCGAGTTCAGACTCTCGCGCTGGTGCGTCGCGACGAAGGCGTGGAGGCACAGGTTGGCGAAGATCTCGCCCAGCCACAAGGTGGGTAGACGCAGACCCCCGAATACCTCGAAGGCGTGGCCGAGTTCGTGGATCGTGACGAGGTCGAAGACGGGCTGAAGGTTCACCCCGCCCGCACCGTCGGGGTACGCCGCGAGTAATCGCGGGGCATCGTGGGGCGACGCTTCGAGCAGATCTCGACCCATCGCCTCCCAGAAGTTCCCACTCCCCGCGGGCATCACCACGATGCCCGGGCGAATCTGATCGGCGTCATCGTTAAAGAACGGCAGTCCGTAGGGCTGCCTACTCTCCCAATGCGCCTCGTCGACCACTACGACGGCGATGTCGGGCTGGACTGGCGAAAAGAGTCGACTGAAGTAGTCGTAGGCCCGCGCCGCACTAGTGGCGGTGTCGCGCGCCCGGACGAGTGATCCCGGGCTGTAGCGCACTTCGAATGGGTAGCCATCCAGGCGTGCCAGCCCCTCGCCCATCGTCATTAGGCACAACTTACCCGGCTCGGTCGGGGTGAGCGGGAAACTGACGCGCGATGGCCACCGCGAGATGCTCGACGCGTCATGGTCACTGGACGGGACCGGGGAGTGCGCACCATCGAGTTGCCGGCGCCCTCGCGCGATTCCGTCGTCCTCGTGGTTCACCGTCGGTGGCTCCTAGGACCAACGGGTCGGGCCGGCGGGACTCGGACCACGCCAGGTGCGGGGAACGGCGTGGCGAGAGGACGAGCCACGAACGTGACTGACGACCCGTGGTCGCCTCGGACTCGACGAACGCAAACGTCGGCGCAATCCCCCAAACGGATCTCAAGGGTGCCACGAATCCTCGTCGGCGCGCAATCACCGGGCCGACGTCAGCCGACCCGTCACTAGGCGAGATCAATCGAGATCACCGCTCCGTCGCGAAACTCGAAGCGTCATGTGCACGCAATGTGATTCGCCCACCGCGACCGGGACCCGACGGCATTGCTCGTCACGGGTTCCCGGGGACGACGATTAAACCAGCCCCAGAGCTCGGACGTCGTCACGCTCGGCCAACAGTTCGTCAGTCGTGACCTTGATGCGTTCGGCGGCGAACTCGTCAATGGCGAAGTCCTCCTTCACCGACCAGCCTCCCTGAGCGTCGACCACGATGGGGAAGCCGAAGGTCAGGCCCTCGGGCACACCGTACTGACCACTCGACGTCACGCCGACCGACACGCAGTCGCCGTCGGGCGTGGGGGTCGTCAAACTCACCACCGTGTCGATGGCCGCGTTCGCGGCCGACGCCGCGGAGCTCGCGCCGCGCGCTTCGATGATCGCCGCGCCGCGCTTCTGCACCGTCGTGATGAAATCGCCCCGCAGCCAATCGTGATCGGTGATGACCTCGGGAGTGCGCACCCCGCCGAGGGTGGCATTCGCGAAGTCCGGGAACTGAGTCGCCGAGTGGTTCCCCCAAATGGCGAGGTTCTTGACTCGCGCGACCGGTACGCCCGCCTTCTTGGCCAATTGGGTCTCCGCTCGATTCTGGTCGAGGCGCGTCATGGCGAACCAGCGATCCGCCGGGATCTCGGGTGCATTCGAGCGCGCGATGAGGCAGTTCGTATTGCAGGGATTACCGACGACCAGGACGCGCACGTCGCTGGCCGCATTGGCCGCGATCGCTCGACCCTGGGGCTTGAAGATGCCGCCGTTCACGTTGAGCAAATCACCCCGCTCCATGCCCGCCTTGCGCGGGATGGACCCGACCAGGAGCGCCCAGGAGGTGTTGGTGAAGGCGACGTCGAGGCTACTAGTGGCCTCGACGTCACTCAGCAACGGGAACGCGCAGTCGTCGAGTTCCATGACGACACCTTCGAGCGCCTTCATCGCCGGCTCAATCTCGAGCAAGCGAAGGACGATGGGGGTGTCGGGACCCAGTAATTGGCCCGAGGCGATGCGAAACAGGAGCGAGTACCCGATCTGACCGGCGGCGCCGGTGACGGTGACGTGGGTGGGGGTGGTCATGATTCTCCTAGCTGAGGTGGTCTTAGATGCGTTCGGCGATGGCGGCGGCGAATTCGGAGCACTTCACCTCGGTGGCGCCGTCCATGAGTCGCGCGAAGTCGTAGGTGACGATCTTCTGCGAGATCGTCGCCTCCATCGCGCGGATGATGTCATCGGCGGCGTCTTGCCAGCCCAGGTGCTCGAACATGAGCACGCCCGAAAGCAGCACCGAACCGGGGTTGACCTTGTCCTGACCGGCGTACTTCGGTGCCGTGCCGTGCGTCGCCTCGAAGATGCCGTGGCCAGTGGTGTAGTTGATATTGGCCCCCGGGGCGATGCCGATGCCGCCCACCTGGGCCGCCAACGCGTCCGAGAGGTAGTCACCGTTCAAGTTCGTCGTCGCGATCACGTCGTATTCCTTCGGGCGCAACAGGACCTGTTGGAGGGCGATGTCGGCGATCGCGTCCTTCACGAGGATCTTGTCACCCGGGTCACCCCCGCAATCATCCCAACCCACGAAGGTGTCGGCGAACTCGTCGCGCACTAATTGGTAACCGAGCTTCATGAAGTACCCCTCGGTGTATTTCTGGACGTTGCCCTTGTGCACCAGCGTGACGGACTTGCGGTGATGGTCGAGGGCGTACTTGAACGAGGCGCGTAGCAGTCGCTCCGAACCGAACTTCGAGATGGGCTTGACGCCGATTCCGGCGTGGTCGCGGATGTCCCACCCGAAGGTGTCGTGCAAGTAGGTGCGCAGTTTCTCCACCTCGGGGGTGTCCGCCTCTAGCTCCATGCCCACGTAGACGTCCTCGGTGTTCTCGCGAAAGATCACCATGTCGACCCACTCGGGGTGCAACACCGGTGAGGGCACGCCCTGGAACCACCGCACGGGACGTAAGCACACGTAGAGATCGAGGATCTGACGCAGCGCCACGTTGAGCGAGCGCATCCCGCCGCCAATGGGCGTGGTGAGGGGCCCCTTGATCCCGATGAGGTGCGTGCGGAACGTCTCGACCGTCTCATCGGGCAACCACGACCCGGTCTCCTTGAAGGCCTTCTCGCCGGCGAGCACTTCCTTCCAGCCAATGGTCTTGCCGTACTTCTTGGCGGCGGCGTCGAGAACGAGTTGGGCCGCGGGCCAGATGTCCACGCCCGTGCCGTCGCCCTCGATGTAGGGGATGACGGGGTTGTCAGATACGTTGAGCACGCCCTCGGCGTTCGTTGTGATGATGTCAGCCATATCGCCCATCCTACGACCAAATAGGGGGGCGCTACTCCGTGGGGCGCCCTCGTCGGACCCCGTCAGGTCCGTAGATTTTCTCGTGGATCTCGCGCGTCGCGGTCGAGCGATTTAGGGTATAGAAATGAAGACCGGGCGCACCGGCGTCGAGGAGTTGCTCGCTCAGTTCGCCCGCGGCGCGCACCCCTTCGCTACGCACCGCCGCGGGACCGCCGCGCGCGTTCGCCGTCTCGAGCCGAGCCACTAGCGCGGCCGGAACGGCGGCACCCATCTGGGCCATACGCGGCACGCCACTGAGCGTGGTAACGGGCATGATGCCCGGTAGCACCGGCTTGGTGACGCCGAACTCGGCCAACTCCCCCACCAGGGTGGTCCAGTCCCCGAGCTCGAAGAGGAACTGCGTCACCGCGAAATCGGCCAGGCGCAACTTCTCGGCCAAGTGTCGTCGGTCGCTCGCCCGCGACGTCGAGCGCGGGTGCCCCAGGGGGTGCGCGGCTACGCCCACCGAGAACTCCCCGACCTCGCGCGCCAGTTCTACGAGTTCGATGGCGTGACGAAAGTCCGAGACGACGAGCGCGGGATCATTGGGGATGTCCCCGCCCAGAGCCATGACGTTCACCACGCCCGCCTCGAGGTAGGAGCGCAGGATCTCACGCATCTCGTCGCGCGAATGTCCCACGCAGATAAGGTGGGCCATCGACACGAGCTGACCCGAGCGTTCAATGTCGGTCACCAGGTCGAACGTTCGTTGGCGCGATTCGCGCCCGCCGCGATAGGTCACCGAAACGAAGGAGGGCCTGAGCGTCTCCAGGTCGTGCAGCGTCGCGGTCAACGTCGTCGACTCTTCGGCGGATTTGGGAGGGAAGAATTCGAACGACCGCGTGGGGCCCGCGGCGAGCAGGGTATCAATACGCACTGATCTAGAGACGACCGAAGTCGTCCTCGAGTCGCACGATGTCGTCCTCGCCGAAGTAGGTACCGGTTTGGACCTCGATGAAGACCACCGGCACGTCACCGAGGTTCTCGCAGCGGTGCGCGGCCCCGATGGCGATATCGACCGAGCCCCCGGGGGCGACCTCGAACGTCTCGCCGTCGAGTACCACCGTGGCCACGCCCGCCACGACGTACCAGTGCTCGGCGCGCTGCGCGTGCACCTGATAACTGAGGCGCTTGCCCGGCGTCACCACGATGCGCTTGACCTTGTGATCGGACGGCGAACTGTCGAGCACGGTATACGAACCCCACGGTCGCTCGTCGTATTCACGTCCCCATTCGTCGGTGGTGTTCATTGGACCTTCTCCGCGGCGAGAACCGCATTTCGTAACAACATGGCACGCGTCATCGGTCCGACCCCCCCGAGACGCGGGGTGATCCAACCCGCGACGTCGGCGACGTCGTCGGCGACGTCGCTCAACAATTTAGTGCCCGACCAACTCGTGCCCGCGCCCACCACCGCGGCCCCGGGCTTGACCATGTCGGCGCGCACCAGTGCGGCCACTCCGGCGGCGGCCACGATCACGTCGGCGGTGCGCGTCAGCGCCCCCATGTCCGCCACGCCCGTGTGCACCACGGTCACGGCGGCGTTACACCCCGAGCGCTTCATCGCCAGCAGCAGCGCGAGGGGACGACCAATGGTGAGACCACGGCCGATGATGACGACGTGGCGTCCCTCGACGGGCACGTCGTGAGCCGCGAGGAGTTCGACGATACCCGCCGGAGTGCACGGCAGCGGTCCCGGCGTGCCCATGACCAGGCGTCCCAGATTGGTCGGGTGCAGTCCGTCGACGTCCTTGTCGGGGTCGATGCGTAGCAGCACCTGCTCTTCGTTGATCCCCGCGGGAAGTGGGAGTTGCACGAGGATGGAGTGCACCGCGGGGTCCTCGTTGAACCGATCAACGACGGCCTCGACGTCGGCCTGGCTCGCGCTGGCGGGCAACTCGGCGTGGTACGAACGGATGCCGATCGCTTCGCAATCGGCGTGCTTCATCGCGACGTACTTCGCACTGGGTCCGTCGTCGCCCACCAAGACCGTGCCCAGACCCACCGGGCGTCCGAGCGCGGCCAAGCGCGCGACGCGATCAGCCAGTTCCATCTTGATACGCCCCGCGAGACGCTCACCATCGAGTAGTTCAGCCATGTCGCTCCTAGTGACGGAAATGACGCTCACCGGTGAGCATCATGACGATTCCCGCGGCGTTGGCCGCGTCGATGACCTCGGTGTCGCGCACCGAGCCCCCGGGCTGGACCACGGAGGTGACCCCGGCGCTGGTGAGCGCGTCCAGACCGTCGGCGAAGGGGAAGAAGGCGTCGGACGACGCCGCCGAGCCCACGGCCTTCTCGCCCGCCTTCATGGTCGCGATACCGGCGGAGACGACGCGTGACTGCTGCCCCGCGCCGATGCCGACGGCCACGCCGTCGCGAGCGAGCACGATGGCGTTGGACGTCGTGCGCGCGCACACGCGCCAGGCCAGGGCCAAGTCCCTCAACTGCTCCGGCGTGGGTTGGCGCTCGCTCACGCAACGCCATTCGCTCACCGGTACCAAGAGTTCGTCGGCGTTCTGCACGAGGGCGGTATCACCGAAGGTGCGGATCGATCGGCCCAGCGGTTCGGGAGCGGGGGCGCTCAGCAGGCGCGTGGCCTTACGTCGCGCCACGAGGGTCGCGACGGCGTCGGGCGTCATGGACGCCGCGACGATGACGTCGGCCTGGGGCCCCGCGGCGATCATCGTCGCGAGATCGGCGTCGAGCTCCCCCGCCACCGCGATGATGCCCCCAAAAGCACTCTGCGGGTCGGCGTCGAGGGCCCTGGCGAAGGCGTCGTGCAGCGTGGCGGCCAGCGCCGCGCCCGAGGCGTTGGCGTGCTTGATGATCGCCACGGCCGCGCTACCTGGCGCGTCGTCGACGAGTTCGTGGACCAATCGCCACGCGGCGTCGGCGTCGAAGAGATTGAGGTACGACAGGGACGAGCCCGCGTGCTGGACGACCGAATCCCACCACGGTGAGGTCCCCGCGACGCGATAGCGCGCCCCGATCTGGTGGGGGTTCTCGCCGTAGCGCACGACGTCGGCGCGGTCCAAAGTGAGGTGCAGCGTCGGAGGCACCACCTCGTCGCGGGCCGACGGGGACTCCCCGAGTGCCCCCCCCAGGTCCATCCACTTCACGATCTCGGCGTCGTAGGCCGCGCTGTGAGCGAAGGCGGCGCGCGCGAGCTGGTGGCGCGTGGCGTCACAGAGCGCGCCCGCGGCGCGCAGTTCTTCGAGCACCACCGCGTACTGGGTGGGACTGGTCACCACACCCACGTGGTGGTGATTCTTCGCCGCCGCCCGCACCATCGTCGGGCCGCCGACGTCGATGAGTTCGATGGAGGGACTCGAAGCGAAGGGGTAGAGGTTGCAGACCACGAGGTCGATGGCCACGATGGCGTGCGCGTTCAATGCCGCGAGGTGCGAG
>JAJZEN010000023.1 GCA_021828545.1 Actinomycetes bacterium
AGGTCACCCGCGCCGATACCCGCGCCGATACCCGCGCCGATACCCGCGCCGAACCTGTCGACTTCACGGTCCTCGAGCCACGGACACGATGACTAGGTGCCGACGTCGAGGTGCGCGTGGTGAAACTTGAGTCACCCCTTCTGAAGGAACTCGCTGGTCCGGATGGCTGCATCCACCGCCCCGCGTCGATCCCAGTCGTGCGGTACTTAAGGAAGTGGGTCTGCGCGTGGCCCTCAGCGTCGCCAGGCGTACGTCATCAAGGACCCCAAAATGCCGACGGTGCTCGCGCACCTATTCCAACTGCGGAGCGGCGGGTTGGAACACGATCAGTCGACCGCTCGCGACTTAGTCAAGTGGGTGATCCCAAATTTCGACGGACGCATCGATGTCACCGCGGTCGCGGTCAAACGCACGCGGTGATCACCGCCAGAAGCGACGTACTGGGGGCCAGCACGGAACTCCACCAAGTCGCCGTAGGCGCCCAGACGACTTCGGCGAACGCGCACGGGCGTAAAGAGGACATGAAGTCCTAACACGCCGTTGAGTCACTCGTTTTATCCACAGTTACGTCAGGGCGCAGTAAGTATGGTGGCGAAATTCCGTCGTTGACCAGCGCGACTTCGTACACCTTTTGCCGCGTCGTCACGAGGGGCCGCGCCCATGCCGCCGCAGTATCTTCGACCACGTCATTGTTGAGTCCGTCAATGTAGAAGGACTGTTTCGGTCGCCATAATCACGTCGAGGTAGAGCCGCGCCGCCTCGCCTTCCTTACGCGCTACACCAGGCGATGATTGTCGTCCGAGGCGCCACCTTGGCGGAGACCACCTCGTCACGTGCGAGAACAGCGCGACCATAACTGCGCAGGCTCCAACTAGCGCAACGGCCCCATCGCGTAGAACCAGCCTGTGGCAGCGCCCGTGAGGGTGTCCACGTGCTCACCCACGCCCAGGGTGAAACCCTAGGGGTTCTGAGCTTCGTCGCCCCGTGGCTCGACATCACACTCTTGGTCCCCCTCGACGCGGTGGACCAACTAATCCACGGCGCTGGCCAGCGGACAGCGCGAACGATGACTCCGGAGTCTCGCGTCACTGAGACTCGCACGCCACGCGCCGCCGCGATAGCAAGATCACATGACGCGCACCTATTTGCCCCGGCGCGGCCGAGGCAAAACACCTCGCTCAACGTTGCTCGACGGCGAAGCAGGCCACTCGCTTGGTGAGCGAGAGCTGCACCATCGTCGGTGTTGACGAGCGACACTGCTCCATGGCGAGGGGGCAGCGCGGGGCGAAGCGACAGCCGGGACCCGGATTGATCACCTTGGGTGGCTCCCCCAGGTCCACGACGTCAGTGTCGTGTGCGAGCGGCAATCGTGGATCGGGCGCCGTAGCCATGAGGAGGCGGGTATAGGGGTGCGACGGGTCGGCGATGACCTCGTCGGTCGTGCCCTCCTCCACGATGCGCCCGGCGTAGAGAACAATCATGCGATCGGCTACGTAACGCGCGCTCGAGAGATCATGGGTGATGTAGAGCAGCGACACGTGCTCTTCGTCACGCAAGGCGCGCATGACGTTGAGGAGACCAATCCGAATGGACACGTCGAGCATCGACACTGGTTCGTCGGCGAGAATCAGCGAGGGTCGCGATGCCAAGGCCTGCGCAAAACCCAAGCGCTGGCGCTGACCCCCCGAAAGCTCGTGGGGGAACCGATGCAGCACCTCCGCGCCCGGCAACAGGCCCACGCGCTCCACCAGGGACACCGCCTCGACCTGACGGCCAGCCTTGTCAAGTTCTGGTCGGTGCAGTTTCAAGGAACGCTGCAAACTGTGGCCAACGCGCAAGACCGGGTTGATCGAGCCGAAGGGATCCTGGAACACCATTGGCATTTGACCGCGGACTTGGCGACTCGCGCGCTTGCCCTGCACGCGGCCCTCGAAGGTGATCTGACCCGAAGTCGGCGGATAAAGTCCTGCCAACACGCGCGCGATCGTCGATTTTCCTGAGCCCGACTCGCCGACCAACGCGACGATCTCGCTGGGGGCAACTTCGAAAGACACCTCGTCCGCAGCGTGCAAGGTCCCCGCCGATCGGAAGCCCCCGACGCGGAAGTAGCGGCTTAGTTTGTCGACTTTCAAGACGACGTCGCTCATGAGCGCACCCTCGAATTAACCAGGTGACATCGCACGGCGTGCCCCTCGACCGAAATCAGCTCGGGGCGGTATTCCCGGCACTCGTCAGTGGCGAAGTGACACCGTGGCGCGAATAGGCAGCCACCGGGCGGGTTCACCAAGGACGGCGGGTTGCCCGCGATACCGGTCAATTCCTTCTTATCGCCCACGATGGATGGAAAAGCGTCCATGAGCCCGTTCGAGTAGGGATGACGAGAATGATCGAAGACCTCGCGCGTCGCGCCGAGTTCCACGATCTCGCCGGCGTACATCACAGCCAGGCGGTCTGAGAAGTGCGAGACCACTGACATGTCGTGAGTCACAAACAAGACCGCGAACCCGAGCGACTGACGCAAGTTCTCCACCTGGCGCATCAGGGATCGCTGGGCCACAACGTCGAGCGCAGACGTCGGCTCGTCCATGATGATCAGTTTGGGCTCGAGGAGCAGAGCCATTGCGATCATCGCGCGCTGACGCATACCCCCCGACAACTGGAATGGGAAACTCTTGAGGTGAGCCACATCGATCGACACCATTTCGAGCACCTCGGCCGAACGTCGATCGATCTTGTCGTCGCGCCAGTCGGTGTGGGCGCGACAGACGTCAGCCAACTGTGCCGCGATGGACAAGGTGGGATTGAGCGCGTTCATCGCACTCTGCATCACCACCGAGATGTCGCGCCAACGGTGCTGGCGCAAATCTTCGGCCGAGAGAGAGGTCAGGTCGATCCCGTCGAACTTGACGCTCCCGCTCACCGTCTCGGCGGGATAGTTTAGAAGTTGAGCGATCGAAAACAGCATCGTGGACTTGCCACAACCTGACTCGCCCACCACGGCGAGGAATTCACCGGGTGCGAGGTCAAAGGAGACGTCACTCACCGCCTGCGCAGGCCCGGCGGGTGTGGCGTATTGCACCTTGAGATTCCGCACTTCGAGTATTGGTGTGCTCACACCGCCACCTTCTTGCGACGCTTAGTGGTCACGGGTCGCAGCGCCGGGTTAGACACTTCATCGAACGCGTAGTTGAGCAGCGCGAGGGCGCTACCCAACACGGCGATCATGATCCCCGGCGCTAAGGCCCACAGCGGCAGTCCCGCCGAGAGCGCCTCATTGTTCTGAGCCCAGTAGAGCATGGTACCCCACGACTCGGAATTGACGTTGCCCAGTCCCACAAACTGCAGTCCCGCCGCGGCGAGCACCGCATAGAGCGCGGCACCGAGGAAGTTGGCCACTATGAGCGAGGTCATGGGAGGGATGAGTTCCACGCCGATGATATACCAACTCGCCTCGCCACGTGCGCGCGCAGCCAGCAGATAGTCGCGATTACGCAGTGACAGCGCCTGCACCCGGAGCTGTCGTGCGCCGTAACTCCACCCCGTCACCACGAGCACGAAGACGATCGTCCAGAACGACGCGCTCTTGGTGTACGCCGCGATGACGATAATCAAAGGAAAGGTCGGAATGACCAGAATCACGTCGGTGATCAAGGACAGCGTATCGTCGACCAGACCTCCCGAGTACGCCGCGGTGATACCAACCACTACGGAGAGCACGGTGGAGATCAGACCTACCACTAGGGCAATCATCACCGACTGTCGAGTTCCCGCCATAAGCTGTGAGAAGACGTCCTGGCCGAAAGACGTCGTGCCCAAAGGGTGCGCCCACGACAGACCCACTCCTGGATTATAGATATCCGCGCTCGGATCATCGGGAGTGAACCAACTGGGGAACGCCGAGATCACGATCAGAATTAACAAGATGATCGAACCGACCATCGCCTTCTTGTCGCGCAACAAAAAGCGCCACGCGGCGAACAGAGAGCGACGAGCGTTGCGCCAGATCATCGGCTGCTTCTCGTACGCGGGTCGAGCAGCGCCGTAGCGACGTCTGAGATGAAGATGGCCACTAGGACCGCTACGGTGATAAGAAGGAACAGAGCCTGCATGAGTGGATAGTCTTCTGCGCTCACGGCCTGAAGTAGTAAGAATCCGATCCCGGGATAGTTGAAGACGAACTCGACCAGAATCGCTCCCGAGATCACGAAGCCGAGTGACATGGCGAAGCCCGTCAAGTTCGGCAGCAGAGCATTGCGTCCGGCGTATTGCCACAAAATTCGCCGTGGGCGCAAACCCTTGGCGCGAGCCATCTTGACGTAGTCCTCGGCGACGACGGTGATCATGTTATTTCGCATCGTCAAGATCCATCCCCCGACGGAGGTAAGAAGAATAGTGAAGGCCGGCAGCACCGCATGCCACAGCACGTCGCCCACGAAGCCCCACGTCAGTGCTGGCGTAGCGGTCTCGGTATAGCCGCCCAGGGTGGGGAACCAATTGAGGGTGAGCGAGAACAACCAGATGGAGAGCAGCCCCACCCAGAAATAGGGAAACGCCGAGATGACAATGAAACTTGGTGGCAGTACGTTATCCAGCCAGCCCCCTCGGCGCCAGGCCGCGACAGCGCCGAGGGCGGTCCCGATGAGGAAACCTAGTACCGTGCTAACGCCGACGAGCCCGAGAGACCAGGGCAGTGCGCGTGCGATCACCGTGGTGACCGGGACGGGAAAGTATGAGGTCGACACTCCGAAATTTCCGGTCACCGTGTTACGCAGATACTCAAGATACGACGAGAAGAGATTCTGGTGCCCTCCGATGCCCAGCGCCACTTCGATGGCCTTGAGCGAATTCGGATTGAGGCGACCATGAAATTGGGCGAGTATTGCCTCGGCGGGGTTACCGGGCATGAGTCGGGGAATGAAGAAGTTCACCGTGAGGGCCGCCCATAGTGCAATGAGCAAAAACCCCAGACGTCGAACTAAGAACCTCATTCCCCCACTCTGCCCGGTTGTCGATCAGGCCTTGGGGACCAGATTGTCCAATACGTAACCCCAATCGGGCTGGTTGTACAGTCCCGCTTGCGCGTATGGGTTCGCCGCCGACGGGAAGTTCCCGATGTGCGTCGGATTGAACTGGAACCAGTCGACCTCTTCCAGCACCGGGATGACCGGCGCCTGAGTGACCATGATTTCCTCGAGTTTGGTAACAATCGACTTCTGCGTCGCGACGTTGGTCGTGGCACCGTACTGGTTCAGTAGGGCATCAGTCGTCGGATTAGCGTAGCGCTCCCAGTTCGACGACGCCGCTGTACCGATAGGCGCCGAGTTCTTCGAGAAGAGCATTTGCCGCAACTCGTAGAACGGCGTCGGCCCGCCTGCTTCGGCGTCGTACGCCAACTGGTACTTACCCGAGAAAAGGTTTGAGTAAAACGTTGCCTGGGCCGGCGTCTGCAGGGTGATCTTGATGCCGAACTTCGTCAACTGCTGACTTACGACCTGCATCGAGGCAATCCAGTCCGAGTAGGCACCATTCGTGGTGAGCGTGAAAGCCAACTTCGTCGATCCCTTGGTATACACCCCGTTAACCAACTTGTAGCCATCGGACGCGAGGATGGCCGCAGCCTTGGCGGTGTTGGCCGTGTTCGAAAGACCTGCAGTCGCCGATGAGGACAACCACGACTTAAAGGTCGGGCTCACAATGCCGGTCTGGCTAGCGGGCGGTTCGTAACCGTACTCACCGATTTTCGACACGAGGCTTCGATTAATGGCGTAGCTGATCGCCTGGCGAACCTTGGCGTCGTTGAGACCTGGGACGGTGAGGTTCGGGAAGAGTGACACGTTCGCGACGGGCGCGAACCAGTACGAGTTACCGGACTTTTTGGCAACGTAAGCACTCTGGATATTGGGAATGAACTGCGAACCCCACGCCGACTGACCCGAAGCCAAGTATTCGTTGCACGTGTTGTTCGACAAGAACGCCGGCATGTTCACGGACTTGATCTGCGCCTTACCCTTTTGCCAGTAGTGCGGGTTGGCCGTCCAGTGGATGTTCTGACCCGAGCACTTGGACATAACGTATCCACCCGTCCCGACCGGCGACGAGATGGTCGCAGTGACCGGATTGGCAATCTTGCTCCACAGATGCTCGGGCACGATGGGCACCTGACCGGCCACGTAGAAGAAATATGGAACGGCCGCCGACTTAAAGTTCATCGTGACCTTATTGCCCGACGCGGTGACGTTCGAGAGTACCGACCACACTGCGTTGAGATCCAGAGCCGGGTACTTCTTGAGCAGGTCGAAGGTGTACACAACATCCGCCGCCGAGAAGGGAACCCCGTCACTCCATTTGACGCCGGAACGAATCATGAAGGTGAGAGTCTTATTTGCGTTGGACCAAGCGTAGGACGACGCGAGCCACGGTGTCACCTTGCCACTCTGTAACGCGTTGACGAAGTCGAGCGATTCGTAAGTCAAGCCAAACGAATAGGGCAACGATGACGGAATGAATGGATTGAAGGCACACGACCAGAGCGTTCCTTGCTCGTTGGCGAGGTTGAGGGGCGCTTGGGCCACCGGCGACGCACTCGCCACGGTTTGATCGACCGCCGCGGGACCCACCATCGTGATCGTGGATGCCACGAGCACGATCGCTGAAGTCGCGAGACCTACCTGGAACTTTTTCATCACAACAACTCCTCCCGAAGGGAACCCCCTGAGGTCCCATGTCAATGTGTTGCCGTCATCTGTGGATGGGACAAATGCCCCATCCGACTGACCTCGGACTCACGTGGTCACATTATGTGAATTTCTAACATCTTTCAACCATTATTCTGAGAAATTTTCACATTTTGCGAGATTTAATCAACACGAAACCATAATCGTCATAATGGGGACGTTTCAGTGTTCGTTGCGCTGGCTATTAGGCCGACAGGGTCACCTTTGAGAGGCGAGGCGAGGTATCGATAGGGCGACCCCGAACCTGTCCGAG
>JAJZEN010000119.1 GCA_021828545.1 Actinomycetes bacterium
TGCGCGGACCCCTTTGAAATGATCCACTGCTAACGAGAGTCCCGATGCTCCAGAATGGAGCCAGGAGGACAGCATGAAGAAGAGGCGTCACACCCCCGAACAGGTGATCAGAAAACTTGCCGAGGGCGACAAACTGCTCAACCAGGGCGAGGAACTTGCCGAGGTCTGCCGACAGCTCGAAATAGCCGAGTCGACCTGGCACCGTTGGAAAGCTCAATACGGTGGCATGAAGGCCAACGACGCCAAGCGCCTGAAGGAACTCGAGACTGAGAACGGGCGACTTAAGAGGATCGTCGCCGACCTTACGCTCGACGTCGACATGCTGAAAGAGGTCGCCAAGGGAAACTTCTAACCCCGAACGCCCGCCGTCGAGCAGTCGTGATGCTCGAGGAATCGTTCGGGGTGAAAGAACGCCGAGCCTGTCGCGTGGTGGGCCAACACCGCTCGACTCAACGGCTCGAGGTCGCACTGCCAACCGACGACGAGCGAGAGCTGCGTCGTTGGCTCGTGGCCTTCGCCAAAGACCATCCTCGTTGGGGCTGGAAGCGGGCCTATCAGCACCGGCGTCGCGAGGGACACCGGGTGAACAAGAAGAGAGTCCAACGCCTATGGCGCTTAGAGGGCCTGAAAGTCCCCTATCGCAAGCGCAAGAAGCCGCTGCGCGGACTTGGGATTCACGTCGGGGCCATGAGTCCGATCCGACCCAACGCCATCTGGGCCATGGACTTCCAGTTCGACGAGACGAGAGATGGTAAAGCGTTGAAGCTGCTCAACATCCAAGACATCTTCACCCGCGAATGCCTGGCGGTGCACGTGCGCAGATCCATCACCGCCGACGACCTGATGAACGTGCTCGATCAACTCGTGGCCCAACACGGCACACCGACGTTCCTGCGCTGTGACAACGGACCCGAGTTCGCGGCCTTCGCCATCGCCGACTGGTGCCGATTCAACAACGCATCGACCACGTTCATCGATCCCGGCTCACCCTGGCAGAACGGCCACATCGAATCGTTCAACTCACGTATTCGCGACGAGTACTTGAACGGACATTTCTTCGAGTCACTGCTCGAGGCGCAGGTGCTCCTTGAGGACTGGCGTCAGGAATACAATCAAGAACGTCTCCACAGTTCTCTCTGCTACCTGACCCCGGTCGAGCTCAAAGAGCTGTGGCAGAATCAACATCAACAACGACTCTCATTGGCCCTGGACCACTAACAGGAGTCCCCGCATGCATCCAGCAACAGTGCCACGACGCCGACGGTCGCCTTGGTTTTTACCTTCAGTTTCATTTGGACCCCCTTTTGAATGTGGCGGTCAACCCTTGCAGGGCCCTACCACCAGGATGATTGATCTGCACGGGACCGATGGGACCCGGTACTGCGACATCCATGTCTTCAGAGCGCAACCTCCATGACACGTATGTCAAGCAGACCATACCTAATGCTTGGATATCCTTAGTTGAGACTTTGTCATCGGGCACTTCCCTGAGCCTGCCCACGATCAATAAGAAATCAACGCGTGAATTCTTCGAGCGCTTCGATTACGCGCGGACCCAGTTCTACTTCGGGTTGTTCATTGATCGCTCGCAATAGATATGCGCCCCAGCGATTAACACCAGTCCGTTGAACCCCCAGTGTCAGATGGCGACCATGACCGTCACTGATGTAAATACTCTGGACTGGCGGCTTTCCCGCCCAATCATCCGGAGACTTTACATAGAAGCGAATCACTGATCGCCTTTCGCCGGTTTGTGGGTCCAGTACGGAAGTTTGCCGCCCAAGGGTGCTTACACGTACCAACTCCAAGTTGTTGAGATCAACTTTGACGCGAAATGGCCCTCGCCGTCGGGCAAGTTCGGATTGCGAGAAGGTCAGCACGGGGTGTGTCAACAGATAAGGGACGAACAGGAATAGCGCGAGTAGAGCGACATCGAGGACTAACCACATCCCGAAGTGGCGTTCATGAATCTGGGAAGGCAAAAGAAGAAGAAGAAGAAGAAGAAGCGATGGCGTCCACCAGGTTGGATTCGTGGCGTACCTAATCGAATCTTGACCATTTTCAATTTTCCCCATATATCGAGTCTCAGTTCTTCTTGGGAAACTCTAGTAGGACTGCTTTATTACCCGAATATCGTTTCGAACGATTAGTAGTGAGTGTAGCAGTGGGGGCTGCGCAGAAGTCGGGTTGCGGATCTCGTTCACTGCGACGTCGCTCAAGATGTCCAAGAGACTGGCTGATGACAGGATCTGATGTTCGAGAACGTCGGCGTGAAGACGCGGAGCACTTGCAAACGCCTAAATGATGGCGGGTGAAGATGGCGAGCGACTTTTCACTGCTGCCAATACATTGAGAGTTCTATGCCGCGATATGGTTCGGTGCACGCCGAGACACTGCCACCAGAGCGACGTGCTGCTTGGCCGTCGGGCGTAGTTAGAACAAATGGGAACGTCGCCCACATCTTTAGTGAAAACCGACGACGACAAAGTTGTTCCCGCATGTCAGAATGGAGATGGCGAAGTGGAAATGCCGAGCCGGTAGCCCTCGTAGCTCAACGGATAAATCGGCACTTCGGATATGCGCGGGGTCCGAAGGATCTGGTCTGAGCGTGGCATTGATCTAAAGAAAGGCGGGGGCTCTGCAATTCTGTTGGTACTTGACACCGACAGATTGGAAGAACCCCCGTGGAAACAGACCCTACCCGCATGTGCGAGATGCTCGTCGACTTACTCGACGTGAACGTCCTGGGCGTCGAGAGCCGACACCGAGAATTCGTCACCGTCCACTTCGAATGTCGGCGGGTCGTGGTGGGTTGTCCTGAGTGCGGGGTGCTGGCCCAGGTGAAGGATCGTCGTCGGATTGAATTGGTGGATCTGCCGATGAACGGACGTCCGACGAGGGTCGTGTGGCACATACGACGGTTCTTCTGCCCCGACGAACTCTGTCCTACGGGGTCATGGAGTGAAGTCGATACCCGTAGTGGCTTTGCGCGTCTGCTGATCACCGACCGCGCGGGTCGCTGGCTGACTCGACAGATTGGCGAGAACGGCCGCAGCGTTCAAGAGATCGCGAACGAACTCGGCTGTGACTGGCACACCGTCAACGACACCCTCCTTCGATACGGCGAAGCGCTGGTGGACGACGACCCCACACGTGTCGGTCTCGTCGAGGCGCTGGGTCTGGACGAGGTGCTCTTCGTGCGCGAGGGCGAGTACCACCGCCAGTGTTTCTCGACCCAGATCGTCGACGTCGAGTGCGGACAACTCCTCGACGTCGTGCCTGGTCGAAGTGGTGCCGCACCCACGCAGTGGTTACTCGCCCAGGGAGAGCAGTGGCTCGCCCACGTGCGCTACGCGACCCTGGACCTCTCGGGCCCCTACCGCAGCGTCTTCAACAAGACGGTGCCGCGAGCCACCCAGGTGGCCGATCCCTTTCACGTCATAAAGTTGGCCAACTTGAAGCTCGACGAGTGTCGTCGACGGGTGCAGAACGAACTCTTCGGACATCGCGGTCGCAAACACGATCCCCTCTACCGCACCCGGTTGCTGCTCACCAAGGCCGACGAGCGACTGAGCGACAACGGACGAGAGAAGTTGATGGGACTGCTCAACGCGGGCGACCCCAAAGGTGAGGTGCTCGCCACCTGGCGGGCCAAGGAACTCGTGCGTGGCCTCTACGATCACCACGATCCCGACCTCGCACTCGAGTTCGTGCAACGTCTCGGCAACGATCTCCAGGAATCCGAACTGCCCGAAGAGGCACGCAGTCTGGGACGCACACTCCTGCGCTGGAAGAACCAGATTGCCGCCTGGCACGAGGCCCACGTGAGCAATGGTCCGACTGAAGCGGTCAACAACTTGATCAAGAGAGTGAAGCGGGTGGCCTTTGGATTCAGGTCTTTTCGCAACTACCGCATCCGAGCCCTCCTCTACGCCGGCAAGCCCAACTGGTCACTACTCGCTGACATCACACCTCGTTGATATCCGATGCGCCCGTTATCGTCGAGAACCTCTTGGAGTGGATCAGGGTCTTTCCCGATCACCTGGAGGTCAAAGTGGCGGGGAGCCTACCCATCAATGTGCTGTACTTAGAAGTTGGTCTGAAGGTACCGGAGAATGTTGGTGTCGAAGGCGGGACTTGAACCCGCACGCCCCTAAGGGCACCAGCCCCTCAAGCTGGCGCGTCTGCCATTTCGCCACTTCGACGTGGGTACATGAGTCTAACCGATGGGCGAAGTCGAAGTCCCGAGGGTCGTTGTGGTTGATGGCGTGGCAATCCCCCAGTTCGTCAGTTGATCGATGAAACCACTGAGGGAAAGTGCTGACTCGACGTTCGCCATTGGATTCGACCACGTGATGAATGATGGCACGGTGTACAAGGGTCGTACCCAGAAGTTTGCGAGGATGGTGTGGTCGATCTCCAGCCACGTGAGGGCCGCGGTCGCGGGATTGAAGGTTCCTTGGGCCAGGGTGAATAGTTCGTTCACCGCGATCGATCTCACTCCCGAAGGGTAGGAGTCGATGTAGGGCGTCTGGCCCCAGGACCGCGCACTCACCCAGGCGGTCGTGGACGTCGGACGGTCGAATACGGCCACGTCCACCGCTCCCGTGGAGGCGAGAAACGCTGCCTGGTCGTCGGACGCGGCGGTTCTCATCGTCACTCTCACCCCCTGGGACCTCCACTGTTGGGCGACGAGGCGCGCCGTAGCGTGATCGAGAGTGGTCGGACCCTGGGCGAGGGTCAGGTGCAGTGGGGCGCCCGTCGCGCTATGCCAGCCCGCTGCGTCGTACGAGTACCCGAGGTGATGCAGGATGGTCTGTGCACACGCGCGACAGTCCTGCGAGGGGTCGACGAGGGTCGCATTGTCGGCGGTGGGGACCACGGTGGTCTTGGGCAACGGATAGTCGGTCTGTCCCTGGGAGAACAGAGCCGAGGTCGGGACCGAGGGTGAGAAGGTGAGTCCCCCGAAGAGGGAGGTGAGGATATTCTTTCGTTTGAGGAGCCACGAAAGTGCCGTGCGAACCGCGGCGTGGCGCGTCAGGTTCGAGACAGGGCTGTAGGTGAGTTCCTCGATGTTGCTCGAGTCACTGAATTCACCGAGGTAGCGCGGATGTGCCACGAGGTCGCTGACGAGGGCCGGGGAGGCCACCGCGGCGTACTTAACGAAGTACTTCGATCCGCTGGTAGGTAGGGCCGTCGACGAGGTGATGATGACGCGATGGAAGCGGTTGTAGTCAATCGTCCATTCGGGGTTCGAGATCAGCACGATCCGCGACGTCGAGGCACCCTGCACCCGGTAGGGACCCAGCGACGGTTGCGAGCGCAATTGAGTAATCCGACACGAACGCGTCGTGCCCCTGGCTTCGACGTCGCGAAAGAGGAGATTCCAGTCGGCGAAGTCCGTCGAGAAGGTGGCGGTCACGGAAGTGCCAGTCTTATTGACCACCATGGACGAGATGTCACGGTAGCCATCGCCATTGATGCTCAAGACACTGCGGGCCGAGTGCCACCAGTCAATGAGGTCGCTCACCTGGAAGGGCTGTCCGTTGCTCCAAGTCATATCCTTGGCGACGGTGTAGACGACGGTCTCAGGGTGTAATGAGATCAGTTCGGCCGAGACGATCGCTCCGCCCTCGCCGTAGAGGACGTTGGTGGGGCCCGTTAAAAACGCCGATGGGCGGATCAAGTCGAGGATCGCCGACGTGGTGGCGGTCGCCGCGGGACTCAGGACGCTACAACCATTGAAAGGGCCCGGAAGCGCCACGTTCAGTGTGGACGTCGCCGGGTTCGCGGGCCCCTTGGGTGGCGCCGGACTACGGTAGGCCAAGAGGGTGACGGCGGCGATCAGGACCCCCGTGAGAACGATGATCAAGCCCGCGCGGCGACCCGACCCACGAGGGATCACGGTCCCTACTGCAGACGGAGGTCGAGCGTCAACGTGGCGAAGGTGAAGACGAGGGCGACGGCGACGGTGATGCGGTCGAGGTTCCGTTCGACCACGGTGGAGCCCGCGGCGACCGCACCCATTGAACCACCCATGAGGTCAGAAATTCCGCCCCCGCGACCCGAGTGCAACAGGACCAGGAAAATTAGAGCGATCGCCGAGGCCGCCTCAATAACAATAAAAGACCACGTGAACATTACGACCTCCGATTAGCGCTTCACATCGTAGCAGTCGTTGGCCACCTGGCCGATCGTCAGGAAGGATTCGGCCTTGAGCGACGCCCCCCCCACCAAGAATCCGTCCACGCCCCCTTCGATCATCAGCGACGCGGCGTTCTCGGGATTCACCGACCCGCCGTAGAGCACGCGCACCGTATCGAGCGATAGCGACGCCGCGACGGTACGGATATGTTCGGTCATGTCGCGGACCTGTTCGGTCGACGCCGTGAGGCCGGACCCAATGGCCCACACGGGCTCGTAGGCGATGGTGACCAATGGACGCGACTTCTCCTCGACGCCCGCGAGCGCGGCGTGCAATTGCGCGGTGACGAAGTCGACCTGTTCCCCGGACTCGCGTACCGCGAGTTCCTCCCCCACGCACAGCACCGCTTGGAGGCCATGGCGAAGAACCGTGCGCAGCGTCTGCGCGACGACCTCGTCGTTCATCGCGTACATCGCGCGGCGTTCGGAGTGCCCGACGAGCACCCAGTGGACGTTCAGGCGCTGGAGCATCGGGACCGACACCTCACCGGTGTGGGCACCGGTGTCGTGCTGACTGGCGTGTTGGGCCCCGACCTCGAGATCGACGCGATCGGACTCCACGACCGAGGTCACACTGCGCAAATCGACGAAGGGGGGGACCACCACCAGCTCGACGTGCTCGAGCGGCTTGTTCTTCAAAATCACCCCGAGTTGCTGGGTGAGGTGTATCGCCTCGACGTAGTCCAGGTTCATCTTCCAGTTCCCAATCACCAGGGGCCGGGTCATGACTGGTTCCAGGGGCTCTCGCGCAGCGCGGCCAGTCCCGGGAGATCGCCGAGTTCGACGAACTCCAGGCTCGCTCCACCACCGGTGGAGACGAAACTCACTTGGTCCTCGAGGCCGTAGCCCTGGATTGCCGAGACCGAGTCACCGCCTCCGATGACCGAAATCGCCGGGGACGCGGCGACGGCTCTGGCGACTGCCTCGGTTCCCGCGCTCAGACGATCGTCTTCGAAGACCCCCATTGGTCCGTTCCAGAGGATCGTCGCCGCCTGAGCGATAATCGCACTGAACGTCGCCGCCGAGGTCGGTCCAATATCGAGACCCTGGAAACCGTCGGGGATGTTCTCGCCCCACTCAAGGGCTTGCTCATCGCCACCGGCACCGAAGGCGGCGCCCACCGGCAGGCCACGGGCGTCGGAGGGAATCACGATCTTGCCACCCGCCATGAGGTCGGCGCAGACCGGCAGGTAGGACGCGTCGAAGAGTGATGAGCCAATGGTGCGTCCCTGGGTGGCTTCGAAGGTGTAGGCCATACCGCCGCCCACGATGACCTGGTCAGCCTTCTCCGAAAGGACCTTGACGATGCCGAGTTTGTCCTTGACCTTGGCCCCCCCAACGATGGCGACGAAGGGTCGGGCTGGTTCTTCCAGGATCGACTGCAGCGTCGTGACTTCGCGCTGCAGATTCGGCCCGCCCGCACTCGGGATCAGCGTCGGTGGGATCATGATCGAGGCGTGGGCGCGGTGCGACGCCGAGAAGGCCTCGTTGATGTAGTAGTCGAAACCCTCCACCAGTGAGGCCCCGTAAGCGGGGTCGTTGGCTTCTTCACCGGGGTGGAAGCGGAGGTTCTCGAGCAACTCCACCTGCGGGCAGAGTTGCGCGAGGCGACGGCGCACGGGAGCCACCGAATACTTCTCGACGACTTTGCCGTCGGGTCGACCGAAGTGGGTGCACGCGACGACGGTGGCACCGCGGGCCAGCAGGCTCTCGAAGAGCGGTAACGTCGCGCGGATGCGGAAGTCGTCGGTCACCTCGAGTTGGCCGTCGACGTCGGCGACGGGGGTGTTGAAATCAACGCGGACGAGAATTCGCTTGCCGGCGAGGCTTCCCCAACGTTCGCTACTGGGTAGGGACCCGGACACGGCCTAGCGTCCGACGACGGTCGTCAGGTCGACGAGTCGGTTGGAGTAGCCCCACTCATTGTCGTACCAACCAAAGATCTTGACCATGCTCTGCTCGTCACTGATGCGCTGGACCATGGTCATCTTGGAATCGAAGGTGCACGACGCTGAACTACCCACGATGTCCGACGAGACGATGGGGTCGTCGGTGTAGACGAGGACCCCGTGGAGAGGACCCTCGGCCGCGGCCCGGAACGCCGCATTGATCTCCTCGACCGTGGTCGAGCGTACGATGGCCGTGAAGTCGGTGATCGAGCCCACCGGCACCGGCACCCGCAGCGAGGTGCCGTCGAGGCGACCCTTCATGGACTCCAACACCAGACTGGTCGCTCGCGCAGCACCCGTCGAGGAGGGCACGATGTTGATCGCCGCAGCGCGCGCGCGTCGAAGGTCCGAGTGGGCGAGGTCGAGGAGATTCTGATCGTTGGTGTAGGCGTGCACCGTGGTCATCAGGCCGGTCTGCACACCGAACGCGTCGTCGAGTACTTTGACCATGGGCACGAAGCAGTTCGTGGTGCACGAGGCGTTCGAGACCACGTGTTGGGTGGCCGGATCGTAGGACTCGTGGTTGACGCCGTAGACGAACGTGCCGTCGACGTCACTAGCGGGTGCTGAAATGATGACCTTCTTCGCCCCGGCACTGAGGTGCGCCGCCGCGGCGTCGCGCGAGGCGAAGCGTCCGGTGGATTCGATGACGACGTCGATGTCGAGGTCCCCCCAGGGCAACGTGGCGGGGTCGCGCTCAGCGTAGACCTTGATCAACTGGTCGCCGACGGTCATGCCGTCGTCGTCCACGGTGACCGGATGGCCGAGACGGCCCTGCGTGGAGTCGTACTTGAGAAGGTCCGCATTCGTCCGCGGCGACGTGAGGTCGTTCACCGCGACAACTATCACGTCGGGGTGGCTCAGGGAGGCACGCAAGTAACCTCGACCAATCCGACCAAATCCATTAATCGCTACACGAGTTGCCACGGGGGTCTCCTAAAAATTTTTCGGGGGGTGTATGTTGCGCCGACGTCATTGCCCGCGCGCTCCAATTTTGGCACATCGAGAGCGAGCGGAAATCACCCGGTCACACCGGTGAGCGCCGCCGGCAGTTAGGCGACCCTAAGTGTTGTTCCTCGTGGCACCCTCCCTCCCCCGCGTCACCGCGGGCGGGCCCATCGTCGTAGGGTGGCCATCGCGCCCATCGTGACGGCGCAGTGTCGAGGCTCAGTCCGCCCCACCAGGGTCGTACGAGGCTCCCCGGTTCTACGGGGGCTGGCTTTCTCGCGCTCTTGTGCTCGTGCCCCACGTGGTTCGTCGCTACGTCTCTGGAGTGCGAACCAATCCCCGGGAATGCTCGGGATCGCGCTAGCGATTGATATCGCGGTGGAACACCGAATTTGGTAGTCCTAGGCGATGACGGATCTCTTCGGAGATGGCGACGGACCGGTGCCGCCCGCCGGTACAGCCAATGGCGATGGTGAGGTAGGACTTACCCTCCTTGGCGAAGGCGGGAATCTGCCACTCGAGCATCGAGACCACGTCGTGCAAGAAGTGCTGGGCCTCGTCCTGGTCCAAGACGTATCGCGCGACCGGAGCGTCGAGTCCCGTGAGCGGACGCAGTTCGTCAATCCAGTGGGGGTTAGGGAGGAATCGGCAGTCGAAGACGAGGTCGACGTCGCGCGGTAGGCCGTTGGAGAAGCCGAAGGAGACCATGGACACGCGAAGTCCGTTGACGTCACTGGGCGTGAAAATCTCCGAAATCCTGGACCGCAGCTGGTTGGTGTTGATGGCACCGGTGTCGATAATGATGTCAGCGCTGTCACGAATTCGCTGGACCGCTAGACGTTCCTGGGCGATCGAGTCCGCCAACGTGGCGGCCTCGTGCGGGTGGCGACGACGATTGCCCTCGTAGCGGTGGATGAGGACGTCATCGGGCGCGTCGAGGAAGAGGAGTTTCGCACTTTCGTGCATGGACTCGAGCTGGTCCTTGACCGAGAGCAGCGCCTCGGGCTGAGCGCGGCCGGAACGGCCGACGATGAAGGCGACGCCGGCGGCGTCACGCGACCCCGCCGACGCGAGCTCGCCGACGCGCACGATGAGTTCGAGTGGCAGGTTATCGATGACGAACCAACCCAGATCCTCCAGCGCCGTCGAGACGGTCGAACGACCAGCCCCGGACATGCCGGTGACCAACAAGACGTCAGTCATCTGTGGTCCCCTTCGATAGTCGCGGCGCACTGGGTGCGTGCAGTCGATCGTAGATGCTCTGAGCGACCGTGGCCGGAAGCCACCCCCACGAGGACATTTCCTCCATCGACGTAGCGCGCAGGTTCTCCAGGGACCCCACCTGGACCATGAGTCGTTCGCGACGCTTGGGCCCGAGACCCTCCACCCCGTCGAGCAGTGTGGCCACCATGGACTTGGCGCGCTTGGACCGGTGAAACGAGATCGCGAAGCGGTGCGCCTCATCACGAATCCGTTGGACCAGGTACAGACTCTCCGAACCGCGGTCGAGGGCGATCCCAACGCTCGAGCCGGGACGGTACAAGAGTTCCTCGCGCTTGGCCAACGCCACGAATTGGACCTTTCCCGTCAATCCCACGCTGGCCGCCGCCTTCTCGGCCGCGTGCAACTGGGGTAGACCGCCGTCGATGACGATGAGGTTCGCTCGGCGGAACTTGCTCTGGACCTGCTCCTCGTTCCAGTAGGCCAGACGTCGGCGCACCACCTCGTGCATAGCACCAGCGTCGTCGTTGCCGAGAATCTCCTTCACGTTGAAGTGGCGGTACTCCGACTTTTTGGCCAACGCGTCTTCGAAGACCACCATCGATCCCACGTAATTAGTGCCCTGGAGATGACTCATGTCAAAGCACTCGATGCGAAAGGGTGGCTGATCGAGGCCCAGGGCGGTGCCCAGTTCCTGCAACGCGCGCGACCGTACGTTGTGGTCGCTCTGCCGACGGAGCGAATCGCGATCAATGACCGACTTCGCGTCGCGCAGTGCCAATTCCTGCACGCGCCGACGACGGCCCCGCTGGGGCGCGAGGATCTCTACGGGACGCCCCCGACGCTCGCTAAGGAATTGTGCGGCGAAGTCCGACGCCGCGATCACCGTGTTCGTCACCATCACTGGGGGGACCTGGACGGCGTCAGGGTACAGGTCGGGCAGGGCGGCTTCGAATATCTCGGCGTCGTCTTCGTCCATGGACCGGTCGATGAGATGGACGGTGCGCCCGATGATGCGACCGTGGCGCACGCGGAATCGCACCAGGGCGGCGCGTCCCCCTTGGGTGGCGATGGCGATGGCGTCGATGTTGGAATGATCATCGAGCACGATGCTCTGGTCGCTAGCGGCGCGCTCGAGAGCGGCCAGACCGTCGCGGGCCTTCGCCGCGGCCTCGTAGTGCTGTTGGAGTGCCGCGCGTCTCATGTTGTCCTGGAGCAGCGCGCGCAACTCTCGCACGTCCCCGTCGAAAAACCGGGCCCACGACGACACCAGATCGGCGTAACCCGACGCGTCGACGGCCCCCACGCAGGGCCCCGAGCACTTCCCGATGTCAAAGAGCAGGCAGGGGCGGCCCAGGCGCTGGTGGTAGTTGTACTTATGGGTCGTGCACGAGCGCAGTGGAAAGGCCTGGAGTAATTCGTCCATGGTGTGGCGTAGGGCCCGCACGTCGGTGAAGGGACCGAAGTAACGAACGCCCCGTTGGTGTTTGGAGCGCGTGATGTAGGGGACGGGGAATTCGCTACGTGAGTCGATAGCGACGTAGGGAAAACTCTTGTCGTCCTTGAGGCGCATGTTGTAGCGGGGTTGATTTTCTTTGATGAGTTCGTTCTCCAGGATCAGAGCGTCGATCTCGGTGGGTGTGACGATCCATTCCACTGATGCGGCCTCGTCCATGAGGGCCTGAGTCTTGGGAGTTAGGGCGTCGAACTTCTGGAAATAACTCGAGAGCCGCTGGGTCAGTGAGCGGGCCTTGCCGACGTAGATGATGGTGTCGTGCGAGTTCCTGAAGAGATAGCAACCGCTCTGACGCGGAATCCCCGAGGGCTTGGTGAACACTAGGTTCGCCCGTGCTGTGTCAAGACCTCGTAGAGCACCTCTCCGGTGGCGGTGGGCAACTGGGCGATGTCCTCGGGCGTTCCCTCCCCGACCACGACGCCCCCGCGTCGTCCGCCGTCTGGTCCGAGGTCGATGACCCAGTCCGCCGTCTTGACGACGTCGAGGTTGTGTTCGATGGCCAAGACCGTGTTGCCCTGGTCCACCAGGCGGTGCAGCACCTGCAAAAGGCGATTTACGTCCTCGAAGTGCAGTCCGGTGGTGGGCTCGTCCAGGACGTACAGAGTATGACCGGTCGGACGGCGAGCGAGTTCCGTCGCCAGTTTCACCCGCTGGGCCTCGCCGCCCGACAAGGTCGGCGCCGGCTGTCCGAGGCGTACGTAGCCCAGTCCGACGTCCACCAGAGCTTGAACGTGGCGTAGGATCGACGGCTGGCGGTCGAAGAAGTCCAGTGCTTCGGCGATGGGCATGTTCAGCACGTCGGCGATGGATTTGCCCCGGTACTTGATCTCGAGCGTCTCGCGGTTGTAGCGCGCCCCGTCGCAGGTCTCGCAATTGACGTACACGTCGGGCAAGAAATGCATCTCGATCTTGATGGTGCCGTCACCGGCGCACGCTTCGCAGCGCCCACCCTTGACGTTGAAGGAGAATCGACCCTGCTGGTAGCCACGGATCTTGGCCTCGGAGACTTCGGCGAAGAGTTTTCGCACCTTGTCAAAGACGCCGGTGTAGGTGGCGGGATTCGATCGAGGAGTACGTCCGATGGGCTGCTGATCGACCGCGACGACCTTGTCGAGGTACTTCACCCCCGTGATGGTGTCGTGCTCCGCGGCGGTGGTCTTGGCGCGATTGATCTGACGCTCCAGTGACGCGAGCAAAATACCGTTGATCAGCGTGGACTTGCCCGAGCCCGAGACCCCGGTGACCGCGACGAACTGACCCAGGGGTATCGCAACTGTGATGTCGCGCAGATTATTGGCTCGAGCGCCCTTGATGACGAGGCGCTTGCCGTCGCCGGAGCGGCGTGTCGCGGGGACCTCAATGGAGCGCGCACCCGACAGGTACTGCCCCGTCAAGGACGCGGAATTCTCCATCAATTCCTTGTAGGTGCCCGCGTGCACGACTTCGCCCCCGAATTCGCCGGCGCCGGGTCCAATGTCGACGATGAAGTCCGCGAGCCGTATAGTCTCCTCGTCGTGCTCGACCACGATCACCGAATTACCCAAATCACGCAGCCGTTCAAGGGTCGCGATCAGTCGTCGATTGTCGCGCTGGTGAAGACCGATCGATGGCTCGTCGAGCACGTAGAGCACGCCCACCAGGTAACTGCCAATCTGACTGGCCAGACGGATGCGCTGGGCCTCGCCGCCCGACAACGTCGCCGACGCCCGACTCAGCGTCAGATAGTCCAGTCCCACGTCGAAGAGGAAAGTCAGGCGTGAAACGATCTCCTTGATGACTTGGCGCCCGATGGTGGCTTCACGGTCGGTGAGTTCAAGGCCCGAGAAGAGCGCGATCGCCTCATCGATGGTCATTGAATTAATGTCGGCGATGTTGTGAGAATGAACGGTCACCGCTAACACTTCGGGTTTGAGGCGTTGTCCGTGGCAGGCCGTGCACTCCACTTCGCGCATGTACTGTTCCGCCTGTTCGCGCGACCAGTCACCGTCGGCTTCGTTGCGCTTACGTTCGAGCCATTCGATGATGCCGTTGAAAGTGGTCTCGTAGGTCCGCACCCGACCGTAGCGACTCCGGAACTTCACCGGTACCGATTTCTTCTCTACGCCGGACAAGATGAGTTTGCGGTCCTTGACCCGGAGTTTGGACCACGGAGTGTCGACGTCGAAACCGCCGAGGTCGGCGATACCGTCGAGTAGCCGTTCGAAGTACTTGAATCGCGCTCCGGCCCACGGTGCGAGGGCGCCTTGGGCCAGTGACAAGCTCGGGTCGGGGACGACCAGCGCCGGGTCCACCTCAAAGCGCGTGCCTAGACCGGTGCACGTCGGACAGGCCCCGTAGGGAGAGTTGAACGAGAAGTCCCGCGGGGCCAACTCGGTGAAGCTGATACCGCAGTGGGTGCAGGCCATCTTCTCCGAGAACTGGACCAGTTCGTCGCGCTCGACGAAGAGGAACGAGACGAGGCCCTTGGTGAGTTTTAGGGCGGCCTCGACGGATTCGGTGAGTCGCTGACGATTGGCGCCCTTGACCGTCAAGCGGTCTAACACCACGTCGATGGTGTGCTGCTCGTAACGCGCGAGACTGATTGCCTCGCGGTCGCTGAGTTCGTGGACCACCCCGTCGACGCGCACGCGTGAGAATCCCTGGGCCGCGAGCTCGCCAAGTAGCGTTGAGTACTCCCCCTTGCGACCTTCCACCACCGTCGCCAGGACCAAGAAGCGGCCCGTGAACTCACCGTCCAGTACGAGGTCCACGATCTGTTGGGGTGTCTGGCGGGTGACCAGACGGCCGCAGACGTAGCAGTGGGGTACACCGATTCGCGCGAAGAGCAAGCGCAGATAGTCGTGGATCTCGGTGATGGTCCCGACGGTCGAACGGGGGTTGCGCGAGGCGGTCTTTTGGTCGATCGAAATCGCCGGTGAGAGGCCTTCGATGAACTCGACGTCGGGCTTGTCCATCTGTCCGAGGAACTGGCGAGCGTAGGCCGACAGGCTCTCGACGTAGCGACGTTGCCCTTCGGCGTAGATGGTGTCGAAAGCGAGTGATGATTTGCCCGACCCCGACAGTCCCGTGAAGACCACAAGTTGGTCGCGGGGAATCTCGACGGAGAGATTCTTCAAATTATGGACGCGAGCGCCTTGTACGCGAATAGTCGACGTCATGGAGAGAATCTAGTCCCTACGCGTCGAGTTCTAATCGGCGCAGATCGGCGTCGAGACCCTGGACGTGCAACGTGTGCAGGTAGTCTCGCAGTGCCGCGGCCTCTTCGAATCGCAGTTCGCCGGCCGCGGTGAGCATGGCCTCCTCGACGCGCGCGATCTCCAGCGTGAGGTCGTCCGACGCGATGGTCTCGAGGGACGACACACCATGGACCTTGTTGGTAGGAAGTGGCGCGCTCTCGGAGCGCAGTCGTCCCAGGATGTCGGCCACGTTCTTGGTAACGGTCATGGGGGTGATGCCATTGGCGTCGTTGTATTCGCTCTGCATGAGACGACGACGCTGCGTCACCGACAGAGCGTCGCGCATCGAGTCAGTGACGCGATCAGCGTAGAGGACCGCCTCTCCGTTGGCGTTACGAGCGGCGCGTCCAATGGTTTGGATGAGTGCGGATCTCGAACGCAGGAACCCCTCCTTGTCGGCGTCGAGGATCGCGACCAGCGAGACCTCGGGCAGGTCGAGGCCCTCGCGCAAGAGATTGATACCCACCAAGATGTCGAACTCCCCTAAGCGCAAGGACCGCAGGATCTCGATGCGTTGGATAGTGTCGATGTCGCTATGTAGGTACTGGACCCGGTAGCCCCCCTTGACCAAAAAGTTGGTGAGGTCCTCCGCCATGCGCTTGGTCAGCGTCGTGATCAACGCGCGTTCGTTTCTAGCGATGACCGCGTCGAGGCGCAAGCGCAGATCGTCGATCTGGTTCTTCGTGGGCACTACCGAGATGACCGGATCGAGAAGCCCCGTCGGGCGGATGACCTGTTCCGCGATTTGGTCCGACACGTCGATCTCGTAAGGTCCGGGCGTGGCCGAGACGAAGATCATCTGGGGAACGAGTTCCATAAACTCATCGAAGTTCAGCGGTCGGTTGTCGAGCGCGCTCGGGAGGCGGAATCCGTGCTCCACGAGGGTCTCCTTACGCGAGCGGTCCCCGGCGTACTGTCCGCGGATCTGAGGGACCGCGACGTGCGATTCGTCAATCACCACCAACATGTCGTCGGGGAAGTAATCGATCAGGGTGAATGGCCGCTCACCGCGACTTCGCCCGTCGAGGTGAGCGGAGTAGTTTTCGATCCCCGCGCACAGGCCCGTCTGTTCGAGCATTTCGAGGTCGTGTTCGGTGCGCGAACGAAGTCGTTGGGCTTCGAGCAACTTGCCCTCGCGTTCGAAGACGCGTAGTTGCTCGCCGAGTTCGACTTCAATGCTGCGACACGCGCGTTGCAGGGTCTCGGAACTCGTCGCGTAGTGCGACGCTGCGAAGAGGGTCACGTCATCCACTCTGCCCCGCTGCTCCTGGGTCACGGGATTGAAGAAGGAGATTTCCTCAATCTCGTCGCCGAAGAACGAGACGCGGATTGCTTCATTGGAGTAGGCCGGTTGGAGTTCGAGGGTGTCACCCTTCAAGCGAAAGGACCCGCGATCGATGACTAAGTCATTACGGCTGTACTGCATCTCGACTAAACGACGTAGCAACACGCGCTGGTCGTGCACCGCGCCTACCTCGAGACGCAGCATGCGCTCACGGTATTCGAGGGGTGAACCCAATCCGTAGATGCACGACACCGAAGCGACGACGATGGTGTCGCGATGGGTGAGCAATGACGACGTCGCGGAGTGGCGTAGTCGGTCGATCTCCTCGTTGACCGCACTGTCCTTCTCGATGAAAGTGTCGGTGCGCGGGATGTACGCTTCGGGTTGGTAGTAGTCGTAGTAGGAAACGAAGAACTCCACCCGATTACTCGGCAACATTTCTTTGAGTTCTGACGCCAACTGGGCCGCCAAGGACTTGTTGGGCTCCAGGATCAAGGTGGGGCGCTGCACCTGCTCGACCAACCAGGCGATGGTCGCGGTCTTGCCACTACCGGTGATGCCCTCGAGCGTCTGGTAACGCAATCCGTCGCGTACGCCAGCGGCGAGGGTGGCGATGGCCGTGGGTTGGTCACCGGATGGCTGGAACGGTGACTCGACGAAGAATTCACTAGTCACGGTAACCGCGTTCGTGTAGGAGTTCGTCCACCCGGTGGCGCAGCGCGTCACGATCGGCGTTATTGCACAGCACCTCGTCGGCGAGACGCGCTCGTTCGTCGTTGCTCGCCTGGGCCTCGATGCGCCGTTGCGCCGCGTCGAGGGACATGGCGCGTTGGGCCACCAGACGATCGAGGGCCAACTCCGGAGCGACCTGAACGCTCCAGACCTCGTCGAGCCGCAACTGCTCACGGTGCTCGTGACGAAACAGCGGGATGGCGACGAACGCGACCGGGCCGCGCGCGTCGTCGAGTCGTTGACGGATGGCGTGGCCGATTGGTCCGTGGGTGATCGCGTTGAGACGGCGAAGGGCCGTCGCATCGGAGAAGACGACGGCCGCGAGGAACCGTCGATCGAGTTGAGCGTCCGGCGTCAGAACCGCCGAACCGAAGGCGTCCACGAGGGTGCGAAGTAGAGGTTCACCCGGTTGCGTGAGGTCGTGATAGATCTCATCGGCGTCGAGGGCGACGTAGCCCCGGGAGCGCAAATAGTCGATCACGGTGGACTTTCCCGCCCCGATTCCTCCGGCGAGTGCAATGCGCTTCATCCCACCACGGTACTGAGTCGCCTGTGACATTACGACGCGGCGAGCACCCGCAACGAGAGAAACCCGCCGAATCCCGTGGGACCCGGCGGGTTTCTTCGAATGAATTCCTTAAACTTCGGTCGCGTCCGTCGGCTCGTCGACCGGGGCGGCGGACTCGCTCTCATCGGACTCGGTCTCATCGGACTCGGGATTCTTCACCACGGTCTCGGTCGCGTACTCCGCCCACGCGGCCTGGGCCTCGGTCTCGGGTGTGAATTCGCCGTACTCGAAGCCGCCAATGTAGTTACCTTCGGTGTCGTACGCGTGACTACCAAAGGCCTCACGGTACTCCTCCGACACCTCACCGCCCTCGGCGGCCTGTTTGATCGAGAGGGAAATACGACGACGCGCGGTGTCCAACTCGATGATCTTGACCCACAACTCTTCGCCCGCCGTAACCACCTGGTCGGGGGACTCGACGTGGTGCGCGGCCATCTCCGAGATGTGTACCAGACCCTCGATGCCGTCACCGACCTGGACGAAGGCGCCGAAGGGCACCATCTTGGTCACCCGGCCGTAGACCAGTTGATCGACGGCGTGACCGTCGGCAAAGACCTGCCACGGGTCGGACTGGGTGGCCTTGAGCGAGAGGGAGATGCGCTCCTTGGAGAAGTCCACGTCGAGCACCTCCACGTCCACTTCGTCGCCGACGGCGACGACTTGGCTGGGGTGGTCGATGTGCTTCCAGCTGAGTTCCGAGACGTGGATCAAGCCGTCCATCCCGCCCAGGTCCACGAAGGCGCCGAAGTTCACGACGGAGGAAATCACCCCGTGTCGTCGCTCGCCGGGCTTCAAGTTGTTCAAGAAGTCGCCACGCTGTTCCTTCTGCGTCTCCTCGAGCCAGGCGCGACGTGAGAGGACGACGTTATTACGATTGCGGTCGAGTTCGATGATTTTCGCTTCCACGGTCTTGCCGATGTAGGGCTGCAATTCGCGCACTCGACGTAATTCGACCAGCGATGCGGGGAGGAATCCGCGCAGGCCGATGTCGACGATGAGACCACCCTTGACCACTTCGATGACCACACCCTTGACCATTTCGTCACGATTCTTCAGTTCTTCGATGTTGGCCCACGCTTTTTCGTACTGGGCGCGCTTCTTCGAGAGGACTAGTCGGCCCTCCTTGTCTTCCTTCTGCAGGACGAGGCATTCGACGCGCTCACCCATCGAGACGATCTCCGAAGGGTCGACGTCGTTGCGGATCGAGAGCTCGCGTGCGGGAATCACCCCTTCGGACTTGAAGCCGATGTCGAGCAGGACTTCGTCGTGGTCGATCTTCACGACCGTGCCGGTGACCAGGTCGCCGTCTTCGAATTCCAGGACTGAATTACCCACCAGGGCGGTCAGGTCGGTGCCGACCATGTTGTCCTCGGTGATGACGCGCGGGATGTAATTCCCCTCGGCGTCGAAGGTTCCCATCTCAATGGGCGAGAGGAGGCTGGCGCCATCCGACATACGAACTTCTTTCAAGCGACCACACCGGGGCCAACTAGTCGAATAGGGCAGGGTCTCCGGTGTAAACCCAGGTTTCTACTGTATCAGAGGGGCTTTATCCCTTGGCCGCAGCCCACGAATCGCCCCAGTGCAACGAGACTTCGAGGGGCACGCTCAGGTCCGCCACGTCGGTGAGCGCTTCGAAGATGGCCTCCTGCACTGGGTCGACTTCGGCGGGCGGGGCCTCGACGAGAACCTCATCGTGCACCTGCAGGATCAACCGCGCGTGGAGTCCTTCACGGGTCATCCGGTGGTCCAGGCGTACCAGCGCGGACTTAAAGATGTCGGCGGCCAATCCTTGGATTCCTGCGTTCATCGCCTGGCGCTCGGCCGCCTGACGTTGAGGACCGACGGCGGTGGCCAGGTCCGGAAAGGGGCGAATTCGTCCGAACTCGGTCCTGGAATACCCCTTGGCACGCACGTCCTTGATGGTGTCGTCCATGTAACGGCGCAACGTCGGGTAGCCGGCGAAATACTTGTCCATGATCTCCTTGGCGGCGCTGACCGAGACGCCGAGACGTTGGGAGAGTCCGAACGCCTCCATTCCGTACGCCAGGCCGTAGGACACTGCCTTGGCCTGCTCTCGTTGCTGGTGACTTACGTCGTCGCGACTCACGCCAAAGACCGACGCCGCGATCGTCCGGTGGACGTCCTCGTGTCCGGCGAACGCCGCCAGCAGTCCTGGATCTTGGGACAGGTGCGCCAGGATCCGAAGTTCGATCTGGTTGTAGTCGGCCACCGCGAGGCGCCAACCCGGGGTGGGGACGAAGGCGAAGCGCAGTCGGCGACCCTCGGCACTGCGCACGGGGATGTTGTGGAGGTTGGGATTCTCCGAGGAGAGACGACCCGTTCGCGCCACCGTCTGATGGAATTGCGCGTGGATGCGTCCGTCGGGTTCTACGGCGTCGATGAGGGGTGCGCCGTACGTACTGCGTAGCTTCTCCACTTCGCGGTAGCGCAGGATGAGCGCGACGATACGGTGCTCGTCGACGATCGATTCGAGGGTGGAGGCGTCGGTGGAGTATCCCGTCTTGATTTTCTTGCCGGGCGTGAGCCCGAGTTCAGAGAACAGGACGGTTTGGAGTTGCTGGGGTGAATTGACCTTAAACTCGTGTCCCGCTACCTCTTGGATCTCTCGATCGAGGCGTTGCGCTTCGCCGGTGAACTCCGTCGCAATGACCCGCAACATCTCTACGTCGACGCAGATTCCGCGAGCTTCCATCCTCCCCAGGACGGCGACCAACGGCAGCTCGATAGCGCGATACACGTCACCGAGTTCCCAGGTCTCGATATCGCGACGTAGCGCGATACGTAATCGTGCGACCAGCGTCACCTGGTGGAAGAGCGCGTCGTCGTCGGCGTTCTCCTCGAAGAGTGACGGCGCCGCACCGGTGAGTATCTCGCCCAGGAATCGATGGGCGACGTCGACGAGGTCGTAGCGCCCACTGGTCGAATCCACCAAGAAGGCCATGATCGCCGTGTCGTCGGCCGGCTCCGCCAGGGTGAGGCCGCACTCGAAACCCGCGCGGTACAGCTCCTTGATGTCGTGTCCGGCGAGTGGTCGCTCCCCCACCACCGAGAAGAAGTCCGCGAGGTCGCCCACGGCGCCGACGCCGCGCTCTTCGTCGAGCACCGCCACTCGGTCGGTACGGCGTATCACGGTAAGGGCGCTCGAGGACGACACCACCTCGCGCAACGACGCGTGGCGCTCGATTCGAGTGACCTCGCCCGGTACCTCCACGGATGTACTCGGGTCCCTCGTCACACCGGGCTCGCCCAAGAGACCATCACGCATCAACTTCTCGAAACGAGCTCGCATCGAATTCATCTCGAAGCGATCGAAGAACGTCGTCACCGTCGTACGGTCCCAGCCGCCCAGGGTCAGACTGTCGAGAGTAAAATCCAGGGGCACGTCGCGCACCAGGCGCATCACTCGTTCGTTCTGGCGAGCGCGTTGCTCGTAGGTCGCGAGGTTCTCGCGCAATTTGGGAGTGAGTGCGTCGAGGTGCGCGTAGAGCTCGTCGAAGTCACGGTAGGTGCTCAGCAGTCTCGCCGCGGTCTTCTCCCCCACCCCGGGGACGCCCGGGAGGTTGTCCGAGGTGTCACCGCGTAGCGCGGCGAGCAACGGGTATCGCGCGGGTTCCACACCACAGCGTTCGAAAATCCCGGACTCGTCGTAGAGCGAATAGTCCGACACACCGCGACGGTTGTACAGGACGCGCACGAAGGGGTCCTGTACCAGTTGGAAGGAATCGCGGTCTCCCGTCACCACCACGACGGGGATACTCGCGTCACGCCCCCAGGTCGCCAGGGTCGCCAGTACGTCATCGGCCTCGAATTGGGGTACGCCCAGCACCGGGATACGCAACGTCTCGCACAGCGTGCGGATCAGGTCGAACTGATGCTCAATCTCCGGTGGCGTCTCGGCGCGGCCACCCTTATAGTCCTCGCACATGGCGTCGCGAAAGGTGCCACCGGGCAAGTCGAAGGCCACCGCCAGAGCGCGGGGTTGCTGTGAGCGTACGAGCGAGTGCAGCATGGCAGCGAAGCCGTGCAACGCATTGGTGACGACCCCCGTCGAAGTGGCGATATCGGTGGAGAGCGCGAAGAACGCGCGAAAAGCGAGGGACATACCGTCCAACAGCACGAGGGGCCGCTGGTCGGTCTGGTCAACCAACGAATTCACCCTTCAAGATCTGCTGGGCGACGTCGCGCATGCGGGTACGTCCGCGCATCGCGGAGCGTTGGATGATCTCGAAAGCAGCGGGCTCGTCGAGCCCCCGCTCGCGCATCAAGGTCTCCTTGGCGCGCTGGACGATCTCGCGGGTCTCGATCTTGTCGTCCGCGCGGGGCCTGTCCACCACCTCCGGGGTGAGTGCGCTGGGCGCGACGATGGAGGCCAACTTGGGCAAGATCTCGCTCGAGCGAAAGGGCTTGACCAAGTAAGCCACGACACCGGCCTCGCGCGCGTTCTCAATAAGGGCACGCTGGGAAAATGCCGTCAACAACACCACGTGGGTCCCACCACCCCGCACCGCGCGCGCGACCTCGATACCGTCCATCCCGGGCATTTTCACGTCGAGAAGGGCCAGATCGGGCTGGAGTGTACGAATCAGATCCAGGGCGTCGTCGCCCGTCGCGGCCTCGCCCACGACCAAGTAACCGTCCCCCTCAAGAATCTCCTTGAGGTCGAGACGAATGATCGATTCGTCATCCGCTATCACTACTCGTTTATCCATTTTCTTCCTTCGGTAATTCGCGTAGCAGTTGGTCACGTTCGGCGGTGAGACTGCGCACCTCATTGGATCGTCGGATCATTTCGGCGTTCGCTGCCACCACGTGTTTAGACAACTCGTTATATTCTGCCGTAAGTAGGGGGGTCTCCGAGACCAGCGAGCGAATTCGGGCGTCGTCGAGCGCCTCGTTCCAGACGGCCACCTGCTCTTCGAGCACGCCGAGGCTCTCGCGCGCGGCCATGAGTCGCCGTTGCACATCCTCGAGGTGTCGTTGGGGGGAACGTGGTGTCATGGTCTTGAGTGTAAAACGCTCTACCACTCGAGTGTAAAACGCTCTACCACTGGTGCGTCACCAGGGGCGCGTCTGTCTCGAGGTCGGGGCCGGGGAGATAGCCGAAACCCCAAGGATCGGGTGCGAGAAGGTCTGAAGTGGTCTCCAAGCGCGCCGGGGCGATATCGCTGGGCAGCGTGACCAAATGCCGGGCGAGGGACCGATTCGCCCTTCGGGCGAACGGGGATTCGAAGAATCCCCCGAGGTAGACCCCTAGCCCGAGGCCCTGCGCGTGCTCGATCATGGCGCGAGCCTGGGCGTAGCCCCCGACGCGCGCGGGCTTGACACAGATCACTTGGGCCGCGCGATAGTGCGCTATCTGCTCGAGGTCACGACGATGGCGAACGCCTTCATCCAGACTCACCGGTACCTCGATGTTCCGTGCGAGTTGCGCGTGATCTACGAGGTTGCCCGGCGCGAAGGGTTGTTCCACCGCACAGACCTCGACGAATGACCTCGCTTGTCGCAGTAGCGACGTGACGTCGTGAGTGTCGGACGCGGAGCAATTGAAGTCTAGGAGCACCGGTAGGCCGAGTTGGGCGAGACGTTCCCATCTCCGCGGGGGCACCGCGACGTTCGAGACCTTGGCGCGGACCCGGTGGGCGTCATCGGCCGACGTCCAGGGTCCGTCGTCGAGGAGCGAGACCGTGATCTGCGAGGGCGTCGCGAAACGCGCGACCCAGTGCTCATCCGCTGTGGACTCGCGGGCGCGTAATTCCCGATCGAGCAGTGCCATCTCGGCCAGGGTGCTCGCCGCGTAGCTCGCGGCGCGCGACCCGGCCAAGTGCGAGACGCGCGTCCATCGCGGAGGTGCCCCTTCGCGGTGGAGAATCTCACCCACGTGACGCAGGGTGAAGTGGATGAGTTCGTCGATCACGTCCTCGAGCCCGGGATCGCCGTGGAGAGGGGCCGGCTGGGGCGAGATCTCACCGAGGCCTCGTACTTCGTCGTGCTCGAACTCTAAAAATAGGTGGGATCGGGTCGCGTGCCGCTGCGACGCCCCGATCACGGGGACGCTCAGTCGCATGTCACGACGCCACAGTCGGGCTCTCATCCCTCCCACCATACGGTCCCTGCTAGCGTTTCTTCGGCAGCCCGGGTGGCGGAATGGCAGACGCGGAGGACTCAAAATCCTTTGCTCGAGAGGGCGTGCGGGTTCGAGTCCCGCCCCGGGCACGCTGTTACTTTTGACGACATGACATTGACACACACCTTCCGCGATGACGTCGTCGCCCTCTTCCCCGGCCAGGGCTCACTCTCGAGCGGTGCGGGTCGGGCGTGGAGGGCGTCACCGCACTGGCGACTGGTGGACGAGATTTCTCGGGCCGCGGACACCGACGTGGCGCAGTTGTTGCTCGACGCGAGTGACGAGGATGTCGTGCGCACCGATCGGGCGCAGATCGCGACTTTCGCGCTCTCGCTCGTCGGGTACCACGAGTTGCTCGACACCGGCCTTCGTCCCCGTCATCTGTTAGGACACTCCCTCGGGGAATTCAGCGCGTTGGTGGCCTCGGGCCTGCTCAGCGTCGACGACGGTGCTCGACTCATTGCCGTGCGCGGCGCCGCCATGGCCAAGGCCGCGCGCGACGAGGAGGGGTTCATGATCGCGGTGATGGGCGGTGACGATCAGGCCCGTCAGAACCTCGAACACCTTGATGGCGCGTGGGTCGCCAACATCAATGGCACGGGTCAGGTCGTACTGAGCGGGACTCGCGAGGGGCTGGACTACGTCTTGGCGCACCACCGCGAGCTGGGATGGCGCCGCGCGACGCCCTTGGCCGTGGGCGGAGCGTTCCACTCGCCCCTCATGAATGGTGCGCAGACGGCTCTCGACGCCGCCCTGGACGCCGTCTCGTGGGGTGACACCGACCACGAAATCATCTCCAACGTGAACGCCGAGGCCACTTCGAGCTCCGCGCAGTGGCGGGCCCTCTTGTCGCGCCAACTCACCTCGCCGGTACAATTCCTCGACGCGACCTTGGCGTTGCCCGTGTCGGTCACCACGACGATCGAGATGCCTCCCTCGGGGGTACTCACGGGTCTCACCAAGCGTATTCGTGACTTTGATCGACAAGTGTCCTTGGGCACGCCCCTCGACCTTCAGGAGGTCTCACTATGACTCGCCACATCCTCGTGACCGGAGCCAGCCGCGGTATCGGCGCGGCGATATGTGAGTACTTCGTCGCCTCGGGTGACCACGTCGTGGCGCTCTCGCGATCCGGGGACGCCCCCGAGGGGTGCGTCTTGCGCATGGCGGTCGACGTTTCGTCGTCCGAGGCCGTCACCGAGGCCGTCACGCGGGCCATCGCCGCCCACGGACCGGTCGACGTCCTCGTCGCCAACGCGGGCATCACGCGCGACGGACTGGCGATGAGAATGAGTGACGAGCAGTGGCGTGACGTCTTGTCCACCAATCTCGACGGCGCCTTCTACTGCGCGCGCGCCGTACTGGCGTCGATGATCCGTCATCGCGCGGGACGCGTCATCTTCATGGGATCGGTCAGTCCCTTCTACGGGGTGCCGGGACAGGCTAACTACGCCGCGGCGAAGGCCGGATTGGTGGGCCTGGCGCGCTCCCTGGCGCGCGAAGTGGCGTCGCGCACCATCACCGTGAACGTCGTGGCCCCGGGCTTCATCGACACCGAGATGACCGCGGGGCTCGGTGCGGCGAGTGAGGACATGACCGCGCTCATTCCCATGGGTCACATGGGCACCACCGCCGATATCGCTGGAGTTGTCGGGTTCCTCGCCAGTAACCACGCTCGTTATATGACCGGCCAGGTGATCGCCGTCGATGGCGGTCTCGCTATGGGCCTCTAGATGCGGCAAACGTCAATGTTTTTAGTAGCATTGTCCGAGACATACAAAGGGGTACAACCATGGAACGTAGCGAAGCGCTCGCCAAATTTACAGAGAACGCAGTTGAAGTTTTAGCCGTCGAACCTTCGCAGGTCACGCTCGAGGCATCGTTCGCCGACGATCTCGGCGCGGACAGTCTCGATCTGGT
>JAJZEN010000060.1 GCA_021828545.1 Actinomycetes bacterium
CTCGCAGGAACGCGTCTCCCCCGGAGCGTCTATCGGCGCCATCACGTGGCTCACCCTAGCGCCGCCGACGTGGTTGCGCCGTAGCGATCCCCGTCTACCCGACCACGAGGATCAGCCAATGCGGGCCTCGATGCGATCAACCGTCTGAGGGGCGAGCGCCCCCATGGGCCCATCGAGGCAGCACGGTGGAACCCCACCCGCTGATCGACGTGAGTGCGCGTCGTGATTCCACGGCCTGATCGCGCGCGGACCCGCATCGCGATGGTCGCGCGGCCAGTCGAACGTCATTCGCACCAGCGTCACGACGACGTGAGGGCCCCGGGTCCACACCGTCGACGGAAATGTCTCCTCAGGCGCGCCGTTGTCCCAGCTATTCCTGGTGAGGGGTCCAATGGCCCACGGCGAACGGCGTGTTGAAACAGGGCCCGCGCGGTAGGGTGTGACCGATTGCTGGCCGCGGCGAGAATGGATGCGAATGGCCCTGGGAACGCACTGGTCTGATCGGACGTGGCGAACGTTGAGAATCGCCACGTTCGTGACGTCGGGTGTCACGCTCGTGCTCCTACTGGTTATCTTGCTCACGGGATCGTCGTCGTGGCGTTATCCGTTAGTCGTCGTCGTGGTGATCAATCTGCTGGCGTTCTCGTTGTTGATGCTGCGCACCATGTCACTGCAGACTAAGGACGACCCAACGACGTCAGTCGAGTGAACGGTGTCATCGGTCCGCTCGCGCTCGGGTAACGTCGGATAGTCAGTCCTGGGGCTGGCGAGAGTCGGGGACGGCGTCGTGCGACATCGTCATTGGAACTTCGACGGGTTCAAATCCCGACGACTCGCGACATGCGAAAATTGTGGCCTCTCGTCGACCTCGTCTTCATTGTTCTCTTCGTCGCCATCGGCCGTTCGGCGCATCGGCACGGTGACAGCGCGGCGGGGTTGGTGTCCACCACGTGGCCCTTCGCGGTCGCCCTCGCCGTGGCCTGGGCCCTCACCTGGCGTCGCGGACGCGGTGGGACCGCGCCGCTGGAAGGTTTCGTGATCGTCGTGATCACGGTCGCCGTGGGGATGGTGCTACGGGTGGTATTCGGGCAAGGGACGGCGATCGCCTTCATTTTCGTGGCGATCGCGTTTCTCAGCCTCTTCCTCGTGGGGTGGCGATTCGTCGTGAAAAAGGCGCGACGCCGAGCGTAGCGTCGGCGAGCCCGGTGGGGGTGCGTATCCTCGCTAGGGTCGAGGAATGATGCCTACCTTTTGTCGTCGGGCGAAGATTCGCCGACGTCTTTCGAGGTCGAGCCGTGGACTCCTCGTCGCGCTCGCCCTCGTCTCGTCGGGATTGGGCGCGGGCGCCGGTGTCGACGCCTCGAGTGCGGCCGTCGCGCCGGTGACCACTCAGTGGTACCAGTACCACGGCAATGCGCTCGGGACGGGGGTGGCCCTGGGGATCCGTCGCGTGAACCTCGCGGCGCCCGCGTGGACATCGAGGCCACTCGATGGCCAGATATACGGTGAACCCCTGATCGACGGATCCGACGTGATCGTCGCCACCGAGAATGATTCGGTCTACGCACTGTCGTCAAGGACGGGCCGGGTGGTCTGGTCGCACCACGTCGCCACGGCCGTCCCCTCGAGCGAGCTTCCCTGCGGTGACATCTCCCCGAGCGTGGGGGTCACCGGGACGCCGGTCGTGGATCCGGCGCGCCACGAACTCTTCGTCGCCGACCTCCAGTTGGTCGACCACGTGGCGCGACACTATCTCTATGGCCTCAATGTCGCCACTGGCGCCGTGATGATGCGCACGGCGATCGATCTCCCCGTGGCCCTGGGTGGCGGTGACGCCAAGGCCTATCTTCAACGCACCGGACTCAGTCTCGACCACGGTGCGGTCATCTTCGCGATGGGCGGTAACTACGGCGATTGTCCCACCTACCACGGTGTGGTGGGCGCAGTGTCAGAGACGGGCGCGGGGGCAGTGAAGTACTTCGTCGTCGACGCCGCCCCGGGGGACAGTCAGGGCGCCGTCTGGATGGGGGGCGCCGCGCCCGCGGTGGACGCCGCGGGCGACGTATGGGTCGAAACGGGCAATGGTTCGGTCACGTCGGCGGGTGGGGCCTACGACCACTCCGACGGTGTCCTCGAACTCTCGGCGAGCATGCGCTTGAAGTCATTCTTCGCGCCCACCTCGTGGCGCCAGAACAACGCGGCGGACGCGGATCTCTCGGCCGAGCCCGTTCTCCTGAGCGACGGTCAGGTGGTCGCGACGGGTAAATCTGGGCGGGTCTATTTGTTGAACGCACACCATCTCGGGGGCATCGGTGGTGAGGAGGTCGCGATCGATTCCCACTGCGGCAACGTCCTCGATGGCGGGGCGAGCGTGCTGGGTCTGACGGTCTATCTACCCTGTGCCAATGGTCCACTGGCGGTGCGGGTGTCGACGCACCCGGCGAGCGTGAAGGTGATCTGGCGCGCGCGCGTCGGTGCGGGACCACCGATCCTGGCGGCGCAGCGACTCTGGACGATTGATCAATCCGGGGTACTCTACGGACTGAGTCCCACCACTGGCGCCGTCGAACAACAGGCGCGTCTCGGCTCACCGGCCAACCACTTCTCCACGCCGAGTGTCGGCGACGGTTTACTCGTGGCCACCAACGCCACCCAGGTCGTAGCGTTTCACGCCACTTCCTAGGGGTGTCGCCGGGACGCACCTCGCGGGCGTTGCGCACGCGCCACTCGCGCCGGGTAATCGATGCCGATTCGCGGCGATCCATCGATAGATCACCGACGCCACCCACGAAAGTGGGGCCACGCCCACGAGCCAGCCCGCCAGGCGCCAGGGGCCCGTCGTGGCGAGTAGGGCTCGTGAGACGGCGCGCGCGCCACTGGCGCGACCCGAAGCGTCGAGCCACCACACCGTTCGTCGCATGTCGTCGAGGCTCGGCGCCCCGAAGGTGGCGCCGAGCCGCGCGATGCTCTGGTACTCGATCGCGCTGGGTGAGGGACGAGCGCGCCAGTGTCGCTCGAGCCACCTGACGCACGACGTGCAGAACCCGCAATCGCCGTCGTAGATGAGGATTTGCGCTGAAGTTGTGCTGTCGATGGGGTGGCGTTCTTTCTTCTGCTTGGGTGATGACTTAACGTAACTCTATGGTTCGCAAGATTCTCTTCGTCCTCGGACTGGCCTGCGCGGTCGCCGGGGGTTGGATGGTGCACCATATGACAGCGGTGAACGACGCCTGCAACGCACAATTGGTGGACCCCCCGCACGGCGCCACCGTGAGTGCGCAGTGTCTCAATATCGTCTGGCCGTACTCCGAAGGTTTCGTCCTACTCTTGGCCGGCGCGATCTTCGTTTTCGCCGCTCTCATGCTCACGCGTCGAGTGATGGCGGGCGAGCACCAGTACATGAAGGACCTCAAGGCCGGTAAGTACAACCGCGAGAACGATCATCTCAACGCCTATAACTTCAATATTCAGATCCCTAATGTTCGCGTCGGCGTCGGTTCGCGTACGAGCTGGCGTGACGCGCCCCCCGAGTGAGGCGACGTCGAAGCGGCGAGGATCTGGCCCGAGGCGTCACTAGGGTGGTGGCGTGCGTCGACGTGGACTGGCCTCACTAGCCTGGGCCGCGGTTCAGGACCTCTTTGATCAGCGCACGGCCTTCGGACGACTCGCCCTCGTCCACGTGGTGATGATGGCGGGTGACACCCTCGTCACCGTGTCACTGGCGGGCTCGTTGTTTTTTTCGGTGTCGCCGACCGAGGCCAAGTCCAAGGTCCTGTTGTACCTAGTACTCACCATCGCGCCCTTCGCCGTCGTCTCGCCCGTCCTGGGCCCCCTCATCGATCGTTCGGCGAACGGACGTCGTATCCTGGTGGCGCTCTCGGCGAGCGTGCGCGTACTGCTGTGCTGGTCGATGAGCCAACATCTCAACTCGCTCTGGCTCTTTCCCGAGGCGTTCTTCGTACTGATCTCGTCCAAACTCTACGGCGTTACCCGCGGCGCCCTGGTACCCGAGATGGCGCGAACCGATCAGTTCCGTGACCACGCCGACGACGTGGGGCGGGCGGGGTGGCCCAGCGAGGGAATCAGCCAGGACCGCGGCTTCGCGGGTTTCAACGCGCAACTCACCCTGCTGGGGACCTTGAGTGGGGTGGTGGCGGGATCGGTGGGTGCGGCCGTCCTCAAGACGTTGGGCGCTCCGAGTGTCTTGATCGTCGCCGCGGTCGTCTTCGTCGCCGGTACCGTGGCGAGCCTTCGTCTTCAGCGTCCCGCCAAGGCGCTGCGTGACGAAGTGGTCATGAGCGCGGAGGATCGAGATCTGCAGATGCTCAGTCCTCTGGGCGCCGGCGAGGTCACCTGGGGGCTGAGCGCCGCGGCGCTGATGAGATTCGGCGTCGGGTTCAGTTCCTTCCTCCTGGCGTTCGGTCTTCGTCGTGAACACGCCGGCCTCGAGTGGTACGCCTACGCGCTGTCGTCGAGCGCCGTGGGCTCGCTACTCGGACTCGGGCTGGTGACGCGCGTGCGCAACGCCGTGGCCGAGGCGACGCTCCTAGCGCTGGCGGTCCTGGCGACGGGGGTGGGCGCCGCCGTCGCGTCGCGCCACCCGACGCTCATCACCCAAACGGTCCTCGCGGGCTGGCTGGGACTGTGCGCCGCGGTCGCCCAACCCAGTTTTGACGCCATCACCCAGCGACTGGTCCCGACGGGGGCCCAGGGGCGCACGTTCGCGCGATTCGCGGTGCGCCAACAACTCCTGTGGGTCGTGGGCGCGCTCATTCCGGTGGCCGTCAGTTTGAGTTTCGCCGCGGGTGACCAGTTTCTCGCGGTCGTCATGCTCGCGGGGGGCGTGGCCTACGCGGTCGGGAGAAAAATCAGCCATCACGGAAATTAATGAATCCTGTTCAAGTATGATGAATTGAGATATGGCGATTTCCAATAAAGCCGCGCCCGACCCACCCGACCTCTCCGGGTTCCCCCACGTGATCATCGTGGGGGGAGGATTCGGGGGACTCGAGGTCGCGCGCGGACTCGCGAACAAGAAGGTGCGCGTCACCATCATTGACCGCCACAATTTTCACACGTTCTTGCCGCTGCTCTACCAAGTGGCGACGGCCATGCTCGAGCCCGCCGAAGTCGCCTATCCCATTCGCACCGTGTTCGGAAAGGCCCTCAACGTGCGCTTCCGTCACGGACAGGTGCGGCACGTCGATCACGGGCGCCGCGTGGTGGTGCTGGGCGACGGTACGGAACTCGACTACGACCACCTCGTGATCGCCACCGGGGCCACCGCCGCGTTCTTCGGCATCCCCGGCGCGTCGCAGCACGCGATTCCCCTCTACTCCCTGGCCGACGCCCGACGGCTTCGGAATCGACTCCTCTCGGCGTTGGAGAAGGCCGACGCCGTCGCCGAGACCGCGCCGGTCGGACTCAATTTCGTGATCGTTGGCGGCGGCCCGACGGGCGTGGAGACCTCGGGTGCCTTATCGGAGCTCATCAAGACCGTCATCAAACGTGACGGCTTGCGGCTCGATCCCACGCGCGTGCGCGTCATCCTGGTGGACATGGCGCCGCGACTACTCACTCCCTTTCCCGAGAAGGCCAGTGCCTACGCCCTCAAGGAACTCGAACGCATGGGCGTGGAGGTCGAATTCGGTCGCAGCGTGGTGGAGGTCGAAGAGAACGCCATTCGTTTCGCTGACGGCGAGCGACTGCGCGTCGCGGCGGTGATCTGGGCCGCCGGGGTGACTGCGGCGGGCACTCTGGCGTCGGACGTGCAAGAAAAGACCGGACCCGGTGGGCGAGTGCGCGTGACGCCGTTGCTGCAGATCGAGGGGCAGACGAATGCCTGGGCGGTGGGTGATTCCGCCGCCATCCCCACGGGCGAGAACGGGTTTTATCCCCAACTCGCCCCCGTGGCGATGCAGTCGGGTCGTCACGTGGCCCAACAGATCCTGCGACAGGCCGACGGCAAGCCACCGTTGCCCTTTAAGTTCCACAACAAGGGCATCATGGCCACGATTGGTCGTCACGCCGCCGTCGCCACGCTCCCGCGAGGGTTGACCGTGAAGGGCACGATGGGTTGGCTCGCGTGGTTGGGCCTGCACCTGTGGTACTTGGTGGGCTTTCGCAACAAGCTGCGCGTGATGATCAACTGGACGTGGCGCTACTTCGACTGGCCATCGGGTCCGCGACTCATCGTCGCCGACGCCGAGACGGCCGACTGATCGTCGAGACGTGATCGGCGCGGCGCGTACTTCGGGGCTATCGCGACGCGTCGGGATCGAGACGTCGTGACCGCTGCGCGAGATTGGCGAGAGGTCGAGCAATTGTTCCTGCAGTGGAACGCGCTACGCGTCACCGAGGTCTACCGTCGCACGACCTTCGCCACCCAACGTGACGCGGTCCTGGCCCGGTGGAACGATCTAGCGCCCCATACCCCGGCCGACGAGCACTTCATCGAATTTCGTTTGGCGCGTGGTGTCACCGCGCTCTTCGAGGTCATCGAACTCGAGGACCGCACGACGCAGACCTACGTGGAGTGCCGCGCCGATCTAGAACGCGCGGCGACCCTCGAGGGTAAGGAACGTGCCCGAGCGTTAGCCGCGATCCGCGACGCGGCGACGCGCGCCATCCGCCAAGACATGCGCCATCTGGCGACGTTGACCTCGACGTATCAATACGAACTCGACGAGTTGGTTGGCTTCATCGACGAACGCGCGAGTGACGTCTCGTAGTGCACGTGAACCACGCCGACGTGTGGGCCGCGTTCATCCGGGGAGTTCGCGCCGTCGACTCGCGTGTTCCGTGTCGATCCAGTAGCGCGAATAGGGGACTGCGGCGTCGGTGACGACGCGTTCGAGCACGCCGCCGCATCGTTGGATCACCGCCGCCGACGCCACGTTGACCGCGTCACAGACGATGAGCACTCGATCGAGACCGCGGCCGTGGGCGACGACGAGAGCCTGGTCCAGCATGGCGGTGGCGTACCCGCGGCGTCGATAGGGTGCCAGGACCGCGTAGCCGATGTGGCCGCCCTCGCGCGCGAGGAACTCGTTGAGTTCAAAGCGCACCGAGACACGCCCGACGACGTCACCGTCGACGTCGGCCGCGAGAAACGCCGCGGGCACCCGGTCGACGGGGATGTTGCTCGCTTCGCGGATGGTCGCGACGTTCTCGAGCCAGTCGCCCCACGTCGCCGAGGGATCGAAGTCGAGCAGGAAGGTGAACCCCTCGGCGGCCATGGCGTGGTGCGCGGCCCGCGCGGCCGCCTCGTCGTCGGGACCGAAGGGTCGCAGTCGTAGCGTCACGCGGACGCCGGCTGCGCGGGTGACCGACGTCGCACCCGCGCTCGTGACCTCATCGCAAACGCGTGGCGAGTTCGTCGACCTGGGCGTGCAGGGCGTCGGGGAGTCGCTCCCCGAACATGGCGTAGTACTCGCGAATGCCCGGGACCTCGGCGCGCCACTCCTCCACGTTGACGTTGAGGAGTTCGGCCATGTCCTCGGGTGTGACCTCGACGCCGCTCACGTCGAGTGAGTCCATCGTCGGTAAGTAGCCAATGGGCGTCTCCACCGCCTCGGCCGCATCGCCGACGCGGTTGAACACCCATTCGAGGACCCGGCTGTTCTCTCCGAATCCGGGCCAGAGCCAGCGGCCGTCCTCGCCCTTGCGGAACCAGTTGACGTAGAAGATCTTGGGGAGCGTCGCCTCGTCGTAGCGATCCGCGAAACTCAGCCAGTGCGCGAAGTAGTCCGCCATGTTGTAGCCGCAGAAGGGCAGCATGGCGAAGGGGTCGTGGCGCAGTTTGCCCACGGCGCCGTTGGCCGCCGCGGTGGTCTCGGAGGCCACGATGGAGCCCATGAAGACGCCGTGGGCCCAGTTACGCGATTGTGTCACCAGGGGCACCACGCTGGCGCGGCGTCCACCGAAGAGGATGGCGTCGATGGGCACACCCGTGGGATCCTCCCATTCGGGCGCGATGGCGGGGTCCTGGCTGGCCGGCACCGTGAAGCGCGAGTTCGGGTGCGCGGCGACGGTCCCCCCATCGGGGTTCCAGGGTTCTCCGCGCCAGTCGATGATCGTGGTGTCGGGCAGGTCCATGCCCTCCCACCAGATATCGCCGTCCACCGTGCGCGCGGTGTTGGTGAAGATGGTGTTGCGCGTGACCGTGGCCATCGCGTTGGGGTTGGTCTCGTCGTTGGTCCCCGGCGCCACGCCGAAGAAGCCGGCCTCGGGATTGATCGCGTAGAGACGGCCGTCGGCGCCCGGCTTCATCCAGCAGATGTCGTCGCCCACTGTCTCGACCTTCCAACCCGGCAAGGTGGGAACCAACATGGCGAGGTTGGTCTTACCGCACGCCGAGGGGAAGGCGGCCGCGATATAGCGAGCGACGCCGTCGGGGTTCGTCAACTTGAGGATCAACATGTGTTCGGCCAGCCACCCACCCTCGCGGGCCATCACGCTGGCGATACGCAACGCGAAGCACTTCTTACCGAGGAGCGCGTTGCCACCGTAACCCGAACCATACGAGATGATCTCCTTGGTCTCGGGGAAGTGAACGATGTACTTGTGCTCAGGGTTACACGGCCAGGCGACGTCAGTCTGGCCCTCGGCGAGCGGGGCCCCCACCGAGTGCAGGGCCGGTACGAAGGAGCCGTTCTCGCCGAGGAGGTCGAGCACCGGCTGTCCCATGCGCGTCATGAGTCTCATGGAGACCGCCACGTAGGCGGAGTCGGTGATCTCCACGCCCAGGTGCGCGATGTCCGAACCCAGGGGGCCCATGGAGAAGGGCACCACGTACATGGTGCGACCCTTCATGGAACCCGCGAAGAGACTGTTCAGCGTGGCGCGCATCTCGGCGGGGTCACGCCAGTTGTTGGTGGGACCGGCGTCGATCTCGCGCGCCGAGCAGATGTAGGTACGGTCCTCGACGCGCGCCACGTCGCCCGGGTCCGACGTCGCGTAGTAACTATTGGGCCGCTTCTCGTCGGAGAGCTTTAAGAAGGTGCCCTGGTCGACGAGCAACTGACACAACTCGTCGTACTCGCGCTCGGAGCCGTCGCACCAATAGATACGATCGGGGGTAGTGAGTTGCGCTACCTCTTCCACCCAGTCGATCAACTGCTTGTTCGAAGTCGGGTGCGTCATGGCCAAGGTCCCCATTTCTTTCGCCGCGCCGCTACTCTGCGGGCGGGTTCAATTTGTTCACTACCGTGTCCTTTCGCGCTGACTCTCCCTCGGCTGGAGAGGCGACGCGTGCTGAGGACGACATCATCAAGCGTATCTCGGCCATCTTGGGTCGTGGCCCGATTCCTTCCGGCGAGCGTCACATCGGCGATGACGCGGCGGTGCTGGCCCCCTTCGTCGGCCAGGCTCTCATTTCGACCGACGTGGCCGTGCTGGGCGTGCACCTCGACGAGACGTTGTTCCCGCTCGAGGACCTCGGTTTCAAGGCGGTGGCGGCGGCGGTGTCGGATCTCGCGGCGATGGGCGGTCGCCCCAAAGGGGCGGTAATCGCTGTCTCCTCGCCCCCCGGAACCGACCTCGAAGAGTTGCACCGCGGCATCGCTGACGCCGCGGTGATCACCGGGTGTCCGATCGTCGGAGGCGACTTGACCCGCGCGCGCGACGTCTCGGTGGCGGTGACGGTGTTCGGCGAATGCCCGGGCAAGGGCGCAGTTCTGCGCAGCGGCGCGCGCGCGGGTGAAAAGATTTTGGTCACTGGACCCCTCGGACGTTCCTCCGCGGGCTTGCGTCGGCGACGGGCCGGGGCGACCCTGCAGGACGAATTGGTGGTCGCGCACCGTCGTCCGTGGCCTCGCCTGGCCGAGGGTGTGGCGGCCCGTGGTGCGGGGGCGACGGCGATGATGGACCTCTCCGACGGGTTGGGAATCGACCTGCATCGTTTGGCGGACGCGTCGGGGGTGGGATTCGTTCTCGACCAGGTCCCCGTCGCCGAGGGTGCCACCTTCGACGAGGCGGTGGGGGGCGGTGAGGACTACGAACTCATCATCGTGACGCCCAACGTCGAACGGCTACGCATGATTTTCGCGGATCGTGGCCTTCGTCAGCCCGTACAGATCGGTTGGGTCGTCGACGACGTCACTGCGCGCACGTTGCGCGGTGAGGAATTCGAGCGACGAGGGTGGCAGCACCAGCTCTAGGGCGACGGGGCCCGAAGTCGACCTCGTGAACCCGGGAAGTCCTACGCCGTCGTGCCGGTACGGCGCGCGGGCTTGGTGACCTTCCCCGAGCGAAGGCAACCGGTGCAGACATTCAGGCGCACCGGTGTCGCGCCGACCACCGCGCGCACGCGCTGGATATTGGGATTCCAACGGCGCTTGGTGCGACGGTGCGAGTGCGAGACGTTCATGCCGAAGGACGGCTTCTTGCCGCAGATTTCGCAGACTGATGCCATGGTGAACGCTCTCCTTCGTCGGGGGCGTCGTGGACTACGACGTCTCAATAAACCGAAGGACCATTGTAGCATCGCTACCGATGGCCTCACTAACAACTCTTTCGCCCGCCGACCTCACACGGGCCGTCACCACCTACGCGGGTCTGCTGCGCGCGCAGCGCGACGTCATCAATCGACTCAATGTCTACCCTGTTCCCGACGGTGATACGGGCACGAACATGACCCTCACGCTCGAATCGGTGGTGGCCGACGTGAACGCGCTGGGTAGCGAGGTCACGATGTCCGAACTGTGTCGGGCCATCGCCCAGGGTTCGCTGATGGGGGCGCGCGGCAACTCCGGGGTGATCTTGTCCCAGATGCTGCGCGGCTTGATCCAGGGGTTCTCCGACGAGCCCATCGACGCCACGCACCTGGCCGCGGGTCTCGTGACCGCCGACGTGTTGGCGCGTCAGGCCGTGGCGCGTCCCGTCGAGGGGACAATATTGTCGGTCGCGCGCGCCGCCGCCGAGGGCGCCGCGCGCGCGCAGGACTCCTCCTCGCTCGAGTCCGTCGTGCACGGCGCGCGTGATGCGGCGCGCGTCGCGCTCGCCAAGACGCCCGACCAACTCGCGGTCCTCAAGCGGGCCGGCGTGGTCGACTCGGGGGGCACGGGGCTCGTCTTATGGTTCGACGCGCTGTGTCACGTGGTGGCGGGAGATCCCCTACCCGCGACGCCGACGATGGAAGGTCCCGCCCTCGTCGATCTGCTCGACGACGAGGGCGACCCCCACGGGCTCAAGTACGAAGTGATGTTCCTGCTCGATGCCGAGGACGACAAGATCCGAGCCCTACGCAGCGCCTGGGAGAGTTTGGGCGACTCGATCGTGATCATCGGGGGCGAAGGGCTCTACAACTGTCATATCCACTCCAACGACGTGGGTGGGTCGATCGAAGCGTCCCTCGACGCCGGACGTCCGCGTCAGATCCGCGTGACCGACCTGTCCGAACAGGTCATTGAGGATCGCTGGGTGCGCGAGGCCCGCGCCCTACCCGACGCGGCGGCGTCGTCGGCCCCGCGCACCGCGGTGGTTGCCGTCGTGGTGGGCGAGGGCGTCGGTCGGATCTTCCAGACCCTGGGGGTGCGAGGGCTCGTCACGGGCGGCCAGTCGATGAACCCCTCGACGGCGGAACTGGTGGCGGCGGTGCGCGCCACGCGGTCCCCGCAGGTCGTGATCCTGCCCAATAACCGCAATATCCACGCGGTGGCCCAACAGGTGGATTCCCTGGTCGACGTCGACGTGCGCGTCGTGGCGACCGATTCGATCGTCGAGGGTTTCGCGGCCCTGCTCAATTACGACCCCGACGCGAGTCTCGACGAGAACTACCAGACGATGTCGGCATCGGCCCAGCACGTGGTGGCGGGCGAAGTGACGCGTGCGGTGCGTGACACCCAGACCGACGCGGGCCCCGTGAGGGAGGGTGACTGGATTGGTCTGGGTGCCGCTGGCGTCCTGGCCATCGGGGACAACCTTGATGAGGTCAACGCCGGATTGTTGACCAGTCTCGTGCGCGACGACCACGAGCTCTTGACCATCATCGAGGGCGACGGATCGTCGTCGCAGTCGACCGCGGCGCTCAGCGCCTTCGCCACGCGCCATTTTCCTCAATTGGGTGTCGAGGTGCACCACGGCGGTCAGCCTCTCTACCCTTACCTCCTCGGAGTCGAGTAACGACGGTGAGCGGACTCGAGCCTCGCCGTCTTCGCGCGCTCGGCGAGATTCCGGTGGGACAGTTGCGCCATATCGGACCCCAGCGCACTGCGGCGCTCGAATCGATGGGGCTCCTCAGCGTGTTCGATCTGCTCACGCTCTACCCGCGTCGCCACATCGACCGCACGCGTCGCGTCGACCTGAGTGACTTGGTGGTCGGTGACGAGGCCGCGGTGTTCGCCGAAGTGACGTCGGTCGCCGCGCGGCGCACGCGACAGGGGAAGTCCCTGGTGGACGTGGTCGTCGTCGACCACGGCGCGACGCTGAAGATCGCCTTCTTCAATCAGCCGTGGCGCGCGGGTCAATTACGTGCGGGCGTCCAGGCGCTCTTCTTTGGCAAGGTCAGCGACTTTCGCGGGACGCGTCAGATGACGAATCCGGTGGTCGACGTGGTGGTGGGAGTCGCGGGCGAGGAGCGCGACGCGCGTCGCGTGGGGGGCATCGTCGCCGTCTACCCCGCGTCGGGCAAGGCCGGCGTCAGTAGTTGGGAGATGGGCGGTTTCGTCGAAGAGTCCCTCAAGCGCGCTGGCCCCCTGCTCGATCCCTTGAGCAGTTCGCTACGCCGGGACCATTCACTGGTGGACCGCACCGCGGCGTTCTGGGGCATGCACATCCCCCGTGACATGACCGAGATCCCCCCGGCGCGTCGGCGCCTCGTCTTCGACGAATTCCTGCGACTCCAACTCCTGTTCGCCCTGCGACGCCGGCGCCTGGAGGCCACGTCGGCGGGCGTGCGCCACCCCTTTGACGTGGCCGACCTCGCCGCCGCGCCCGGTGCGCTGTCCGACGACTCGTCGTCGCTGGTACGCCAGTTCCTCTCGGCGCACCGTTTCGCGCTCACCGGCGCCCAGCGCCGCGTGCTCGAGGAGATCGGGCACGATATGGCCTCGCCCGTGCCGATGCATCGACTTCTCCAGGGCGACGTCGGATCGGGCAAGACGGTGGTGGCGTTGGCCACCCTCTTGATGTCGCTCGACGGCGGGCGACAAGGGGCCCTCATGGCCCCGACCGAGGTCCTCGCCGAACAGCACCTCGCCGCCCTGCGCGCCGACCTCGCGGGTCTGGTCGTGCGCGACGACGCGGTGCTGGGCGGGCAGCGCGACCTGGTGGTCCAACTCCTGACCGGTCGGGTCAAGGGGAAAGAACGGCTCGCGATACGAGAGGGACTGGCCGCCGGGGCGGTCGACATCGTGGTGGGAACCCACGCCCTGTTGAGCGACGACGTGCGGTTCCGTGCGCTGGGCGCGGTGGTCATTGACGAACAGCACCGCTTCGGGGTCGAGCAACGCGCCGTACTACGCGATAAGGGCCGCGACCACTCTGAGGAAGCGCGCGACCCCGACCTACTCGTGATGACCGCGACGCCGATTCCGCGCACCGCGGCGATGGTCGTCTTTGGCGACCTCGACCGCTCGGTCCTCGACGAGATGCCCGGGGGGCGACGGGCCATCGTCACCCACTGGGCCACGACGCCGGACGAATCCTCGGCCGCGTGGCAGAAGGTGCGAGACGAAGTGGCGGCGGGGAGGCGGGCCTACGTCATCTGTCCCCTCGTGGAGGAGTCCGAGCGCGTCGAGGCCACCAGCGCGGTGGCCGAGCGCACGCGACTGGCGACCCACGAGCTCAAGGGACTCAGCGTGGGCCTGCTGCACGGGCAGATGAAGGGGGCCGAGAAGGACGAGGTGATGAGTCAGTTCCGTCGCGGGGATGTACAGGTGCTCGTCGCCACCGTGGTGATCGAGGTCGGTGTGGACGTGGCGCAGGCCTCGGTCATCGTCATCGAAGATGCGTGGCGTTTTGGACTGGCCCAACTACACCAACTGCGCGGCCGGGTCGGGCGCGGCGACGCCCAAAGCTTTTGTTTCTTGTTGGGCGCGGCGCCGACGGACGACGCCCGTCAACGGCTCTCGGCCCTGGTGTCCTCCACCGACGGTTTCGCCCTCGCCGAGGTTGACTTGGACCTGCGTGGTGAGGGGACGTTGCTCGGAGCGCGCCAACGCGGCCGAAGTGACCTGCGCCTGGCGAACCTTCGACGCGACGAGGCGATCTTGCACGAGGCGCGCGACGTGGCCCTCGCGTTGGTACGCGACGACGATTGGGGCGACAATGCCGAACTGATCGACGAACTGCGCCTCTTCGTCGACGAGGACGAGGCGCAGTACCTTTTTCGGTCCTGAGTCGACTCGGCTCTGGTGGGGTGCGGGGCGTCGTACGACCTCGGGTCGCCCAGCGCCTACCCTTAGTTCGTGCGAGTTATTGCTGGAAGTGCCCGAGGTCGACCGCTCAAGGCCAAACTTCCCGCCACGGTGCGCCCCACCACCGATTACGCCCGTGAAGCGATTTTCTCCATGCTCGAGAGCCGCGGGGGCCTGTCGGACCTGGTGGTGGCCGACTTGTATTGTGGCTCGGGGGCCATGGGTATCGAGGCGCTCTCGCGCGGGGCCGCCAAGGCCTACTTCTTCGACTCCGACCCCGCCTGCCTGGCCGCGGCGAAGGCGAATTGCGACCCCCTGCACCTCGCGGGCGAAGCGCTCTACACGCGCGCCACGTTGCCCGTCTGGAGTCCTCCGCACGATGTCGACCTCGTGCTGTGCGACCCACCGTATGGCCCCCTCGACCTCGCATCGCTCCTTAGGGGCGTGATGGCCTCGCGCGTCGTCGTGGAGAATGATCGCCATATGGACGCGCCCGAGGGCTGGGTGGTTACGAAAACCAAACGCTACGGCACTACGCTCGTAACGATGTTGGAACCTCACGGAAGGGGGATAAGTGACGATCGGCCTGATCCCCGGATCCTTTGATCCCTTTCATAACGGCCACTTGGAGGTGGTGGAGCGCGCTTCGCACATCTTCGACGAGGTCGTGGTGGCGGCGATCCGCAATCCCCAGAAATCCGAAGCGCTCTTCGACCTCGACGAGCGTCGTGACATGATTAGCGAGAGTTGCGCGCACATCGAGAAGGTCCGCATCGTGTCGATTTCCACCCTGCTGGTGAACGTGGCGCGCGACGTCCGGGCCACCGCGATCGTCAAGGGCCTACGCGCGGTGTCGGATTTTGAGAATGAACTGCAGATGGCCCAGATGAATCGCTCGTTGTCGGGGGTGGAGACGCTGTTCATCCCCTCGAGTTCGGACCATTCGTTTATCGCCTCGCGCCTGCTGCGCGAGGTGGCGCGTTTCGGCGGCGACGTCACCCAATTCGTTCCAGCGCCCGTCGCGAAGCGGCTGGCGGCCCTGTACCCCGGAGGTGCCCCATGAGCGTGTTTGACGGCTACGACGATTTCGACCCCAACCAACCCCCGGAGGAGGAGTTGGGTTACCCCGAGGACCTGACCCCGGCGCACCACGGTCGTCGCGATATTGAACAGGACCTGCGCGACCTCATCGACATCGTCGCCAACGCCAAGCAGATGCCCCTATCGGCGTCGGCGCTCATCCCCCGTGAGGACGTCCTGGGTCTGCTCGACCAGGCCCTGCACAACGTCCCCGACGAGGTACGCGAGGCCCGCTGGGCGTTACGCGACCGCGAGGCGCTCATGGAGGCCGAGCAGATCAAGGCCATGCAACTCATGGATCAAGTACGCGCCGAGGCCGCGCGAATGGTCGATAAGACCGAGATCGTCCGACAGTCGCGGCTGCGCGCCGATCAGATCATCGCCGAGGCCCAGGCCAAGGCGCGCGAGATTATCAACCAGTCCGAGGACTTCATCGACGGTAAACTCGCGGGTTTCGAGATCGTGTTGGAGCGACTCACGAAGACCACCCATTCGGGACGCGAGCGCCTGAATTCCCAGAGTTTGCCGACGACACTGCTCGAGCCCGTCGGTGGCGACGTGTTCGACGCACCGACCTCGGGTGAGGAGTCCGGCGACGAGTTCTTCTTCGATCAGGACGCGCCCTAACGATGGATCCGACCTACCTGGTTCCGGTGGCGCAGTTGATGCGCGACGTGCCCTCGAGCGCGAAACTCGTCTTTTCGGCACCCTTTGACGCGGACCACGAATTCGCCCCGCGCGGTCGCGCCGAGACCGACGTCGCGCCCGACGCCCTGGTGGACGTGGTGCTCACGCTGCAGAGTTTCAGCGGGGGTCTGCGCGTCACGGGTCGGGTGTCGGCCCCCTGGTTCGGCGTCTGTCGACGGTGCTCGGCGGCCGTGGTGGGACTGAGCGACGTGGCGGTGGACGAGCGATTCGTCGATCACCCCGAACCCGGAGACGAGGAGGCCTATCTGATCGAGAACGATGCGGTGGACCTGGCGCCGATGATGCACGACGCGATTCTGCTCGATTTGCCCCTCGCGCCCTTGTGCCGCGAGGACTGTGCCGGTCTGTGCCCGTACTGCGGCGTCGACCGCAACGAGGCGACCTGCGACTGTGCGGCGCCCCACGACGTACGCTGGGCTACACTGGACGGACTTAGATTTGCGGATGAGACGTCCGGCGAATCCAGCGAAGCGTGACGGGCCCTCCCGTTCTGGCGAAAGTGAAGACCGATGGCAGTTCCAAAGCGCAAGACCAGTAAGGCCAAGACCCGGAGTCGCCGCGCGGCGAACTGGAAACTGGCCCGTCCCTCTCGCAGCGTGTGCCCCCAGTGCGCGACGTCGAAGTTGCCGCACGTGGTGTGCCCCAATTGTGGCTGGTACAAAGGTCGCGTAGCGGTCGAGGTCAAGTAAGTTGAACCTGCCCATCGCCTTGGACGCGATGGGTGGTGACTTCGCTCCCCAAGAGATCATCCAGGGTGCTCGACGTGCCGTGGATGAATTGGGTCTTCGAGTCACCCTCGTCGGCGTACCCGAACGCATGGGCGACCCGCTCGGACTCGACGTGGTCGCCTGCAGCGAAGTCATCGAGATGGATGACGAGCCCGGCTCGAGCGTGCGCAAGAAGAAGGACTCGTCGCTGGTGCGCGCCGCCGAGCTCGTGCGCGACGCCAAGGCGTCGGCGTTCGTGTCGGCCGGCAATACCGGGGCGACGATGGCGTCGGCCCTGCTGCGCATGGGCCGACTGCCGGGCGTGCTGCGGCCCTGTATCGCCACGCCCATCCCTAATCCGGGCCGAGCCCCCACCACCATGGTGGACGCCGGTGCCAACGCCGAATGCACGCCCGAGATGCTGGTGCAATTCGCCAAGCTCGCCGCGGCGTTCGCCCAGGCCCGTTTCGCCATCGCCGCGCCCACCGTGGGGCTGTTGTCGATCGGCGAGGAGTCGACGAAGGGTTCGCCGCTGGTCAAGGCAACGCACGAACTCTTGAGCGGCGACGACGCGGTCAACTTCTTCGGCAACGTCGAGGGACGCGACCTCATCCCGTCCCCGGTGGACGTGATCGTGACCGACGGCTTCACCGGCAACGTGGCCCTCAAGACCCTCGAGGGGGCGCTACGGTTCGTTTTTCGCACCTTGCTCGATACCTTCGACACCAATGACGAGACCAAGGCCGCTGGTGCGGCCCTGTTTCCCTACCTGCTGCCGACCGTGACGACCCTCACTCCCGAACATCAGGGCGGGGCGATGTTGCTCGGCCTCAACGGCATCTGCGTGATCAGCCACGGGGCGTCGAACGACACGGCGATCATGAACGCGCTGCGCGTGGCGGCCGAGATGGACGCCGCCGGGGTGGTGGAGAAGATGCGCAGCGCGATCCGACCTGATCGCAACGCCTAGATCCCCCGTTGAGGGCGCGCGATGAGTACTCTGGACACGTTCGATATAAGGAGTGGCAATGACCTCAGACGCGGGCGGTACTTCGCCCCTGGACCGCGCAGCGGTGCTCACCTTGGTGAGCGACCAACTCGCGCAGATTCTCGAAGTGACCCCCGCCGATATCGACGAGGACATCCCCTTCGACGTCCTGGGGGCGGACTCATTGGCCCTGATTGAGCTGGTCGAGGCGCTGGAGGAATCACTCGCTGGTGCGTCCGCGGGCTTTCACATCGACGACGAGGACCTAGAAGGACTCGGTTGTGTTCGCGACGCCGTCGACTACGTCGTCGCCAAATTGCAACTGGCCTAGAAGGAATCGGCCGAGGTGCCTGACGTCGCCGCCCTCGCTCTACAACTCGGGCTCGACCCGGGTTCGGTCGCGTTGCGCCAGGCCCTGACCCATTCGAGCTACGCCGCCGAACACGGAGGGGACTCCAACGAGCGCCTCGAATTCCTCGGCGACGCGGTGCTCGACCTGGCGGTGGCCGACTTCATCGTCGTCAACTACCCCGACTTCAACGAAGGTGCGTGTTCGGTGTTGCGCAGCCGCGTGGTCAACGAGGACTCCCTCGCCAGCGCCGCGCGCGACCTAGGACTGGGTGAGTACGTGCGACTGGGACGCGGGGTGGTCAAGGAGCGCGGGGACGAGCGCAATTCACTCCTCGCCGACACCTTCGAAGCGGTGATCGCCGCGGTGTATCTCGAGCGGGGCTACGAACGGGCCCAGGAACTGGTGGTGGCGCGACTACGTCGCACCATCGTCGACTCCAGTCACGGGGACACCCTCGACGCCAAGACGCGACTCAAACGATGGGCGGAGACCCAGGGCGTCGGGGCGCCGGTCTACGAGGTGACGTCCAGTGGTCCCTCGCACGACGTCACCTTCTTGGCGACCGTGAGCGTGGGCACCTTGCTGGTGAGCGCCTCGGGCCCCTCGAAGAAGCGCGCCGAGGTCAACGCCGCCGCCGCCGCGTGGGAGGAGATACCCGATGCCTGAACTGCCCGAGGTCGAGACCGTGCGCGCCGTGTTGGCGCGTGAGGTCATCGGCAAGAAGATCAAGCTCGTCCACGTCACCGACGGCCGCGCCGTTCGTCGTCACAAGACCGCCAAGGACTTTCGCACGCTCCTCGAAGGTCGCGTGATCAAGTCGGTCGAACGACTGGGCAAGAACATCGTGGTCGGGCTGGACAATGGACACCACCTGGTAATCCACCTCGGCATGACCGGCCAGGTGTTGCGTGCCAAGAACGCCAAGGAGCCCAGGCCCAAGCACACGCACGTCGTGCTGAGCTTCACCACCGGCGACGAGTTGCGCTACGTGGATCAGCGAACGTTCGGCGAACTGTACGTGTCCGTGCCCCCCACCGACGACCAGGGGGTGGAGATCTCGAAGTTCGCACGGCTCTCGATCGGCGGCGACGGACTCAACGTGCGCCGTCACGTCCCGGAGCTGGCGCACCTGGGCATCGACCCCTTCGAGGATCAGGTGGGCTGGGACCGGTTCGCCGCGGTGCTACGTTCGCGCACCCTGGGCCTCAAGACGCTGCTCACGGACCAGGACATCATGGCGGGTCTGGGCAACATCTACGCCGACGAGATCCTCTTCAGCGCCGGATTGATGTACGACCGCGTCTCGGAATCGCTCTCGACCATAGAGATCCGGCGCCTGCACCGCACGATCCCCGAGGTGCTCGCCGAGGCGATCAAGCACGGTGGCACGACGTTGTCCGACGAGACGTTCGTCAACCCCGACGGTGAACCGGGTCGCTACCAGGAACTGCTCCAGGTGCACACGCGCGATGGCCAGCCCTGCCTGCAGTGCCGCGCCCCGGTGTCTAAAGTCGTCTTTCACCAGCGCGCGACGTACTTCTGCGCGAAGTGTCAGGGCTGAGCGAGAGTGGACGGTCGCGCGGCCTCGTTGAGGCGTACCCGCTCGCGTCGACCACGTCGTCGACGAGAAGGTTGCTAGCGTCTACCCGTGTTTCTCAAGCGATTAACCATGAAGGGCTTCAAGTCCTTCGCCGATAACACCGTCCTCGAATTCGAACCCGGCGTGACCGCGGTCGTCGGCCCGAACGGATCGGGAAAATCCAACGTGGTCGACGCCGTGACGTGGGTGCTCGGCGCCCAGAGCACCCGAGCGTTGCGCAGCGCCAAGATGGACGACGTCATCTTCGCCGGCACCGCGCACAAGGCGGCGCTCGGACGCGCCGAGGTGTCCCTGACCTTGGACAATTCCTCGGGACGTCTCAGCATCGACGGCGCCGAAGTGACGATCTCGCGCACCCTGTTTCGCAACGGGGACTCCGAATACGCCATCAACGGCACCACGTGCCGACTGCTCGATGTCCAAGAGCTCTTGAGCGACTCGGGCGTCGGACGCCAACAGCACATGATCATCGGTCAAGGTCAACTCGACGCCATCCTCAATTCGTCCTCGGAGAACCGACGTGCGGTGATCGAAGAGGCGGCGGGCGTCTTGAAGCATCGTCGGCGCAAGGAGCGCGCCGCGCGCCGCCTCAGCACCACGCAGGAGAACCTCGAACGCCTCGGCGACCTGGTGCGCGAGGTTCGTCGTCAGATGCGCCCCCTCGAGCGTCAGGCGGTGTCGGCGCGCACCTACGCCGACGCCGAGCGCGACCTGCGCCACGCCCGCCACTCGCTCTTTCGCCAGCGACTCGACGACTTCGATCGACGACAGCGCGAGCTCGAAGCGATGATCGGGTCCTCGGCCGAACTCGAACGCGAGGTTCGCGGTGAACTGGTGCTCCTCGACGCGCAGGCGACCTCGGCCGCCGCGGAGATGGCCTCGCGACGTGAGGAGACGCTCGCTTCGACGCTGGGAACCTTGCGGGGTCTCGCCGAGCGCGCCCGCGGGACCCTGTCGGTGATCGGCGAACGCGAGCGTAGTCTGCGCGCCGCCCTGGTGGCGTCCGCCGACGAGAACGTGATCGCCACCCTCGAGGCCGACGCGGCCAAACTCGCCGCCGATCTGGTGCTCGTCGAGGCCGACGAAGCCACTCTGCGTGATTTGCGCGATGGGTTGGCGCGCGCGGAGGAACTCTTCGTCGAGGCCCAGCGCGCCCACGAGACGAACTGGGGGAGCGTCTCGCTCGAGGGCGACGAGACCGCGTGGCGTACGGCGGCCGAACGGGCCACGCTCCTCGAACGTTCGCTGGACGCGGCGCGCGACAACGAGCGTCGTTCGGCGCAACGCCTCGCCGACGCCCGGCACGAGACGAGCGCGGCGTCGTCCGCTCGGGCCACCCTCGAGGTCGCCCTCGCGGCGGCCCAGGGAACCCTCGCCCAGGCCAGCGCGCAGATCCTCGACGCCCGCGAGGACCTCGCGCGCCGCGAGAGTGAACGCGACGACGCCGAGACGGCCCTGACGAGCGCCGCCGACGTGGCCGCGCGGACCCAGGCGCGTGCCGAGGCCCTGGCGCGGGCGTTCGAGGAGCTCTCTGGATCGGGGGGTCGAGAGATCATCGGCAAACTCGAGGGCGTACTCGGAGCGTTCCTGGAGCTGATCGAAGTGGACGAGGGCTGGGAACGCGCCGTCGAGTCCGCGGCGGGCGCCTCGGTGGGTGCCATGGTCGTCGACGGGCGACGGTCGGCCCAGGCCGCCCTCGAAGTGTTGCGTCGCGCGGGAGGGGCCGGACTGATCCTGGCCGTGGGCGAGGCACCGGTGACGCCAGTGGACGCACCGGCGGGGTGCGTGGCGTTGCGGTCGCTGGTGCGCGCGCGCGCCGGCGCGCCGGCGCACGTGACCCGCGTGCTCGACGCACTCTTTACCCGGGCCTTCGTCACCGAGAACTGGCAGGACGGGATCGACGTCGCGGTAGCCCACCCCGACCTCGTCGTCGTGACGCGCGAGGGTGACCGTTTCGCGGCCTCGGGGTGGCGCGTGGCCTCGGGCCGCGCCGTGGTGACGCGCGTCACCGTCGACGAAGCGCAGCGCGCCGCCCGCGTCGCCGCCGACGAATTGGCGCCGTGTCGAGAGGCGCGCCGAGGCGCCGAAGTCGCGCTCGAGCAGGCGCGCGCGCGCGTCGCGCACGCCACCACGGCCCAGACCAGGGCCGAGGCGGAGGTCGAGCGTCACGGACGCGAGATCGCGCGTCTGCGCCAGGACGTCACCACATTCGAGGGTCGCGTGGCGACCTTGGGCGCGGAAGTCGAGATCGCCGCCGGGGAGTGTCGGGTGCTCGAAGAAGAACTGGGCGAACTACGCGGACGACTCCCGGCCCTGGAGCGCGCGGTCGCTGAGGCGACACTACGCCAGGCCGAGGCCGACGCCAGCCGGCGCGACGTCGAGGTCCTGCGCGCCCAGACCCAGAGCGCGGGCGCGCTGCTCGGTCGACGAGAGGCGGAATTCGCCGAACGTCGTCGCCTCATCGAACAGCGCCGCGCCGAGATCGAGACGCGACTCGAGGGTCGTACCCTGGAACGCGCGCAGGCGGCGCAGCGGCGCGAATCGCTGGAATTCGACCTCCAGGTCCTCGCGCGACTGACGCGCATCGTGACCAACGCGGCTGACGACATCCGCCTCTCCCAGGAGGCCATGGATTCGACGTACCGCGAGCAGCTCGAGGCCTCTCGCGCCAGCGCTGAGCGCCTCGAGGCGGTGCGCCATTCGCGTCACGACGCCGACCAACGACTCGCGGAGGTCGCCGATCGCGCCCACCGTGGACAGATCGAACTGGCCGAGCTGGTCGTCAAGGTCGCCAACGTGCACGAGGCCATCCGCCGCGACCTCGGCCTCGAACCCCACCAGCTCGAACACGTCGCCCCGCCCGCGCTGGACTCCGGGGTGAGCCTCGAGAGTTACGTGGGCGACCTCGAGGCGCGTATTACCTCACTGGGACCGATCAATCCCTTGGCCTTGGAGGAGCTGGCGGCACTCGAGCAGCGCTACCAGGAACTTGACGCACAGGTCGTCGACGTACGCCACGCTCGTCGTGAGCTCCAAGAGGTCGTGCGCGCCCTCGACGAGGAGATCATGCAGACCTTCTCCCTGGCGGTGGCGGACGTGAACGAACACTTCTCCACGCTCATCGCGATGTTGTTCCCCGGGGGGCAGGGGCGGCTCATACTGACCGAGCCCGACGATCCTCTCAACACCGGGGTCGAGATCGAGGTGCGGCCCATGGGCCGTAACGTACGGCGCATCTCGCTGCTCTCGGGCGGCGAGCGATCGATGGCGGCCCTGGCCTTCTTGTTCGCGGTGTTCCGTTCGCGGCCTTCGCCGTTCTACATGATGGACGAGGTGGAGGCCGCCCTCGATGACGTGAACCTCCAACGCTTCTTGAGTCTGGTCGACGAGTTCCGCCACGAGGCGCAATTACTCATCGTCACGCACCAGAAGCGCACCATGGAGTCCGCCGACGCCCTTTATGGTGTGACCATGGTCCCGGGTGCGTCATCGAAAGTGGTCTCCCAACGCGTCAAGAAAAGCCCTGAGGAGGTACGGACGTGATCGTCCTGTGGATCGTTCTGGCCGTCGTCGTCCTGGCGGCGGTGGTAGTACTTCTGCGCCGACGCTCGTCGCGCCACCGTCGTGTCGTCGTCGTACCCGAGCGCGCCGCCATGCCCGACGTCCTGGTCACGGCGGTCGCCCCGCGACCCGAGATCGACGACAGCCCCGGACTGGATCGACGACTCGCGTCCTCGCGCTCGATCTTCGATCGGGTGCGCTCGATCACCAGTGTCGGCGCTCTCTCGAGCGATCAGCTCGACGTGGTCGAGGAGGTCTTGTTGCGCTCCGACGTTGGCGTCACGACCACGAACGCCCTCCTGGAGCAGCTCCGGGCGTCGGGTGCGCCCGACGGGGTCGCCAGCGCCATCCGCGCGGCGCTACTGGGATCGCTGGGCGCCGACCGCTCCGTGCGCACGCACGCCGACGAGGGCCGGGTGCCGGTGTGGCTGTTCGTGGGCGTCAACGGCGTGGGGAAGACCACCACGATCGGTAAGTTGGCCTGGAGCGAGACCCAAAACGGCAAGTCCGTGGTCCTCGCGGCGGGGGATACCTTTCGCGCGGCGGCGAGCGATCAGTTGCAACTCTGGGCGGACCGCTCCGGCGCGGACATCGTGCGCGCGGGTGAGGGGGCCGACCCGGGCTCGGTCATCCACGACGCGCTCGGTCGCGCCCAGGCCAAGGGCGCCGACCTGGTCCTGGCCGACACCGCGGGTCGCCGGGCGAATTCCACCAACCTGCTCGACGAACTCGCCAAGATTCGTCGCGTCGCCGATCGCGCGCCGGGACAAGTGGTCGAGACGTTCATGGTGCTCGACGCCACCACGGGTCAGAACGCGCTCAGCCAGGCCCAGGAGTTCCTGGCCGCCGCCGACGTGACGGGGATCGTGCTGACCAAGCTCGACGGGACCGCCCGCGGGGGAATCGTCGTGGCCATCGAGCGCGAGCTGGGTATTCCGGTCAAGTTCGTGGGCGTGGGTGAACGCGCGAAGGACCTGGTGGTCTTCGAACCGGTGGCCTTCGTCGATTCGCTGCTCAGCGCCTAACGGTAGCCTTTCGTTCATGTTTGACTCCTTGAGTTCGCGTCTCGAGCAACTCGGTACGTCGTTGCGTTCCCGCGGGCGCCTGAGCGACACCGACCTGGACGAGGCGTTGAGCGAGGTTCGTTCCGCGCTGCTCGAGGCCGACGTCGAACTCTCGGTGGTGCGCGCCTTCCTCGACGCGGTGCGCGAACGCGTGCGCGGCGAGAACGTGGCCCAGAGCCTGACTCCGGGTCAGCACGTCATCAAAGCGGTCCACGATCAACTCATCGAGGTACTGGGCGGCGCGCCGCTCAAGGTGACCTACGCCGCCAAGCCCCCGACGGTGGTGCTGCTCGCGGGTCTCCAGGGCGCGGGAAAGACGACGACGGCCGCCAAACTCGCCGCGTGGTTCAAGCAACAAGGTCGCCAGCCCTTCCTCGTGGGTACCGACCTGCAGCGACCCGCCGCCGTCGAGCAGTTGCGCGTGCTGGCGGGTCAGATTGGGGTCGAGGTCTACTCCGACGCCACCAGTCCAGTGGCGGTGGCGCGCGCTGGCGTCGCCGAGGCCCAACGAAGGGGTCGCGACGTGGTCATCATCGACACCGCGGGACGCTTGGCCATCGACGAGGAACTAATGGCCGAAGTACGCGACATCAGCGCGGCGACCTCGCCGCACTACACCTTCTTGGTGATCGACGCCGTCACGGGTCAAGACGCGGTTCACACCGCCAAGGTTTTTCACGACTCGCTCGAACTCTCGGGGATCATCGTCACCAAGCTCGACTACGACGCACGTGGGGGGGCGGTCCTCTCGGCGCGCGGCGTGGTCGGTCGTCCCGTGGTGTTCGCCTCCACCGGCGAGAGATTGGCGGATTTCGACCTCTTCCACCCGGACCGGATGGCCTCGCGGATCCTGGGGATGGGCGACATCTTGTCGCTGATCGAACAGGCCGAGCGCACGATGGACGCCGACACCGTGGCCGAGGGCGCCCAGCGCATGATGAGCGGGTCCTTCACGCTCGACGACTTCATGGCCCAGCTCAATCAGATCCGCAAAATGGGCTCGCTCGGTGGTCTCATGCGCCTGATGCCCGGGATGACCAAGGAGATGCGCGCCGCCGCCGCGAACGTCGACGACGGGGAACTCAACAAGATCGAGGCGATCATCCGTTCCATGACCGTGCGCGAGCGGCGCGAGCCCACGCTCATCGACGGTTCGCGACGCGCACGTATCGCGCGGGGCTCGGGCACCAGTGTGCCGGCGGTGAATCAATTGCTCAAGCAGTTCGACCAGATGAAGAAGATGATGCGTCAGATGGGCGGGGGGAGCATGCCCCAGATGCCCGGCGGGATGGGG
>JAJZEN010000130.1 GCA_021828545.1 Actinomycetes bacterium
GCGAGCAACGACGCATCTGAATCCGCCGAGCCATCGTCCTCATCGTCGTTCACTTCGAGAACTTGCCCTTCGTCGTTCATCAGCTCGTCACTGACAAGCAGGGGTGCGCCTACCCGCAACGCGAGGGCCACGGCGTCGCTGGGTCGCGCCGAAACCAGAATCTCACGTCCCTCGCGCAGAAGTCGCAGGTTCGCGAAGAAGGTGTTGTTAACCAAGTGGGTGATCTCCACCGCGAAGAGTCGCGCACCCAAAGAGGTGATGACGTTGCCCAGCAGGTCGTGCGACATCGGTCGCGGCGTCTCGATGTGTTGCAGGGCGTAGGCAATCGCGGTCGCCTCGGGCGCACCGATGAAAATCGGCAGGACCCGATCCCCGCCCACCTCCTCGAGGAGCAACAAGGGCGTGGACGACCCGACGTCCACGCGGACCGCACGCAAAACGACCTCAACCATACCCCCAGCCTAGACCTCGCCCGACGAAGCTGTTCGGGTTTAGAGTTCCAGGAACTCGTTCAGCGCGTGCTCGAAGAGTTCGGCCCTGAGCATTTCGATATCGCGCGCCACTTCGAGTTTTGCCGCGGTGATTTCGTGCGTCGTGCTCGAGCCTCCCCGCAGATCAATGGTCAAGATATCGATGATGCCGATTTCGCGTTCGACCACCCGCCGCAGCGAGCCCAATTGACGTGGGTCCGTGCCGCGACGCAGCAGCGACGCCGACGCCTGCACCAGGCGCACGTCACGCGCGCTGAAAGTCGTGTCGCCGCCACGGGTGACGGCCGCGACGAGACCCAGGGAGAGAATCTTATTGAGCAATTCCGGTTCGACGCCGCTGACCTCGAGCAACTGGTTCGCACTCATGGTCTCGCCGGAGGAGTCCTCGGGCGCGGGACCGACATTATCAGCGACCGCGACGAGGGCGGGTGGGGGTGTCGCGCTAGCGGGCACCGGGAGCGATACGACATTGGAAGGCGCCGCGCGTGCGACGTGACGCGCGGACACGGGGCGCTGATCCTCCTTGAGGAGACCTTGCTCGATCAGTCGAATGCGAATAACGCGCAACGGTACGAATTCCTCGTCGGCGAGACGGATCGCCTCACGCAGGCACTCGACGTCCTTCTCGGCGTAGAGACGGTAACCCTTACGGCTCCGCGCCGGCGCGACGAGTCCCATCTCCTCGTAGTAACGGATCTTCGAGAGTTCGAGGTTCGGGTGCTCTCGACGAAGCAGCGTGTGCACCTGGCCGATCTTGAGTGGGGCGACGGGAGGATTCACGAGGTCGCTTCCCAAAACACCAACTTGAACTTACCGATTTGGACTTCGTCAGCGGAATGCAGTGCGGTCTCCTCGACTCGCGCGCCATTTACGTAGGTCCCGTTAAGAGAGTTCAGGTCGCGCAGGGTGACCCGACCGCTCGCGGTGCGCGTGAAGATGGCGTGATGACGCGACACCGAGACGTCGTCGAGCAGCAGATCGCTGTTCTCGTGCCGACCCGCGGTCGTGACTTCCTTCGTGATCTCGTAACGCGTTCCCGCCGCGTCACCGGTGATGATGACGAGTTCGTCGACGTGAGCCCCCACGGGTCCCCGGTCCACGTTCGCAAAGGGACCATCCAGGACGGGTACGACCGGCATCGCAATGGTCTCGGCCGACGTCGCGTCGTGTTGCGGAGCACCACACGACCAACAGAAATTTGCGTTGGCGTTGAGAATTTCCCCACAGCGTCGGCAGTTCATTCGCATCACACTACTTAGGTTTCGACCCCGGCGTCAGGGCTGGTGATTGGTCAGTGCACGGTACGCGGCGGCGTCGAGCAGGGCGTCAAAATCAGACCGACCCGACGTGGAAATCTCACACAACCAGCCCGTACCGTAGGGGTCGGAATTCACCAATTCGGGCGACGCAACGAGGGCGTCGTTCACGCGCACCACGGACCCCGCGACAGGGGCGTAGATCTCCGACACCGACTTCGTCGACTCGACTTCACCCAGGGTCCCCCCGACGTCCACCGTCGACCCCACCGCGGGCAAGTCCACGAAGACCACGTCGCCCAGTGCGTCTTGGGCGTAGTCGGTGATGCCCACCCGCACGACGGCGTCGGACGCACTCGCCCACTCGTGATCGCTCGAGTAACGAAGTTCAGATGGAATGTGCATGGTAGGAGAATCTACTTCAATTGTCGCGCGGCGCGCCCGGTCGAGAGCGCCTTCGAGGCGGGACGCACGTAACCACCGAGCACGATCCACGCCAGGGTCAGACCCGCGACCCCAATCACCCATGTGACGTCGCGTACGTCGTGTTGCCACGTCGCGAGGGCGGCGTGATGGGGATTGGTGGTCAATAGGAACAGGGGATAGGTCGTCATCAGCGCGAAGGTCGACACCTTGCCCCACCACAGCACGTCGATCCTCGCCGCCCCCAACGCTGCGAGTACCACGGTGAGTACCGAGACCAGGACCTCGCGCACTAGCGTCACCCCGGCGAACCACCAGGGCACCCCCGCCGCAGCGGCGACCGCGACCAGTCCCACCATGACCAAAATCCGGTCCGCCGTGGGGTCGAGCACCTTGCCCACGACTGACGTCTGGTGGAGCCGACGCGCGAGCCATCCGTCGATCCAATCCGTGGCGCCGAGAAACGCTAGTAACCACGCCGCGAGGGCGCGGTGGTCGGTGGAGAAGAGAAGCCACAGGAAAACGGGGATGAGCGCGAGTCGAACACACGTCACCAAGTTGGGCCACGTGCGCCACCCGGCGTCAATCACCTCACTCTCCATGGCCAGGAGAGTACTAGGCATCGTGCGACGGTGAGAACCACTCGCTCGAATGACGACCACCTTCGTCGGTCCAGACCCTAGTGATTCTCTTGGTTCACGAGGCTCGGGACATACCGAAGAACCCGACCATCGTGTGGCCCTCGTCACCACAAGCGCCGCCGATCGAAGAGATAGCGCATCCGTTCCACCGAGAGCACCGCGCGACGTCCTGGGTACCTGGCGCGGCGCGCGACGATTACTGCGCGGGGCACCACGTTGTCGTACAACGGGCCAATTGACGGGCGAGCAAACGCATCATTACGAGCTCAGTGGGGATCTATTTCGACCGAGTGCGAGTGCAACCTCGAACAACGCGTGGTGCGCAGATTACGCGACCGTGATGCTTTCGTCGAGGAACACGTCTTGGACGGCGTGCACGAGAGCAGCGCCATCGTCAATCGGGCGCTGAAAGGCCTTACGGCCCAGAATCAGACCCTGACCACCCGCGCGCTTATTGATGACCGCGGTCCGCACCGCGCCCGCCAAGTCGTCATCGCCCTTAGATTCACCACCGGAATTAATCAAGCCGATGCGTCCCGCGTAGCAATTGACCACCTGCCAGCGAGTCCAGTCGATGGGATTGTCCGTGGTGAGTTCGGAATAGACCTTCGGGTTGGTCTTCGAGAACTTGATAGCGTTGAAGCCACCGTTATTCTCGGGCTGCTTCTGCTTGATGATGTCGGCCTCGATGGTGACACCCAGGTGATTCGCCTGGCCCGTCAGATCCGCCGCGACGTGATAATCGGCCTCGGGGGTCTTGAAAGCGTCGTTGCGGGTGTAGCACCACAACACGGTGAACATTCCGAGGCGGTGGGCTTCGGCGAACGCCGTCGAGATCTCCTCGATCTGTCGGATCGATCCCTCTGAACCGAAGTAGATGGTGGCGCCCACCCCCACCGCACCGAGGTCCGCGGCTTGTTGCACCGAAGCGAAGAGACGCTGGTCGAAGGTGTTGGGGTAACGAAAGAGGTCGTTGTGATTGATCTTCACGATGAAGGGAATGCGGTGCACGTAACGTCGTGAAACGATGCCCAGTGTTCCCAACGTGGTCGCAATCGCATTGCAGTCCGCCGCGATCGCCAGGTCGCACAGGCGCGCCGGGTCGAAGTACTCGGGATTGGGCGCGAAGTTGGCCGCCGCGGAATGCTCGATACCCTGGTCGACCGGCAGGATAGAGACGTAGCCCGTTCCGCCGAGTCGCCCGTGATTGTAAAGAGTTCCTAAATTGCGCAGAACCGTCGGCGTTCGATCACTCTGGGTGAAGATGTCCTGCAAGAAATTCGGACCCGGGACGGTCAGCCACTCCTTGGGAAATGCGGTGGCGGTGTGGTCGAGGAGTAGCGACGCGTCGTCGCCCAAGAGTGCGGCAATATCCATGGAATCAAGTCTACTGGACCCCGAAGTCACCCCTCGGTGCGAAGGAGTGGCTGAACCGTTCCAATTCGCGTACCGTCGTCGATACGAGGTATCTATCGTCGCCGGGTGACCTAGTCGACCTTTTTCTTCGATACCGGGGTGGTTCGCCGCTTTCGATTCTTCTTCACCGGTCCCGCGCCCAACTCGTCGAGGCGCGTCTGCGCGTCGTAGGCATCGGGGTCGGCGACCACGACTCGCGCGAACAACTCGCGCGCCGACACCTGATCGCCGGATCGATCGAAAATGTCCGCTAGGGCGTACCACATGCGCACGTGGCGATACGCGGGGTTACGCAGAATCTTGGTCCCCCCGGCGCGCACGAGCAGATCGATGGCCTCGACATAACGCTGCTGATCAGCCAGTGACGACGCCATGACGATGCGCGCCTCGGCGACGACGTCAGCGGTCGGTTCGGCGTCTTCAAGCTCGGAGTACGTCTTTTCCACCGCGCGAAATCGACGATTCGCACGGTCGCAGTCCATCACGAGCGGGAGATGCTCGGGATCGCCGGTGATAGCGAAATGTGCGCGCAAATGAATCTTGGCCATATTCCAACGTTCGGCACGATACGCCGCGAGGCCCGTGAGTTCGCGCACTGGCGCGACTCCCGGCACGGCGTCAGAGACGATGCGACCCAATCGCAACGCTTCCTCGTAGCGCTTGCGGTCGTAACCTTCTGCCGCCTTGGTGAGGGTGATCACCATCTTCTCGCGCATGTAGGCGGTCCCAATGAAGGCTTTGCGAATGTCAGCGGCGACGTCACCCGGCAGCGCGTACTTCACCTTTAGCTTTGTCTTGGTCGGCGAGGCGGCGCGAGTGGGTCGCACCTCTTCGACCCACTCCGACATCGGGTCAGGCGTGCGTCCGGCACTCGGAGTGACCTCCATGGCTTGACCGGTGGACTTGATACTCATGCCACCCTTACGGGCCACTCCACCCCAACCCTTTTGGCGCCCGTAGGCGTCGGCTCGACGCTTCTCAATCTCTTCGGGGCTCAGTTCACGAGGCGCTCGACCAGTGCGCGCGCCCGGATTTCGACCCTTGCTCGGTGCGAGAGGACGACCGGAGGAACGTTCGGGACGGACGCGATTCTCGAAGCGAGGTTCTCGCGAATCCGGACGAGTCGCTCGCGCCCCTGCGCCCACCCTCGGTCGCGCGTCACGATCATTGGGACCCGTGCCTCGTCGTGGTGCCACGCGCTGGTCGCGCGCCGCGGGACGCGCCGAGGAGTGACCCGCCGCAGCGGGTCGGCCACGATGTGCACTGCGCTCACCCTCTTCGTCGCGCTCGTAGCGACGAGGCGGCCGCTCCGACTGTGGCCCGCGGTCGTCGCGGACGTCGCGAGGTCGATCGGACCGGCCCCTCGAAATCCGAGGCGCCGGCCGCGAACCGACGTAGGTTCCGCGTTCCGACGCCGACGAGGTTCGATCCACGCTGCGCGAGCGATCAATTCGTCGTTCGGCACCCTCGCGAGGTGTACGGGTACTCCCCCTCGACGTCGACGTTCCCGACCGCCCGCGATCCCCCGTGCCGCGCGAAGCGGCCGAACCAGAGGTTCGCCGGTCCGTGTTCCCGCGAACTGGTCCTCGACCCGACCCCCCCGAAACGGGGCGTCCAGCACCGGAGGCACGGCGGGGTGTGGACTTCGGAGAAGGCATCGAATGATTCTACTAGTTTGAACGCTGTCGACTTCACGTACGTCGCCAATCTCTCCCGCGCATCCATGACAGCGTCTACTAGCCCTGCGCCTGACGAAAGTCAATCAAAATCTCCTTCACCATCGCATGGACTGGTGCTGGCGGTCGTAGTAGGAGCATCACAGAATTGCGCTTCACGACGCCGGAATCGCGACGAACGGATGCGATCCGCTCCGTCTTCGCAGGCGGCGTTGGAGCTACTAACTTTCTTTGATCCACTGCGAGGATCTCGACGTCACCCACATCAAGGTTGACCGGCCGAACGTTGGGGCAACCACCGGAAACCGCCCGAGGCCAAATACGCCAGAACTGGACAAGTGAAAGACCCCCACCTTACGGTGGGGGTCTTTCAAGAAATCCCGGCGGCGACCTACTCTCCCAGGGAGGAACCCCCAAGTACCATCGGCGCTGGTGGGCTTGACTGCTGTGTTCGGAATGGGAACAGGTATATCTCCACCGCCATAACCACCGGAAACTGTGCGCCCGATCTCTCTCGAGATCAGAACGGAGTGTGGTTAAACCCTCCGCTCCTTGAGCGTCCTAGAACGAGCACGAACATCAAACCTCCAAGCCCTCGGCCGATTAGTACCGGTCAGCTGAATGCATTACTGCACTTACACTTCCGGCCTATCAACGTGGTCGTCTGGCCACGGGCCTTACCTGGTTAACCCAGTGAGTGAATTTATCTTGA
>JAJZEN010000020.1 GCA_021828545.1 Actinomycetes bacterium
TGGCAACCCTCTTAGCGGCGGCCTTCTTCGCCGGCGCCTTCTTGGCTACGGCCTTCTTCGCCGGCGCCTTCTTGGCTACGGCCTTCTTCGCCGGCGCCTTCTTGGCTACGGCCTTCTTCGCAGGAGCCTTCTTGGCTACGGCCTTCTTCGCCGGCGCCTTCTTGGCGGCGGCCTTCTTAGCAGGAGCCTTCTTGGCTACGGCCTTCTTCGCGGCTGGTGCCACTTTCCCTCCTTGGGTTTCAACATTGAATCAAATTGGGACCTCGTGGTCACCACCGTGGTGACTACGTTGTCGGTACCGCCTTGATCGACAAGTACTCGATCACGTGTCACCCAGCTTCTCAGCTGTACGACGACTGTTCGCAGTGCAAGGTCTATTGCGACGCAAACCACTCGATCATTTCAAAAATGAACTTCGTGTTCGTGTCCGCTCCGCAAAGGACACTTAAAGTCCACTCTCTTTATGCACCAATGTCAAGCATTGTCGTCATTTTCTCCGACCGTTGTCTCTCGTGTCACACGATCACGGCATCTACCTCGGGCGCGCGCAACAACGTGACGTCACCAGTGGCGACCAACACTCGACGTTGGTGTTGGGTCCGAGTCGTAGCGGAAAGACCACCTCACTCATCATCCCTAACGCGTTGATGTCCTCGCGATCATGCATCATCACGTCGACCAAGGACGACGTCGTTCGCACGATGGCCAACGTTCGCCACGACGGCGCGACACTCCTGTTCGATCCCTCGGGAACAGTCTCGACTCCCCCCGGCGTGCATCGCGTCGGGTACTCACCCATTCGACAATCGCGATACTGGGACGGCGCCGTGCTCGCGGCGCGAAGCCTCGTCGACGTCAACCGTCGACGCCACCTCGACGAGGGCGACTCGCACTGGAACGAGCGGGCGGGGGCGTTGGTCGCGCCACTGCTACACGACGCCGCCCTGCGCGGTGACTCACTCGGCCGACTCGCCTCGCGGGTCGACACACGCTCGACGGACGACGTCGAGAACAACCTGGTCACACGCTATGGAGATGCCCATCCGGCGGTCACCCTCCTTCGCGGCGTCCTGGCGACGGAAGAGCGAGAACGCTCGAGCATCTGGTCGACCGCATCGGGCCTCTTCTCCGGGGTGCGCACTGATGCAGCGCGCGCGTCGGCACGTGAAGCACCCTTGGATGTCCAAGAGTTTCTCTCGGGTCCCCACCAATTGCACATCGTCGCGCCCAGTCGCCACCAAGCGGTCACGGTGCCCCTCGTTGTCGGAATGATCGAAGAAGTGGTGCACGCCACGTACGACCGTCACCACGAGGGTGCGCGACTATTACTCGCGCTCGATGAGCTCGCTAATGTCGCGCCGCTGCCGCGCTTGACGAGCATCGTCTCCGAAGGAGGGGGCCAGGGCGTGGTGACCCTGGCGTGCCTCCAGGACTTAAGTCAGGCTCGTGCTCGCTGGGGCGAACACGCCGATGGTTTTCTCTCACTCTTTCCCACGACGGTGATCTTGCCCGGCATCGTCGATCGGACCACGCTCGAAATAGTTCAGCAACTCGCCGGTAGGTCACTGGTCGCCTCGCACAACGTACAGCGCTCGCGACGAGGACGACCCGAAGGATTCACGTCGACCTGGGTCGAACGTGACAACGCCACGGTGAGTGACGTCGCACGCGGACGCCAGGGATACGCACTGGGTCTCACCGCCCAGAAGGACTTACGCTGGATCGAACTCACGCCGTCGTACCGAGACCCGCGCTTCGCGCGCTACCTTGAGCGCCCGACCCGCTCGCGCGACCGTTCGAGCGAGCGGTGACGCCACGACGCGATCTCCAAAGGGTCCAGCGGGCGCGGACCACGTTCGATGGTCGGCGCAATCATGCGTGCGTCGCGCAAACTTAGCGACGACTCGTGCACGCCGCGTGCCGCGTGCAGCGACGGGTAGAGTTCGTCAATGCTGGCGGTGACGTCGAGGGCGCTACGGCCAAAAGTCGCGGCATTGGCCCACGCTTCGACCACGTGACGGCGCGAAATCGTGGACCGACCTTCGAGCGCTGCTCGAAAGGCGTGTTCGTCCAAGTATCGGGTCGATCGCGGGGGGACTCCTCGAGCCCCGTGTTCCTCGAAGCGGGTGAGGTCCTGGTCCCAACGTCGTCGGATGTCCTCGCGGGACCAGTGTCGCTTCTCACCGCGGTCACCGTGATGCCCGCCCCATAGGACGCGGTAGCCCTCGTCGAGCCCCGCGACGTGTTCGACACCTTCGAAGGATCGCCAGGGTTGGTAGGGCGTGGACCGGGCCACACCCGCGCGTAGCGACGATCGATACAGCGCGTCGGCGGCCAGGGCGTGCGCGAACAGCGCTCGCGAGTCCAGCACGCCGGGAGCGCCCTCGGGTCGCGCACCCACCAGCACGTGATCGTGCACGTGGGGTTCGCCGTGGCGATTTACTCCGTGGGTGAACGCCACGACATCTCGCCAGTGACCGGTCAGGTCACGATCCTCCCCGCCTCGTCGCATCCGCACGACGAGGGCACGTTCTTCGAGGTAGGTGAGGCACTCGCCCACCGCGCGTCGGTGGGCCTCGATGACCGCGGGAGCGTGGGCGGGGTCGAGGGCAACCAAGACCGACACCGGGCGGGGCGCCGCGATTACGAGATCGTAGCCCACCACCTTCGAACGCTCACTCGTGGTCAGTACCCCTTGGGGATCGTCGAGTGCACCCTCACCTCCGCCGCGCACCCACCACTGCGCGGGCCCGTCACGTAGGCCCCCAATCTCGAGCGCGGCGTCGTTAGTGAGGTAACTGACGTCACGCGAGCGACGCACCATAACGCGTAACATTGGGCCTCCTCGCGAGACCCAACGGTCGCCTAGAGTTGGCCGGCGATTCGCTCGGCGAGCGCGTGGCCCGCGGTGACGTATTTCTCGCTGGCCACGACCGCTCCGGGACCCGCCACCAACATGAGGTGGTCCAGGAACGACGACTCGACCACGTGGAAACGCACCGCGTAGCGTCCGTCCGCGAGGCTGACCCACTGCGCACCGGGCAGGGACTCAAAGACGAAGCGGACGTATCCTTCCACCACGACTACGACCTCGTCACCCTCGTCACCCACCGCGGTAAGCCAATTGGTCACCGGATCGACGCCGCGATCATCGGTGATGAGTGATTTCGCCAGGATCGCTCCGATACGGTCGACGCGAAACGTTCGCCAGTCATTGCGCGTGACGCAAAACGCCCGGACGTAGGTGTGGCCGTTCAGGACCTTGACCTGGGAGGGTTCGATGCAACGAACGTCGGCGGACTCAGCGTTCGCCGCGTTGTAGGAGATCTTCAGTTGCTCGCGGCTCGTGAGCGCCTCGTAGACCGCTGAGAGGAGTTGCTCGTTCTGAGGGTGCTCGATGCGCACGAAATTACTGGTGGCACTCTCGATTTTTTCGATGGCCGAGAAGATCGCCGGGTCGTCGAAGAGTCGCGACGCCTCGCGCAGGGCCACGTTGAGCTCGAAGAGGTCACGCCACATAAACGGCGAAGGTTCATCGTCGTCCGACACGAACTCGGCGCGATAGGTCGAATCGTCGGTGTCCTCGTTGTCCCAGTCGTCACAATCCTTCATGACCCGCGCCGGGAACGCCATCGCCCCATCGAAGGCGTCGACCATGGGCTCCATCGTCACGAGTCGTCCCATAATCAGTCGTACGAGATCGGGATCCAGTGCGAAGCGTTTCGCCAATTCCGACACCCGCAGACCATCCTCGGCGTTGTAGACCGCGTGCAGCAACTGCAGAGTCTGGCCCAGGACGTCACCCGCGGGCGCGGCAGGAAACCTGAGGTCCTCCGCGGCGGGCGACTTGCCGCGATTCACCCGCGCCAACCACTCCTTCAATTCCTTGACGAGGAACTTAGGGTTCACGAGGCGCACGCGTTCGGCCCCATCGAGGACGAAGCGCAACGCGGTGTGGGGACTATCGAACGTGATGCCCACCTCGACGCGCCCATCCTTTTTCTGGGCCGCGGTGGCGCCATCGTATTGTCGCACCAGGAGATTGGCGAAGTCGAGGTTGGTCTGCACGACGACGTCGATAGGAGTAGGCCGCTTTTGATACTGAGGTCGCCAGGCCGCGGCGAGCGCACGAGTTTCCTCGTCGACCACGAAATGATCGTCCAGGACCACCGGCATCGATGTGATCCTCGAGAAGCGGTACCCCTTGATCAATCCGCCTCCCGCCTCACGCGCCACCAAGTAGGAGTGGCCGCCCTGATGGAGTATTTCAAGGGGCTCGACCACGCGCGTCTTTCGCACCGTGGACTGGTACTCGAAACTCAACGCACGACGCACATTGATGGCGCGAATCGCCGGCGTGAGGAAGGCCGAGAATTCGAGGCCGCCGTCCCCCGCGGGGCCGTCATTGAAGACGCTGAAGGCCCCGGACTTGCCGAAACCACATATTCCCAACGCCGTCGCGACCACGCGCTGTTCCTCTGGGGTGAAATGGATCGGGGGCGCGTAGCCGCTGCTCGGATCGATCTGGTAACCAATGAGGCCGTCGGGTCGCGTCACGGTCTCGATCTGGAATCCCAGGTCGCGAATTCGCGCCTTATCGCGTTCGAACTTCTGGCGCACCGCGGTGTCATTGCCGACGTAGGCGGGTACTTTACGCGGATACTTCGCCGTGGCGGGGTATTCGTCTATTTTCAAATCGCGCACAATCTCGTCTTGGGTCAACGACCGCGCGTCGGCCCACGCACGCTGCAACAGCAGTACCAGCGCAACGATACGTTCACGACTGGGCTCGGTACCAGCACGGGGACTACTCACGAGACTCCTTCATCTCCGAGAAGGGTAGCGGTTCTTGGTGGGCGCGGCGACGTCAACTCAAGCCGTCGACGTCGCCGTCGACCGCGGTGCGCCGCCAGGGTCCCGACCGACCGCCCGTCTTCTCCCAGAGCGCTACCTGATCAATAGTCATGGAGCGGTCCATGGACTTGCACATATCGTAGATTGTCAGGGCCGCGACGGTGACCGATACGAGGGCCTCCATCTCGACCCCAGTGCGGTCCACGGTGTCGACTCCCGCTTCGACGTCAATGTGGTCGTCGGCGATGATGAAGTTGACGTAGACGTTGCCGACCAGCACCGGGTGAGCCATGGGTAAGAGCGCGGCCGCTGACTTCGCGGCTTGGATCCCCGCGACTCGCGCCGTCGCCAGGACGTCGCCCTTGGCCGTGGCGTTCGAGGCGATGGCGACCGTGGTCTCGGGAGCCATCATGACCCGACAGCGCGCCAGGGCCCGGCGCGCGGTGACTTCGGTAGGCCCGCGGTCACGTGGAAACGTTCCTCCGAGGGGCGATGGGCGTAGTTGGTGGAATTCGTCCACCCCGCCATGCTACTGAGCGCCGCACGCAAGAAGAATTCGCCGCAGTAAACTGGTGAACACCCAGGGAAAGAGAAGGTTGATGCCGACCTACGAGTACGAATGTCAGTCATGCCACCAGCGAGTAGAAGCGGTCCAAACATTCTCTGACGCGCCCTTAAGCGTGTGCGAAAAATGTGGGGGCCCGTTGCGCAAGGTCTTCTCGGGCGTGGGCATCGTCTTCAAGGGTTCGGGCTTCTACAAGACGGACTCGCGAGGTTCGGCCTCCGCGTCCACGACGTCCGCGTCGTCGACTACGTCGACGACGCCCGCTTCCCCCGCTCCCGTGGCGACCCCAGTGTCGGCGCCCGCGTCCCCGTCGACGGGCGACTAGCTCCCCGACAGCGCTATGCCGTCCACCGCGACCGTTTGGGCGGCGGCCGTGCCCGGGAGCCACTGCACGTCAGCCCCCACCAGTAACACGTCCAACAGCATTCGTTGCAGCGTTGAAGCAATCGTGACTTCGCGAACGGGTTCGGCGAGTTGACCGTCGCGAATCATCAGCCCGGTGATGCCCACCGAAAAGTCCCCCGAGATTGGGTTGACGCCGGAATGTACGCCCGTCAGGGATTCGACGAACACTCCCGTACCGACTCGGCGAAAGATCTCCTCCTGGTCGTACTCTCCGGGTAGCAGTTGCAGGGCGCGACAGCCCGCCGAAGGGGACCCCGCGACACCTCCGCGCACCGCGCTACCCGTCGAGGGGGTTCCCGCGCGACGACCCGAGACGGTGTCGTAGACGAATTTCTCCAGTTGACCCTTGGTGATCAACTGGTTGCGCCGACACGCCAGACCCTCGGCGTCGTACGCGCTCGCCGAGAAGTGACGAGCGTCAGTCGGGTCGTCGATCAACGTCACCAGATTCGACGCCACTTGCTCGCCCAATCGACCGGCGAAGAACGACCTTCCGCGCACGACGGCGTCGCCGCTGAGCGCACCGCCGACGATCGACCACAGGGTCGCCGCGGTGCGGGGATCAAAGACCGCCACGCCTCTGAAAGAACTGGCCTTCACCGCGCCGAGCATGCGAGTGGCCCGACGAATGGCGTCGCGCGCGGCGGTTTCCAGGGACAGCTCACCCGGCGCCCGACCCACCGAGAGCCCCCACCCGGTCTGGTCCTCATCGCCGTCAGAGGCAATGGCCTCCACCGACACGTACGAACCCGAGCGATCGAACGACGCCGCGATTCCCGTGGTGGTGACGATGGCCGCCTCGGCCACGTAGTCGGAGTAATTGGCCGCATCGACCTGGCGAATGCGCGCGTCGCCCCCGCGCACCATCGCCTCTAGAGCGATCGCCATCGCCACCTTGTCATCCATCGACGTCGACAGGACCGCGGGATCGCTGAGTGAGAGCGGGGCGGGGGTCACGCCATCGGGTCGGGCGAAGGCCACGAACTCGTCCTCGGTCGCGAACTGCGCGTTGTCGCGTGCGTTCGCGAGTGCCTCGTCGATCGCGTCGTCGTCCCACGACCCCGCGTAGGCCGTGCCCACGCGGGCGCCACCTGGACCATCCCTCAAGATGCGGATGCCAATCTCGGCCGATGAGGAACTCGACAAACTCTCCACCTCGCCGCCGTAGGCCTGCACTTCGGTCTCCACGCCGCGGGAGAGGAAGATCTCCATCTCTTCGACGCTCGTGGCGCGTTCGAGGAGCTTCGACGCGCGTTCGAGTAACTCGCTCACGCCGCGGTCCCCCCGATGGTGATCCCCGACAGTCGCATGGTGGCTTGACCACACCCCACCGGGACCTGTTGGCCATCCTTGCCGCAGGTCCCCGGTGTGGTCGAGAAATCCGTGGCCACGGCGTCGACCCGCTGCAGTATTTCGGGACCATTGCCGATGAGATTGCAGTCGCGCAGCGGGGTCGTGATCTGACCGTTCTCGATCATGAAGGCGGCCGTCGCGCCGAACACGAAGTCGCCCGTGGCGGTGTTGACCTGCCCACCGCCCAGTTGCGCAACGTAGACGCCCCGCGGGGTCTGGGCGACGATCTCGTCGGCGTCGGCGTCGCCCGCGAGCAAGTAGGTATTGGTCATGCGCACCATGGGAAGGTGCTGGTAACTCTGACGTCGTCCATTGCCCGAGGACGCTCGCCCCTCCTTGCGGGCGCGAAGATAGTCCCACATGTAGTCCGTGAGTACTCCGTTCTCAATCAAGACATTGCGGGCGCCGGGGCGCCCCTCGTCGTCAACGGCGAGGTACCCCCATTCCCCCGTCATCGTCCCGTCGTCGACGAGCGTCACCAGCGGACTCGCCACCTGTTGCCCCACTTTGCCCGCGTAGACCGACGCGTGCTTCATGACCGCGTCGGCCTCGAGACCGTGACCGCAGGCCTCGTGGAACAAGATCCCCCCCGAGCCACCCGCGAGGATCACCGGTAGCTCGCCTGAGGGGGCTGGGCGGGCGGTGAGTTTCGTCATCGCTTGGTGTGCCGCGCCGCGCGCCGCCTCCTCAATCGCCTCGAGGGTCAAAGACTCGAATCCGCGCGTCGCCGCGAGCGGTCGATAGCCCGTCTGCATACCCCCGTCGCCCATCGCGACGCAGGACACCGCGAAGCGCGTGCGCACCTGTTCGTCAGCCGCGAAAACACCCTCGGAGTTGGCGACGAGAAAGCACCGGGTCGAATCGGCCAGGCTGACTTGCACCTGGCTGATGGCGTCGGCGCTGGCGCGCGCGACGTCGTCCGCGCGCGTCATGAGCTCGATCTTGTGCGACTTGGGTACGCTCGACGGCGGCACCTCGGCTCGAGAGGGATGATCGCGCAAGGTGGACAGCGTGACTTCGCGCACGCCGCCGCGCCCGTCGCGGGCCACGGACGCCGCCGCTCGCGCGGCGTCGAGCAATCCCGTCTCGGTGAGATCCGCGGTGTGGGCAAAACCCGTGGTCTCGCCGACCACGACCCGCACCCCAGCGCCGCGGCTCCGACCCGAATTGAGTTCCTGGATACGACGTTGGTCCAGCGACGCCGACGCCGTGGCGCGATCCTCGACGAAAATCTCCGCGAAGTCAGCCCCGCGACCCATCGATTCATTTAGCACTCGTTGCACCACGTCGCGCGGCACCAAGGTCTCAGACATGTTCTCCAGAATACTGGTCGCCGTCACTACTACACTCCGCCCTAAGGCCTCGGTGTCGTGTTGCACGGTGGCGACGGACGTGAATAGAGGAGTCTTGCGATGAAGATTGTCATCTTGAGCATTGCGATCATCGTGGTTCTGGCCGCCATCGTCCTGCTGGTGAAGGCGGTACGCGTGGTGCAACAAGGCTTCGTGGGCGTCGTGACCCGTTTCGGAGAATACAAGGCCATTCGCAATCCCGGACTGACGTTCATCCTCCCCTTCATCGAAGTCATGAAAATCGTCGACGTGCGAGAGACCCCGCGCACCGGTGACCGCCAGCAGGTCATCACCCGCGACAACGTGGCCGTCATCGTGAACGCCACCATCTTCTCGCAAGTGATCGACGTGCGCCTGGCTCTCTTCACCAACTCGGACTATCTGGTGAGCGTGGACAACTTGGCGCGGACGTCGGTTCGCGCCGTCTTCGGTTCGATCACCCTGGACGAGGCGTTCTCCCAGCGTGAGCGCATCGGCACCCTCTTACAGACCCAAATGGAAGAAGCCACCGACAAGTGGGGCGTGCGCATCAACCGAGTGGAGGTTCTCGAGATCACCCCGCCGGAACAGATTCTTCAGGCGATGGCCCTTCAAAAACAGGCCGACCAGGAGAAGCGCGCTCGAATTCTCGAGTCCGAAGGGAATCAGATGGCCGCGGTGAACGTGGCCGACGGCCAGCGCCAGGCGGCCATCAAGGAAGCCGAGGGTGCCCAGCAGTCGGCGATCCTTCGCGCGGAGGGTTTGCGCCAAGCGACGATTTTGGAAGCCGAAGGTCGGGCCCAGGCGGTCGCCCTGGTGTATGCCGCGATCAAACAACAAGCTCCCGACCCCACCCTGGTGGCGATCTTGCAACTCGACACACTGGCGAAATTCGCCGAATCCGATAACACCAAACTAATCATCCCCGCCGAGAGCGCGGCGTTACTGGGGGCCGCCCAAGCGATCAAGAGCGTCATGTCCGACGTGCCGGGACTGACGCCGAACTGAGTGAACGAACTCAGGGCCGACGTTCACAGGCCTTAAGGAGTAGTGGACCGCGGCGCCACGTACAGCGTGGTACCAAAGGCCCGCGTCACCACCACGGGCGTCGCCACCGCGATCGGGGCGCCCGAATCGGTGATCGCGCGCCACGATTCGCCTCGAATCTTGATGCGTCCGGGATGAACCTCGTCACCGACCTCGTCCTCGACGACACCGAACTGACCGGTGAGGGCGGAATCAACGGGATGGGCGAGGTCGCCCGCCGGGTGTCGATTCAGGCGCCGCAGGGCTATGGGGCGCAGGAACGCCATGGTCACGGCCGACACCCCCAGCCAGACCACGGCCTGCACGGGGAACGAGGCGCCACCCAGGGCAACGACGAAGGCCACCGCCGCCCCCAGGCCCACGAAGAGACCCGCCAGTGCGTTCGTGTGGAGTTCGGCCAGGCCACTCACCACCATGATGATCACCCAGAACGCAACGGCCATAAGGCGAAGTATAAGAGGCCCGTCCGGGGGTCACACGAAAAGATTGCGCCGCCGACGTCGCGTCGCGCACGCATCAGCCCGCCCCTTCAGAACTAGGCTATTCACGTGATTTTGCCGTCGATTGAAACCCCCGCCGACCTCCTCGCTCTCTCCTACGACGAGCTCCACCAACTCAGTCAAGAAATTCGCGAATTCATTATCACCACGGTCCAGAGCACCGGGGGACACCTGGGGAGCAACCTCGGTGTCGTGGAACTGACCCTCGCCCTACATCGCGTCTTCGAGTCCCCCAAGGACATCTTGCTCTTCGACACCGGTCATCAGGCGTACGTCCACAAACTCCTCACCGGGCGGCGCTACGGTTTCAAAACCCTGCGAAAACGAGGGGGACTCTCGGGCTACCCCAACCGTAACGAGAGCCAGCACGACTGGATTGAGTCCTCGCACGCGTCGACCGCTTTGTCCTACGCCCACGGGCTCTCCGTCGCCCTAGAGTCCAAGCACGAACTCGTAGGTCACGGGGGACGTCGTCACGTGGTGGCGGTGGTGGGAGATGGCTCCCTGACGGGGGGCATGGCCTACGAGGCCCTCAATAACCTCGGCGTGAGCGGTCAGCGCGTCGTGATCGTGCTCAACGACAATGGGCGCAGTTACGCGCCCACCATCTCGCGCCTGTCGACCTCCTTGACCTCACTACGACTCAATCGCACGTACCTCACACTGCGTCAGCGCATTCGTCGGCTCGTGCCGCGCTTACCGCGCCTCGGCAAAGCGGCGTACATGGGCATCGACGGTTTCACGTCGGTGGTCCGTGAGATGGTCACGCCCCACACTTTCTTCGAGAACCTCGGGGTGCGTTACATCGGACCCGTCGACGGACATAACGTGGAATCCCTCGAGACGACCCTGCGCAGCGCGGCCGAGTGGGACGGGCCGATTCTCGTGCACGTCCTCACCGAGAAGGGGCGCGGCTACGAGCCAGCCACGTCGGACGAACTAAGGATGCACGACTATAAGTTGCCCCCGCGTCTCAACGACGACGACATCGCGCCGATCTCCTTCACGCAGATTTTCTCCGAGGCCCTGATGGAAGAGGCGCGCCGTGACGATCGCATCGTTGCCATCACTGCGGCGATGGCCGGCCCCACGGGTTTACTGCCCTTTCAAGAGATGTATCCGCGACGCTTCTTCGACGTCGGGATCGCCGAGCAACACGCGGTGACGGCCGCCGCCGGGATGGCCATGGGCGGCCTCAAGCCGGTGGTGGCGTTCTACTCCACCTTCTTCGCCCGGGCCTTCGACCAAGCGAATCTCGACGTCGGACTGCTCGACCTCCCCGTGCTCTTCGTCTTCGACCGTGCGGGCATCACCGGCGACGACGGCCCTTCGCACCACGGCATCTTGGACGTGGCGCTCTCCCTGGCGATACCCAACATGACGGTCTTCGCCCCGTCGTGCGCCGCGGAAGTTCCCATCATGCTCAAGAGCGCTCTGGCCCTGACTGGTCCGAGCGTGCTGCGTTTCCCTAAGACGCCACCGCGACCCCTCGACGGTGGCCACGGGGAGGGCCTACGGGCTCGACGCATCCAACGCGGCGATGGGTCGCTGTGCGTGCTGGCTCTGGGCAAGATGGCCGCGAGCGCCTACGAGTCCCTGGCCCTGCTCCCCGACGCATCACGCGTGACGCTCTACGACGTCCGCGTCTTGCCCCCAGATTCCGAGATGATCGACGACGCCCTACGTCACGAGCGCATCATCACCATTGAGGACGCCACGCGTCACGGCGGGGCGGGAACACTGATGGTCTCGGCGGTGCGCGGTCGCGCGCAAGAGCTCGGACGGACCTTTCCGACGACGCGCATCCTGGGGGTCCCGCGCGCCTACTTGGAACACCACACCGCCGACGCGCTGCTGGCCGAGATCGGCCTCGACCCGGCAGGGATCGCCGGCGCCATCGAGCGACTCTTGCACGACCAGCCCGAATTTCCCCGCCCACTTCCCGAGACGCCCCGACCCCATTTCATCTGATCGCGCGTCACGACGACGTCCCGGGCTTCTACGATTGGTCCATGACCTATGACGTCACCAAGTCCGACGAAGAGTGGCGCCGTGAACTCACCCCCGAGCGCTTCGCGGTATTACGACAAGCGGCCACCGAGGCCCCCTTCTCGGGTTCACTGTTACACGTAGACGCAACCGGAGACTTCTCGTGCGGGGGTTGTGGACAGCACCTTTTTCGCAGTGAGCAGAAGTTCGACGCGCAGTGCGGCTGGCCCAGTTTTGACGCCTGCGAACCCGGCAGCGTCATCGAGCGCATGGACCGGACCCTGGCGCGCGAACGCGTCGAAATCCTCTGCTCCAAATGCGGCGGCCATCTCGGCCACGTCTTTCCCGATGGCCCGACACCGACGGGCTTGCGCTACTGCGTGAATTCGCTCGCGATCGACTTCACCCCCGAGTCGCGCTAAACGTCGAGGAAGCGTCGGATCGCGATGGCTGAACCGACCGATCCGATCACCACCCCCACGACGAGGACCACGATATTGGTACCCCAGAGTTTGGCGGTGTCGAGCGCGAACTCGTTGTGCAGCGGATACCAGGTGTGCAACGCCCACACGGCCAACATTGCCACGGCCGAGCCGAGCAGCCCCTGGATGAAACCCTCAGTGATGTAGGGCACGCGGATGAACCAGTTCGTGGCCCCCACGAGTTTCATCACCGACACCTCGCGCCGTCGCGCGAAAATGGCCATACGAATGGTATTGAGAATGAGGACCGTCGCCGAGAGCAACAAGACCAGCGCCAAGGCGAGAAAGACCACTTGGAGAATGCGAATCGCCCGATTCATCTGACGAATCTGTTGAATCGGCGCCGTGACGGTCAAGACGCCCGGTTGGTGCAAGTACGTGGAGATGACCGTGAGGGCGTCGGTGGGCACCGTGGGCGTGCAACGAAACGACGTCGGCATGTCGGCCACGGTGAGTACCTGGAAGTCCGAGGTCGGAATCTCCGATCGCGCCTCGTTGTAGTCCTGGAGTTTGGACGTGTAGACACAACTCTTGACGATCGGCATCTGGGCCAATTCGGATTTGATGCTCGAAATCTCACCCGTCGAAGCGCCCGACGCCATCCAGACGGTGACGCGCGTTCCCTGTTGCCAGCTCGCCGATGCCTGCGCCGCGCTCTGCTTGAGCAGCAGAGCCGATCCCACCAACGACAGCGAGACCGCGACGGTTAACACCGCCGCGATGGTCATCATTCGATTGCGCCAGAGATTCGAGAAAGTCTCCTTGAAGGCGTAACTCAAGTACACGCGCATCAGATGGCCAGTCCCTCTTCCACCCCGTAGACACCTCGCACTTGGTCGCGGATGAGCTCCCCGCGATCGAGTTCGACGACCCGGCGGCGCATGCGGTCAACCAGTGCTTTGTCGTGGGTGGCCATGACGACCGTCGTGCCGGTCCGATTGATGCGTTCGAGCAGCGCCATGATGGATTCGGAATTCGAGGGGTCGAGGTTTCCCGTGGGCTCGTCGGCGAGCAGGATGAGCGGTCGATTCACGAAGGCGCGCGCAACGGCAACACGCTGTTGCTCACCACCGGAGAGTTCGTTCGGTAAATTGTCCGACTTGCCACCCAACCCCACGAGTTCCAGGATCTGGGGAACCTGACTCTCGACGGTGGAGCGCGGCCGCCCAATCACCTCGAGGGCGAACGCCACGTTCTCGAAGACCGTCTTGTTCGGCAATAGTCGGAAATCCTGAAAGACGCAACCGATGTTGCGCCGAAGGTAGGGCACGCGCCACTTGGGCAACGTGCCGATATCGCGTCCGGCCTCGAGAATCCGACCACGGTCGGGTAGCTCTTCACGCAACAACAAGCGCAGGAAGGTCGTTTTGCCCGAACCTGACGCTCCCACTAAAAAGACGAATTCGCCCTTTTCGATGTCCAATGAGATGTTGGTGAGTGCCGGAGTTCCGTTCTTATACGTTTTCGAGACATTCTCAAAACGAATCACGTCAGACCTCCTCACATCATTTCTGCTCAACCAGTACCGTTGCGCATAGTTGTAGCGATATTCTACTAAGGGGTCAACTACGTACCGTGCCACGGGCCCCTGGAATCATTGAGGTTACGAACTTCTTACCCGGTGCCCCGCGTTGGTCGAGCGCGGCGAGGGCGTGATCTCACTTTCGTCGATCATCGAGAATGGATGCGTGGACCCGGGGCGAACGCGACGCGTGGGGTCACCCGCTGTTACGAGCGCGAACGCTGGCGACGCAGCTCGGCTTCCATGAACCCATCGAGGTCACCGTCGAGGACCGCCTCCACGTTGCCGGTTTCGAAGTCGGTGCGATGATCCTTCACCAGTTGGTACGGCGCCTGGACGTAACTACGGATCTGCGAGCCCCACGCGTTGTCACCCCGATTGCCGCTGAGTGCGTCCATTTCGGCCTGACGCTGCGCCCGGGCGCGATCGGCGAGCTTCGCCACCAATATCTGGAGCGCGCGCGCACGATTCTGATGCTGGGAACGCTCGTTCTGGCAACTCACCACGATGTTGGTCGGTAGGTGAGTGATACGCACCGCCGAGTCCGTCTTATTAATGTGCTGTCCCCCGGCGCCCGAGGAGCGATAGGTGTCCACGCGCAGGTCCTTCTCGTCGATTTCGACGTCGTTGTCATCGTCGTTGAGGAGGGGGGTAACTTCGAACGAGGCGAAGCTCGTCTGGCGCCGGGCCTGGGAGTCGAAGGGGCTGATGCGCACGAGACGATGGACGCCGCGCTCGGCCCCCAGCCAGCCGTACGCGAAACGACCCTTTACGATGAACGTCGCCGACAATAGTCCGGCCTCTTGACCTCCAGTGGCCTCGTCGATCTCCACTGCGAAGCCCCGACGCTCGGCCCAACGGATGTACATGCGCAGTAACATCTCGGTCCAGTCCTGCGCGTCGGTGCCACCCGCCCCGGCGTGCAGTTCGACGATGGCGTCGTTTTCGTCGTAGGGACCGCTAAAGAGACTCTGCGTCTCGAGGGCGGCGATCTGCGCGGCGATGTTCGAGGTGGTGTCGGTAAGTTCGTGCAGCAAGGACCAGTCCGCCTCCCCGGTCGTGAGTGCGTCCCGCGAGAACTCGACCAGTAAGACGGCGTCGTCAAGACTGGCCCGCAGTGCGTCGAAGGCCTCGAGGTCCGAACTCAGTCGTCCGAGCTCGGTCGTGACCTCGCGAGCGTAGTCCTGGTCGCTCCACAAGTTGGGGTCCGCCGCCGCCTGCGTCAGGTGCTCGTGGCGGAGGCGACGAACGTCGATCTTCAAATAGTCACGCGCGGCCCCCCAGCGTTCTTCGAGTTCCTCAAGGCGGACCAGGGCGTCGCGCAGCGCGTTCTCCGCCTTAAGGTCGGCCATGGCACTGCTTGAACTTTCGTCCCGAACCGCACCAGCATGGTTCATTACGACCGATCTTGTCGCCCTCTTTGGGCGCCGCCTGGTTGATGGTCGGCGCGACTGATTCGAGGTGGACCGGCAATTCTGTTCCCCCGGCGGCGACGACCTCGACATTGGTCACTGCGTTCTGGAGTCCCTCGTCACTGGCGAGCGCGTCCTCCTGGGATTCGACAATTTCTTGGACCTCGACGCGAGAGATAAAGCGCACGTATTCCTGGTTGATTGTCACGAGCAACGCCTCGAAGAGCTCGTAGCCTTCCTTCTGCCACGCGGTGAGGGGATCTTGTTGGGCGACCTGACGCAAGTAGATGCCGTCGCGCAGATAATCCATGTCCGAGAGGTGTTCTCGCCAACGCTGGTCGACCACTTGGAGCATGACGTCACGCTCGATCTCCTTCGCCGTCTCGAGTCCGTCGACGAACGCGTTGCACTTTTTCTCGTAGAGGGTGAGGGCGTCCTCGACCACGAGCGCCACGACATCGTCGCGCTCGGAATACGCGCCCAGCGTCTCCTCGGTCAGACTGATGGGGTAATAGATCATGAGTTCGTTGACCAGCGCGCGGAGGTCCCACTCCTCATTGAAGTCCGAATCGAGTTGGTGGTCCACGACGTCGGTGAGCACATCCTCGATGAGCGCCACGGTCATGTCGTGCATATCCTCACCGTCAATGACCTGCTGACGACGGGCGTAGATGACCTTGCGCTGCTCGTTCATCACCTCGTCGTACTTCAAGACGTCCTTACGGATCTCGGCGTTACGACCCTCCACGGTGTTCTGCGCTCGCTCGATGGCCTTGGAGACCATTTTGGCCTCGATGGGGACGTCGTCGGGCATCGTGCGCCCCATCACCCACGACACGGCCCCCGTCGCGAAGAGTCGTAACAGGTCGTCCTCGAGGGACAAGAAGAAGCGACTCTCCCCCGGGTCACCCTGGCGACCCGAGCGACCGCGCAGCTGATTATCAATGCGCCGCGAATCGTGGCGTTCCGAACCCAGGACGTAGAGTCCACCCAGGGCGCGGACCTCGTCACCCTCGGCCGAGCACATGGCCTGGTACTTCGTCTCGGCCTCGGCAACCAGCTGCGCGTACTTCTCGTCGTCGGGCTTCACACCCTGACCCAGCACGTCTCGCACCGCCAGTCCTTCGGGATTACCGCCCAAGATGACGTCCACCCCGCGACCAGCCATATTGGTCGCCACGGTCACGGAGTACTTTCGGCCCGCTTGCGCCACGATCTCGGCCTCGCGAAAATGATGCTTGGCGTTGAGAACCTCGTGGGTGATCCCGGCCTTGGAGAGCTCGCGCGAGATCAATTCCGACTTCTCGACCGACGCGGTCCCGAGGAGAACCGGCTGGCCCCGATTGTTACGCTCGCGCACCTCGTCGATAATCGCCGTGATCTTGCCCTCTTCGGTCTTGAAGATCTGGTCGGGCAGGTCCTTGCGCGAATTGGGTCGGTGCGTGGGGATCGGCACCACCGACAAGTTGTAGGTACTCCCGAACTCACCGGCCTCGGTCTCGGCCGTACCCGTCATTCCCGCCAGCTTCTCGTAGAGGCGGAAATAGTTCTGCAGGGTCACCGTCGCCCAGGTGTGGTTTTCCTCTTGGATCCGCACCCGCTCCTTGGCCTCGACGGCCTGGTGCAGGCCATCGGACCAACGACGCCCCTCGAGCGCACGTCCCGTGAATTCATCGATGATCTTGACGGCACCCTGATCGACGTAGTACTCCTTGTCGCGGTGGTAGAGCTCCTTGGCGCGCAGGGCTTGCCCCAATTGGTGGACGTAGTTCGTCGCCACCGCGTCGTAGAGGTTGTTCACGCCCAGGAGGCGTTCCACCTTCTCGATGCCGGCCTCGGTGGGGATGACCGTCTTCTTCTCCTCGTCGACTTCGTAGTCGTCGTCGCGCACGAGGGTCCGCGCAATGGAGGCGAACTGGTAGTAGAGCTTGGTCACGTCCGACGCGGGTCCCGAAATGATCAACGGGGTGCGCGCCTCGTCGATCAGAATTGAGTCCACCTCGTCGACGATGGCGAACGGGTGTCCGCGCTGGACCATGTGTTCACGCCGTCGCGCCATGTTGTCACGCAGGTAATCGAAGCCGAATTCGGTGTTCGTCCCGTACGTCACGTCGCAGGCGTAGGCCTCGCGCTTCTGGTCGAAGTCGGGGAGATCCGGGCCCACTCGTCCCACGCTCAGGCCCAGCCAGCGGTGCAATTGACCCATCCAATTGGCGTCGCGTGTGGCCAGGTAGTCGTTGACGGTGACCACGTGCACACCCTTACCGGCCAGGGCGTTGAGATAGACGGGAAGGGTTGACACCAGCGTTTTTCCCTCACCGGTCTTCATTTCGGCGATCCACCCGAAGTGCAACGCCATGCCCCCCATGAGCTGAACGTCGTAATGGCGTTGGCCCAGGACCCTCGTCGAAGCCTCGCGCACCACGGCGTAGGCCTCGATGAGCAGGTCGTCGAGGGTTTCGCCCTCGGCGAGTCGCTCGCGGAAGACGTCGGTCTTCGCCCGCAACTCGGCGTCGGTCAATCCCGCCATCTCGCCGGACAACTCGTTAATGGGACCGACGAGCTCAGCGAGTTGACGACCGCGCTTACCTTCACCGGCCTTGAGGATCTTTTGGAACACACTCATGACGTCACAACACTACCGGTCCGACGCGCGAGTTGATTGGGCTGCGAGCGCTGACCTGGTCTTTGACCCCACACCCGCCTGGACCCGACAGCGACACTTTGACACCGCCGAACCAGGACTTACTCCTAAACCGCGCCATGATCAGCGTCCGCAGACGCCTTACGTGGGTCGTTTCGCCCGCGACTGGCCTCGACTTTCAACCACAGAACCACTCGCAGCCCATCACAGACTAGTCCCGACCCGCGTCAGCATTCCCCAAGTGCGTGATGGTCACGACGATCAAACGCACCCCCAGTACGACCGCCGCGAGTGGCGCCAGGGCGCGACGCACTCCGCGAGCGCTGTGCCACTCGAAGCGCAGGGCACTGAGGTGGTGCGCCCATATCATCGAACCAGTGGCGCGCTGGCGCGAGAGTCCCTCGACGTGGGTCACCACCGCGTCGTCAACGGCCGCCGTGCGCCATCCCCGCTCACGCAGATCCCAGCACAACGCCATGTCCTCGGCGAACATGAAATACCTTTCGTCGAATCCGCCCACGTCCTCAAAGGCCCCACGCCGGATCATGAAGCAGGCGCCCGATACCCAGTCCACGGTGCCGTCGTCGTGGCGCGAACGGTAGCGACGCGTCGCTGGATTCGCCGGCCACAGCGGCTCGAGCAGCGCGTGGAGTCCGGCCAACCAGAAATTGGGGAAGACGCGGTGCGAGGGATAGACCGTGCCGTCGGGTCGACGAATCTGCGGGCCGACGATCCCCACGTCGGGCTGGGCGTCGAGGGCCGCGACCAGGGCATCGACAGCGCCGTGGTGTACGACGACGTCGGGATTGGACACCAGGAGTAGCTCGCGCGTCGCCACCGACGCCACGCCCCGGTTCACCCCGCGGCCGTAGCCCAGGTTGAGACCCGGTGCCACAATTCGCACCGCGCGACCCTGCAGGGCTGACCGTGCCGAACCCGGGGTGCCGTTTTCGACCACGACGACCTCGTCGACACCCTCCAAGCGCAGGGAATCGACGCAGTGGGCGAGCGCGCTCCCGGCGTGGAAGTCCACGACCACGGCCCCGACCCGTGCGTTCCAGGGACTCACGGGGCGGTCCGGGGCAGTCGATCGCGTACTAGTCGCGTGACCCCATCACGCCACTCGGGCATGGGCGCGAACTGGGTGCACCACTTCGTCGTGTCGAGGTCACTGCGCACCGGTCGGTGCGCCAGGGGCGCGGGTGAGAGGTCACGGGTCGCAATGGCGGTGGCGAAATCGCCACCGCGGCCCAGAACACTTCCCACGAAGTCGGCGATATCGAACCAGGTCGTCGTGCCAGCGTTCGCCACGTGCCAGGTCCCTCCGGGACGCGAACGCACCATGGCCACCAGTGCGCACGCGAGGTCGCTCGCGACCGTGACGGTTCCGGTTTGGTCGTTGACGAAGCGCACGTGCTCGCCCGACGCGGCGCGGTCCGCTATCACGTGCAGGACGTTCTTTCCCCGCACCCCCATCACCCACGACGTGCGAACGATCGTGTCGCCATCGCGACACAGGAGTTCGCCGTCGCGCTTGGAGGTTCCGTACACGCTCAAGGGATTGGTGACGTCGTCTTCGACGTAGCTCGAACCCTTCTCGCCGTCAAAAACGTAATCAGTCGACACGGCGATGAAGTGCGCGCCCGTCTCGTGGGCGGCGTCAGAGAGATTCCCCGTCCCCGTCGCGTTCACCGCGAAACAGTGCGCGGCGTCGGTCTCGGCGCGGTCAACCGCGGTGTAGGCCGCCAGATGGACCACCACATCGGGCCGCGTCGCTCGCAACACCGTGACCACGCGGTCCCGGTCGGTGATGTCGAGGTCGTGATGGGTAAGACCGAGAACCTCGAACTCGTCACGACCCACCTCGCGCGCGTCGGGTCGGAACCCGGCACTCGCGCCGAGCGGTTCGGTCGCGTGCAACGTATCGACGAGGTCCACGCCGACTTGACCCCCCGCCCCGGTCACCAACACTCGTAGGGGTCGATTCATTCGTCATCCTCTCTGCGCACGTGCACCACATCCCCGGCCCGAAAGGCGCGAACGCCCTCGCCGGTGTCAACCAGGAGGGCCCCCTCGCCGTCCACACCGACCGCGTGGCCGTGCACGTGCTCTCGCGCGAGTTCCACGCGGACCCGACGTCCCAGCGTACCCAGCGCCCGTCGATATTCCAGGCCCAGAGCCTCCAGGCCCTCGGGCTCGTCCATCGCGGTGCGTCGAACGGCCAGGGCGTGGAGGTACCGATGAAGGACCTGCGCGGGCGCGAGGGATCGCCCCGTGTGAGCGAGCACGGTCGTGGCTGACACGAGGGTTGGGTCCACGTCGATGAGGTTGAGGCCCAGTCCCACCACGACCATCGTCGTCGACTTCGTCGTGACCACGTCGGCGAGGAGTCCGGCCACCTTGTGCTCACCGAAGAGTACGTCGTTGGGCCACTTCAACGAGGGGCGATGGTGGGTGAGTTCGTCGAGCGCGTCGCAAAGTGATAGCGCCGCGGCGACGATCAACCACTGGGGGGGCGTGTTCGACGCGGGCAGTTCGAGCAACGCCGAGCACAGCAGCGACGTTCCCGGGGCCGCGCGCCAGTCTCGATCCAGTCGCCCCCGCCCCGCACTTTGATAGTCGCTATACACCACCAGCCCCGCGGGCGCGCCCTCGCGCGCTCGGACACCCAACCAGGTGTTGGTCGAATCGACCTCTTCGAGATGTTCGACCTGCCACTTCACCTGACTCACGCTCAAACATTAGGGTTTAGTGAGCCAGTGGTAAAACGTAGAACAACCGTACGGAGGATTTGGTGTTACAAAAGGTACTGATCGCCAATCGCGGCGAAATCGCCGTCCGCGTCATCCGCACGTGTCGTGAATTGGGCATCGCCACGGTGGCGATCTATTCCGAACTGGACCGCGACGCACTGCACGTGCGCCTCGCCGACGAGGCCTTCGCCCTGGGCGGACAGACCGCTGCCGAGAGTTATCTCAATACCGCGGCCATTCTCGACATCATCACCGCGTCGGGCGCGGACGGGGTGCACCCGGGATACGGTTTTTTCTCGGAGAACACCGATTTCGCCCGCGCGATCACGGACATGGGCGTGGTCTTCATTGGTCCGCCCCCGTCGGCCATCGAGGTCATGGGTGACAAGATTTCGTCGCGGTTGGCCGCGGAGGCCGCGGGCGTCCGCGGCGTTCCCGGTCGTAGTCAAACCTTGACCAGCGCCGAAGAGATCGTGGATTTCGGCGACGAGTTCGGCTGGCCCGTCGCCATCAAAGCCGCCTACGGCGGCGGGGGGCGGGGCATGAAGGTTGTCGAGAATCCTCTCGACGCCGCCGCGGCCCTCGAGAGCGCCCAACGCGAATCGATCAATTACTTCGGCCGCGGCGAATGTTACGTGGAGCGTTATCTCAACTGGCCGCGCCACATCGAGATGCAGGTGCTCGCCGATTCCCACGGGACCACACTGTGGCTCGGCGAACGCGATTGCTCCCCCCAACGGCGTCACCAGAAACTCATCGAGGAGTCACCGGCGCCAGATTTCCCCGACGAGATCCGTCGCCAGATGGGCGAGGCCGCGGTGCGCGTCTCGCGCGCCTGCGGCTACGTTAACGCGGGCACCGTGGAGTTCCTCTACCAGGACGAGGAGTTCTTCTTCCTGGAGATGAATACACGACTCCAGGTCGAACACCCCATCACCGAGTTGGTCACGGGCCTCGACCTCGTGGAGTGGCAACTACGCATCGCCGCGGGTGAAGCCCTCAGTTTCTCCCAGGAGGACATCCGCCACAGTGGTCACGCCATCGAAGTGCGGATCAATGCCGAGGACGCCAGTGACGGCCGCTTCACACCCTCACCGGGTACTCTGACCCGCTTCGACCAGCCCTCGGGACCCGGTGTCCGCCTCGACGCCGGCTACGCGGTGGGCGACACGGTCTCGCAGTACTACGACAACCTCATCGCCAAGCTCGCCGTTTGGGCCCCCGACCGCGAGCGCGCTCGCCGGCGCCTACTCCGCGCGATCGGGGAGACGATCATCGAGGGAGTCGCCACCACCCTGCCCGCGGACGTCGTGATTCTTTCCGACGAGGCCTTCATCGACGCGACGCACTCGACCAATTGGGTGGAGGAGTCCCTGGACTTCTCGTCCATTGCCCCCACCACCCCCGCAACGACCAGCGCGACGACGGCGCTCGTGCGCCACGACGTCACCACCGAGGTTAATGGTCGTCGCGTGGCGGTCGCGGTCTGGTTGCCCGACGCCCCAGTGTCCGCCCCCTCGAGCGGGCGATCCTCACCGCGACGCGAGCGGCACCCGACCGTGGTCGCGAGCGGGTCCGGATCGGTTGTCGCGCCGATGCAGGGAACCATCATCAAGGTGAGCGTCGAGGCGGGAGCGCACGTCGAGGTCGGTGACACCATCGTGATCCTCGAGGCCATGAAGATGGAGAACAGCGTGCGCGCCGAACGCGCTGGCATCGTCACGATGATCAACGTAGGCGCCGGCGACGGCGTCTCCGTTGGTGACGTACTGGCGGTGATCGAATGACCCGTGAGTCGGTGCGTGCGGCCATCGACGCCATTAGCGGCGACTTAGTGTCGTTGAGCCACTTCATTCACGCCCACCCCGAAATGGGCTACGAAGAATATCTCAGCGCCGAGGCCGTCGCGTCGGCCGCCGAGGACGCGGGCTTCATCCTCGAACGCGGTATCGCTGAACTTCCCACCGCCTTTCGCGCTACGAGCGGCTCGGGGGAACTCCGCGTCGTCCTGTGCGCGGAATACGACGCACTACCCGACGTGGGTCACGCCTGTGGGCACAACATCATCGCCGCGGCCTCGCTGGGCGCCGCGATTGGTCTGGCCGCTGTGGCCGAAGAACTCGACCTGACGGTGATCTTGCTCGGCACACCCAGTGAGGAAGGCGGTGGTGGCAAGATCGACTTGATCAACGCGGGCTACTTCAACGACGTCCACGCGGCCTTGATGATCCACCCGTGGCCCACGGAGCGCCTCGAGGCGACCTGCCTCGCGGTCGACCACTTCGACGTGACGTACGAGGGCAAAGAGGCTCACGCCTCGGCGGCGCCCTGGGAGGGGGTCAACGCACTCGACGCGGTGACCATCGCGCAGGTCGCCGTGAGCCTGCTACGTCAGCAACTGCGGCCCGGTGACCAGGTGCACTCGATCGTCACCGACGGCGGGGCGGCGGCCAATATCATCCCGCGTCGCGCGAGCGCGCGCTACATGGCGCGGTCGGTGACCGCTACGCGACTCGCGCAACTGCGCGACCGCCTGTCGGGCTGTTTCGAAGCAGGGGCGCGTGCGACGGGCGCGCGACTCTCGGTCAACGAGATCGGCAGCGCCTTCTCTCACATGGAGAGCGACCCGGCGATCCTCGCGCATTACCGCGTCGCGGCCGAAGAACTCGGACGTTCCTTCTCCCTGGACGACCAGGCGGAGGCCAAGCCCACCCTCTCGACGGATATGGCCAACGTCTCCTTGGTCGTTCCCTCCATTCACCCGCTCCTGGCGATCCCCACCCAAGGGGCGGTCAACCACCAACCCGAGTTCACCGCGGCGTGCATCACTCCCGAGGCGGACCAGGCGGTGATCGACGGTGCCCTCGCGCTGGCCAACACGGTGATTAGTGTCGCCACCGATAATGCGCTACGGCGTCGACTCCTAGGGGGAAAATGATCATTGAACACGCGTGGCTACCGGTCACTCCAGGTCGCGAAGAAGATTTCATCGCGTCGATCACGAGCGCACTACCCGTCATCACGTCGGCGCCGGGCTGTCACGGGGCCGACGTGCACCGACAGATCGAACACCCGTCGACGTTCCTCCTCATCGTGCACTGGTCCAGCGTCGAGGACCACATGAACTTTCGCGCGTCGGAGCTCTTTACGACGTGGCGCTCGCTCACCCACCCCTACTACTGCGAACCGGCCACGGTGACCCATTTCTCGGCGCCCCTGACGAAGTAGGGCACACTACTGCGCCCGGTACTCCCCGAACTCGTCGCGCAGGACGTCGGCCACTTCACCCAACGTGGCCAACCGCGCGAGCGCGGTCTTCATCGGGTAGAGAAGGTTGGCACTGCCGCGCGCGGCCGTCGCGAGGTCATCGAGCGCGCTACGGACCGCGTCATTATCGCGCCGCTCCTTG
>JAJZEN010000151.1 GCA_021828545.1 Actinomycetes bacterium
CCCACCGCCGCGAGCCCCAGGCCAGTCGCGCTCGCGAGGGTCAGGATCTTGGTCCCCCACGTCATCACTTGCTCGCCTCCCGAGTTCACCGTGTCGCTCCCGATCCTACTGGGGGGTGCCCTCAGTGGTCTCGGGAGCGACGAGGTCGCCTACTCCTTGGCGATGGGCGGACCACTCAGCGCGGGGATGATGGTCTCGCCGTAGGCCTCGAGGGTGGTGGCTTTGGCGTCGTGTTGGAGATAGACCGCGAACTGGTCCACACCCATCTCGCGCAACTCCTGGAGTCGCTCGATGTGCGCGGCCGGTGGGCCGAAGAGGCAGAAGCGGTCGATGACCGCGTCGGGCACAAAGTCGGCGTGGGTGTTGCCCGCGCGTCCGTGTTCGTTGTAGTCGTACCCGGGTCGCTGGGCGACGTAGTCCGTGAGGGTGCTCGGGATCGTCGTGGAGGGGTCGTCGCCGTAGCGCGCGACGATGTCGGCGATGTGGTTGCCCACCATGGCCCCGAACCAGCGGCACTGGTCGCGTTGGTGGGCGAGGTCCTCACCCACGTAGGCGGGTGCGGCGACGCAAAAGGTGAGGGCGTCGGGGTCGCGGCCGACGTCGGCGGCGGCCCGGCGCACCGCGGCGATCATCCAGCGCGCGATATCGGGGTCGGCCAACTGCAAGATGAAGCCGTCACCCACCTCTCCGGCGAGTTGCAGGGCCTTGGGGCCGTAGGCGGCGACCCAGATCTCGAGCGAACTCTTGGCGCCCCAGGGAAAGCGCAAGGTCGAGCCGTGGTAGTTCGCGTCACGCCCATTGGCCAACTCGCGAATGACGTCGATGGCGTCGCGCAGGGTCGTCAGGGTCGTCGGGGCACCGTTCGTCACGCGCACCGCCGAATCGCCGCGACCGATGCCGCAAACCGTACGATTGCCGTACATCTCGTTGAGCGTGGCGAAGACGCTGGCGGTGACGGTCCAGTCGCGCGTCGCTGGATTGGTCACCATGGGACCGACGATGACCTTACGCGTCGCGGCCAGGATCGCGGAGTGGATGACGTAGGGCTCCTCCCAGAGAATGTGCGAGTCGAAGGTCCAGACGTAGTCGAAGCCCAATTGCTCGGCGCGCTGAGCCAGGTCGACCACCCGCGACGCGGGGGGATTGGTCTGTAGAACGACTCCGAAATCCATGCTGTTCTCTCCTGGTGGGATCGTCGACGATCGGGGTGGCGTACGCCGATTTAGAGCAGGTACTGGCTGAGGCCGCGCGCGAGGAACTTGCCGTGCCCCGGCGCGCCCGTAAAGGTTGAATTCTCGACGACGACCCGCCCGCGCGACACGACGGTGTCCACGCGCCCGTCGACGTGCACGCCTTCGTAGGCCGAGTAGTCCATATTCATGTGGTGCGTGGCCGCCGAGATGTCCGTCGTGCCCCGGGGGTCGTAGATCACCACGTCGGCGTCCGAGCCCGGCGCCAGGACGCCCTTTTGGGGGTAGAGCCCGAACATGCGCGCGGGCGTGGTGCACGCGACCTCGACCCAGCGCGCCAGGGAGATCTCCCCGGTGACGACCCCCTGGTAGAGCAGGTCCATACGGTGTTCGACCGAACCGATGCCGTTAGGGATCTTGGAGAAGTCGCCGCGGCCGAGTTCTTTCTGGTCCTTCATGCAAAAGGGGCAATGGTCGGTGGAGACGATGGAGAGGTCGTTGGTGCGCAACGCTCGCCAGAGCGCGTCCTGGTGCCCCTCGTCCCTCGAACGCAGTGGCGTCGAACACACGTAGCCCGCGCCCTCGAAGCCCGACCTCGCGAGGTGCTCCTCCAAACTCAAGTACAAGTACTGCGGGCAGGTCTCGCCAAAGACGTTCGCCCCCATGTCGCGGGCGCGCGCCACGGCGGCCACGGCCTCGTGGGCGCTCATGTGCACGACGTACAGCGGGGCCTTGGCGACCTTGGCCAGCATGATGGCGCGATGGGTCGCCTCCTCCTCCAACTCGACGGGTCGGGTGAGGGAGTGGTACTTGGGCGCGGTCTCACCTCGTCCGAGCGCCTGAGCGACCAGCACGTCGATGGCGGGACCGTTCTCGGCGTGCATCATGATCGTCGCGCCCAGGTCGGCGCCACGCTGCATCGCCCGCAGAATCTGCCCGTCGTCGGAGTAGAACACGCCGGGGTAGGCCATGAAGAGTTTGAACGACGTGACGCCCTCGTGGTCGGCGAGGTAGGTCATGGCCTCCAGGGCCGCGTCGTCGACGCCGCCGATGATCTGGTGGAAACCGTAGTCCACGGCGCACTTGCCCGCGGCCTTGGCGTGCCAGGCCGCGAGTCCGTCGCGCACGTCCTCGCCGGTGCGCTGGATAGCGAAATCGATGATTGACGTGGTGCCCCCGAACGCCGCGGCGATGGTGCCGGACTCGAAGGTGTCCGACGCGGCGGTGCCCCCGAAGGGCATCTCCATGTGGGTGTGCGCGTCGATACCACCGGGGATCACGTACTTGGCGGTCGCGTCCAGTACGCGCTCGCAGGTGGGTGCCACGGTGGCGAAGAAGCCCGGCGTACCCAGCGCGGCGATGGTCTCGCCCTCGAGGAGGACGTCGGCACGAGTGGTGCCGCTCGCCGAGATCACGGTGCCGCCGGTGATGAGGATCTTCGTCACGGTCCTCCTAGGACTCGGTCAGTGTCTCGTACATGTCGGGGCGTCGGTCCCGGTAGAAGGCCCATTGTTCGCGGACCTCCTTCAAGAGGTCCATGTCGAGGTCACGCACCACGAGTTCGTCGTCGCTCGTGCTGGCCACCTCGCCGACGAACTGTCCGCGCGGTGAGACGAAGTAGGACTGGCCGTAGAAGTCGTTCGTGCCGAGGTCCTCGACGCCCACGCGATTGATAGCGCCCACGAAGTACTCGTTCGCCACCGCGGAGGCGGGTTGTTCGAGCTGCCAGAGGTACGCCGAGAGTCCGCGACTGGTGGCCGACGGGTTGAAGACGATCCTGGCGCCGGCGAGTCCGAGGGCGCGCCACCCCTCGGGAAAGTGCCGGTCGTAACAGATGTAGACGCCAATGCGCCCCACCGCCGTGTCGAAGATGGGGTAGCCCAAGTTGCCGGGGCGAAAGTAGAACTTCTCCCAGAACCCGCTCACTTGGGGAATGTGCGTCTTACGGTACTTGCCCAAGTACGTCCCGTCGGCGTCGATCACCGCGGCGGTGTTGTACAGGACGCCCTCGTGGACCTTTTCGTAGACCGGCAGGACCACGACCATGCGTAGTTCGGCCGCGAGCGCCATGAAGCGCTGCACGGTGGGGCCCTCGGGCACCGCTTCGGCGTACTCGTAGTAGGCGGCGTCTTGGACCTGACAGAAATACGGCCCGTAGAACAACTCCTGGAAGCAGATGACCTGAGCACCTCGTTGAGCGGCGACGCGCGCGTGGGCCTCGTGCGCGTCGATCATCGAGTCCTTGTCACCCGTCCACTTGGCCTGCACCAATGCGGCGCGTACGACGTCGGCCATTGCTCGCTCCTTCTCGCGTCCGCGCCAGCGTCCACGATGCGTCAAAGAACCACCATAGACCTCACGTCGGCGAAATGATCGGGCCTCCACCATTTTTCTTCTCCGCGAAACATTCGAGCGAACGACGCGGGCGGCGTCGTCACCCGTAGTGTGAGGACGACGTCGACGCGTCGCGAAAGAGGGTGCTCCATGGCGCAGACGACCGGACCACGGGGGCACTGGGATGCCTCGGACATGGGGGACCTGTCGGGTCGGCGTTTTCTCGTGACCGGGGCCACCAGTGGACTCGGCCGAGCGAGCGCGCGCGCGCTCGTGGCCAAGGGTGCGCACGTCACCATCACCGCGCGTGACCCGGACAAGGCGCGCGCGGTCCTCGAACGAGGAGAGGCCAGCGAAGTGATCGAGATGGACCTCACCGACTTAGCGAGCGTGCGCGCGGCCGCGCAGAGGGTCACCGAGGCGTACCACGTGGTGATCTTGAACGCGGGGGTCATGTGGACGCCCTACTCGCTCACCACTGACGGCTTCGAACTCCAAGTGGGGACCAACCACCTCGGACATTTCGCCTTCGCCGGACTCATCAAGAACTTCATCGCCGAACGCATCGTCACCGTGTCGAGCCTCTATCACCGCTTCGGCACCTTCGGTGATCACTCCGTCGTCGAGGTCCGTCGCCGCTGTCTTGGCGAGTCGCCCTACTCGCCGCGCGCCGCCTACGGGGATTCCAAGCTCGCCAACCTGCTCTTCACCAGGGAGATCGAACGTCGTCGCGTCGACCACGACTGGTCCTTCATCGCGCTCAGCGCGCATCCGGGCTGGTCGAACACCCACCTTTTCGACGCCGCCGGCGAATCCGGGGGACTGGCCAGCACGGTGACGTCTTGGGCGAGCCGTTCCCTGGCCCAGAGTGCGTCGCGTGGCGCCCTCCCACAGTTGTGCGCCGCGACGTTCACCGGTCTCGTGGGCGGGGAGTACTTGGGACCTCGCGGTCCGGGGGAAGTGCGCGGCACCCCGAAGGTCACTCGAACGTCGGCCCTCGCCAACGACGAGGCCCTCGCGAAGAACCTCTGGATCGTGTCCGAGCAGTTGACCGGGGTCTCGTGGAGTTGAGGCGCGCACGACCGGTCGCGCACCGATGAGTCGGTGCCGACGAGGGCGACGACGGCGCTAGTGGGCGCGGCGCGCGAGGCGGTGCGCCGAGCGCAACACTTCGCCCATGATCGCGTCGTCGGGAACGGTGTCGAGGACACTGGGTCGCTGGCGCGCGACGACGATGCCGTCGAGGATGATCCGTAGGTAGCGCCGCCACAGTTCTGGCGCGACGCTACTGGTCTTGTTGCCCAGAGAACTGATCATCATCTCGAAGATCGCGAAGTCCGTGGTGACGACGTCATCGCGCACGTACCCGTCGCACTGGGCGCGCTCGACGAGACGGCCGAGGGCGGGGACGATGCGACGCTTGGCGTCGTCGAGTCGAACCTCGGCGTAGGAGGATTCGGCCACCACTTCTCGCAGGCCGCGATTAGCGCACTGGCGCTCCAGGGCCTGCTCGAGGAACCACACCAACCCCTCCCACGAGTTCGACATCTCGTGGGCCCGACTGGCGAGTTCGGCGATCTCGTCGACACCATTGTCGAAGAGCGCCCCGATCAAGGTCTCCTTATCGGCGAAGCGACGATAGACCGTGCCGACCCCGACGCCGGCCGCGGCGGCGACCTCATCGAGGGTGGCGTCGAGTCCCCGCTCGGCGAAGACCCGCGCGGCGGCGTCGAGGATCTTGGTGCGGTTGCGCTCGGCGTCGGCGCGTAGGGGGCGAGGGCAGTGGTCGAGCTGGTTAATGTGTTGAGTACTCATAGCGCCCCTGAGCGCGTCCTTCGGGTTGGTGGAAATAAACGGAATGAATATCTCCACATAACGTTATAGTGGAATGAAAGCGGAGTCCAGCACTCCAGTTAGTCTCGTAGGAGAAGATATGAGCGTCGCAGAGTTCGACAAGACAGGGGCACCCCGCATGACCACCGAGAATGAAGTAGAACGCGCTCACCGCCGTCGCTGGTGGATTCTGGCCGTCCTCGCCGTCTCGCAGCTGATGGTGATTCTCGACGGCACCATCGTCAACATCGCCCTGCCGACCGCGCAACACGCACTGGGTTTCTCCAACGCCGACCGGCAGTGGATCGTCACCGCCTACTCCCTGGCGTTCGGCAGCCTGTTGTTGCTGGGTGGACGGATCTCGGACTACATCGGGCGAAAGAACGCGCTCATCATCGGACTGGTCGGCTTCGCCCTCGCGTCGGCCTTCGGCGCCGCGGCGCAGAACTTCACGATGCTCGTCACGGCGCGCACCATTCAGGGCGTCTTCGGTGCGCTGCTGGCCCCGGCCGTCCTCGCCCTGTTGACCACCACCTTCTCGGACCCCGCCGAGCGCGGCAAGGCCTTCGCGGTCTACGGCGCCGTCGCCGGCGCGGGTGGCGCGATCGGGTTGATCCTCGGTGGCGTCTTGACGAGTTACGCCTCGTGGCGCTGGACGCTGCTGGTGAACCTGGTCTTCGCGGCGATCTGCGTCTCCGGCGCGGTACCCCTGTTGGCCCGCGACCGGGGCAGCGATCACGACCCGCTCGACGTACGGGGAGTCCTCAGCGTCACGGTGGGTCTCTTCGCGCTGGTGTACGGGTTCTCCCACGTCGAGACGACGTCGTGGAGCAACCACTACACGCTGGGTAGCTTCGTGGTCGCCGCGGTCCTGCTGGCCTACTTCGTTCGGCGTCAACAGACCGCCGAGTTCCCCCTGCTGCCGCTACGCGTGCTGGCGGACCGCAATCGCGGCGGGTCCTTGTTGTCCATGCTGGTCGCGGGCCTGGGGATGTTCGGAATGTTCCTCTTCCTGACGTACTTCTTGCAGACCACGCTGAATTTCTC
>JAJZEN010000095.1 GCA_021828545.1 Actinomycetes bacterium
CCCGAGCTCGTCGCCACCAACGCCTGGATCTCCACCAGGAAGGAGCGCGAACCGTCATTGGTCACCGTGAAGACGACACCGGGCACGTCGGGGCCCGGTTGGCGCCAAGTGACGGCGGCCTCGGGGAGCTCACGCAGACCCTCGTTCACCATCTCGAGCAATCCGACTTCACCAGTGGGTCCGAAGCGATGCTTGAGCGCGCGCACCACGCGTAAGGCCGCGTAACGATCACCCTCGATACGGATCACGGTATCGACGAGGTGCTCGAGGGTGCGGGGTCCGGCCAACTCTCCGTCCTTAGTGACGTGACCCACGAGGATCAACGCGGTCGAGGTCGCCTTGGCCGCCGAACACAGACGTTCGGCGGCGTTACGGACCTGGGGCACCGAGCCCGCGACACCGGGCACTTCGTCGTCCCTCATCGCCGAGATCGAATCGACCACGCACACTTGGGGACGCCGCGCGTCAATCAGGGCCAGAGTCGTCGCGACCGACGTCGTCGTCGCGACCTCGAGACCCGTGGGTATCTCGCCGAGGCGACGCGCGCGCTCGGCAACTTGCCCGGCGGACTCCTCGGCGCCGATGAGCAGCGCCGAGACTCCCGCGAGCGCGAGCGCGCGCAGGCTCATCAACGCCAGTGTCGATTTGCCCACCCCCGGTTCGCCGAAGAGGAGGGTCGTCGATCCAGCGACGAGCCCGCCGCCGAGTACGCGGTCGAGCTCGCCCACCCCGGTCGAGACGCGTCGCTCACCGTCCCCACCGACCTGGTGCAGTGCCACGGTGACGGGCGCCACGTGACGCGCGGCGCGCGAGGTAACTCTCTCCTCGTCCAGGGAATTCCACGCCGCGCAACCCGGACAACGTCCGACCCAGCGCGCCGACGTCGTGCCACACTCGCGACACACGTGCATCGATTGAGTCTTCACCCGACCGACCCTAGGAGGGAGATGTGACGTCTACGCGTTGGGCGAGAGGTCTTCGAAGTCGACCGAGGGGGGCAGACCCTCGACGCCTTCAAAACTCAAGAACGGACCATCAGGTCCCTCGGCCACGTCAACGACGATGGTCTGAGGAGCGTGGAACTCCTTGAAGAGAATCTTCTCACTCAGGACATCCTCGACGTAGGTCTGGATCGCACGACGAAGCGGACGCGCACCCAACTCGGGGTCGTAGCCCTTGTCGGCCAAGTAGGCCTGGGCACCCGCGGAGAGTTCCAATCCCAGACCCTGCACCGCCAACTGCTCCCGCAGCCGCGAGATGAACAGGTCCGCGATGGCGATCACCTCGTCCTTGGTCAACTCGTGGAAGACGATGGTGTCGTCGATACGATTGAGGAACTCGGGGCGGAAGTGCGCCTTCAGGGCCTGGTGGACCTTCTCCTTCATCCTCTCGTGGCTCGCCAGATCCGTACCCTTGGAGAACCCGATGGTCTTGCGCAAGTCGGCGGTGCCGAGGTTGGAGGTCATGATCAAAATCGTATTCTTGAAGTCCACGACACGACCCTGCGAATCGGTCAAACGACCGTCCTCGAGAATCTGCAGCAGGGTGTTGAAGACGTCGGGGTGAGCCTTCTCGACCTCGTCGAAGAGCACGACCGAGAACGGCTTGCGGCGCACGGCCTCGGTGAGCTGACCACCTTCGTCGTACCCCACGTAGCCCGGGGGCGACCCCACCAAGCGACTCACCGAGTGCTTCTCCATGTACTCGCTCATGTCGAGTTGGATCAAAGCGTCTTGGTCGTCGAAGAGGAACTCGGCCAAAGTCTTGGCGAGTTCGGTCTTGCCGACACCCGTCGGGCCGAGGAAGATGAAAGAACCACCGGGGCGCTTGGGGTCCTTCAGACCGGCGCGAGTACGGCGGATGGCGCGGCTCAGCGCCACGATCGCCTCGTCTTGACCGATGATGCGCTTGTGGAGTTCGTCCTCCATGCGCAGCAACTTCGAGGTCTCCTCTTCGGTGAGGCGATACACCGGGATGCCGGTCCAGTTCGCCAGTACCTCGGCGATGGTCTCCTCATCGACCAGGTCGAAGGTCTCGCCACCGGACGCCTTGACTGACGCATCGAGTTCGTCCTTTTTGGCGATGAGCTCGCGCTCCTGCTCCTCGAGGGCCTTGGCCTGGTCGAGGGCACCCTTCTCCATGGCCGACTCCTTGTCGGCGCGCACGCGCGCGATGTCCTCGTCGAAGCGCTTGGCCGCGGGCGGCGCCGACATACGTCGAATACGCAAACGACTCCCGGCCTCGTCGATGAGGTCAATCGCCTTGTCGGGCAAGAAACGGTCCGCGATGTAACGGTCGGCGAGATTCGCCGCGGCGATGAGGGCCTGGTCGGTGATCTTCACCGCGTGGAACTCCTCGTACACCTCGCGAAGACCCTTCAGGATCTCAATCGTCATCGCGATCGAGGGCTGTTCTACCTTGACCGGCTGGAAACGACGCTCGAGGGCGGCGTCCTTCTCGATGTGCTTGCGGTACTCGTCAATCGTGGTGGCGCCCACCGTCTGCAGTTCGCCACGCGCGAGCATGGGCTTGAGGATCGACGCCGCGTCGATGGCACCCTCCGCCGCGCCCGCGCCCACCAACGTGTGAATCTCATCGATGAACAAAATAATGTCGCCGCGCGTTCGGATTTCCTTGAGGACCTTCTTCAAACGTTCCTCGAAATCGCCACGGTAACGGCTGCCGGCGACCAGGGCCCCGAGGTCCAAGGTGTAGAGCTGCTTATCCGCCAACGTGACCGGCACCTGGTTAGCCACGATCTTTTGCGCGAGCCCTTCGACGATGGCGGTCTTGCCCACGCCGGGCTCACCGATCAGTACCGGGTTGTTCTTGGTGCGTCGCGACAGCACCTGCATCACGCGTTCGACTTCCTTGTCGCGCCCCACCAGCGGGTCGAGCTTGCCCTCGCGAGCGAACTGGGTGAGATTGCGCCCGAACTGGTCCAAGACGGCCGAGCCGCCCGAGGCCTCCGAGTCGCCCTTGGAACTGGTCGTCGAACTCGGTCCCGCCTCCTTGCCCGCCTGTCCCGACATCATCTGAATCACCTGGGTTCGCACGCGCGCCATATCCGCGCCGAGGTCGTTAAGGACCTGCGCGGCCACGCCGTCGCCCTCGCGCACCAGACCCAACAACATGTGTTCGGTCCCGATGTAGGAGTGACCGAGCTGCAGCGCCTCGCGCAGACTCAATTCGAGGACCTTCTTCGCGCGCGGCGTGAAGGGGGGTGAACCGGGGCTCGGGTTGGAGTTGGGACCGATGGCCTCCTCGACCTTCTCACGCACCACGTCGAAAGTGACGCCCAGCGCGTCGAGGGCCTTGGCCGCGACTCCCTCACCCTCGCGAATGAGTCCCAGCAAGATGTGTTCGGTCCCGATGAACGCGTGGTTCAGGTCGCGTGCTTCTTCCTGCGCGAGAACCAACACTCGCCGGGCCCGGTCTGTAAATCGTTCGAACAATTGGAATCCTTTTCCGTACTCGTATTTGAAGTGTACCGGTGCAGCGTGCACCTTCATTCTGCCTTTAATAGGGTCGTAATACACTCATCTAAGGTGTTGACGTGAACCCGCACGAGCGATTACGACTTGAACTGGTCGAGGCAGATCTGCAACGCCTGGAATCACTCCTGGCCGAGTCGGTTATTTTCGGTGACCCCTACCTCGATCAAGTGACCACTCACCTGATTTACGCCGGTGGGAAACGCCTACGTCCCATCTTGGCGGTCGCCGCGGCGACGATGGGTGAACGCCCGGCGAATCACGACGACCTGCTCGGGGGCGTCTCGGTCGAACTCATGCACCTCGCCTCGCTCTACCACGACGACGTCATGGACGAGGCGGAGATCCGCCGCAACGTCGACAGCGTGAACGCTCGTTACGGTAATCTCATCGCCATCGTGGGGGGCGACTACCTGATGGCCCGATCGGCCGGCATTGCCGCGGATTTGGGCGTGGACGTCGCGGGCCTCATGGCCCACACCCTCGCGTGGCTGACGCGTGGCCAGGTCGCCGAAGTGCGCACCATCTTCTCGGTGGAGCGCACCGAGTCGGACTACTTCGAAGCGATCGAGGGCAAGACCGCGGCGTTGATGTCGGCGAGTTGTCGCATCGGGGCGCTGACCGCCGGCCACTCCGACGACGTGCGTGACGCCCTGACCGAATTCGGCCGTTGCTTCGGCATGGTCTACCAGTTGCGCGACGACGTCCTCGACGTCATCGCCATCGATAACGAATTGGGCAAACCCGCGGGTCAAGACCTCGCCGAGGGTATCTACAACCTCCCGACGTTGGTGGCGTTGCGCGACGAATCCCAGGGCGAGGAATTGCGCTCGCTGCTGGGTCTGCCCCTGGACGACGACGACCGCGAACGCGCACGCAAGCTCGTGGTCGCCGGTGGCGGGGTCGAAGCCACCATCGACGCAGCCCAGGGTTTCCTCGCGGCGGCCGACGCCGCACTCGCCGTCGTACCCAGCGCGGGACTCCGCGAGGGCCTGACGTCGTTCCTTGCTTCGATGCTCGAAGGTTTCCCCGCCTACTAATCGCGTCGTGGTTTGAGGGTGGGGAAAGCGATGACCTCGCGAATGTTGGCCTCGTCGGCGATCAACATGGCGAGACGATCGATTCCCACACCCAATCCCGCGGTGGGCGGTAGCCCCCACTCGAGGGCCCTGATGTAATCCTCGTCGATTCGCATCGCCTCGTCGTCGCCGGCGTCGGAGAGGCGGGCCTGATCCTCGAAGCGCGCGCGCTGATCGAGGGGATCGTTGAGTTCCGAGAAACCGTTGGAGAGTTCGCGCCCCGCCGCGTAGGACTCGAAACGCTCGGTGAGTTCAGGATCACGCTGGTGTCGGCGCGCCAGGGGCGAGACCTCGACGGGGAAGTCCGTCACGAAGATCGGGTCCCAGAGCGTCTCCTCGCAGGTCTCCTCGAAGAGTTCCGCCAGGCAACGTCCCGCCCCCCAGCTCTCGTGCACGCTCACCCCGCGTTCGTCGAGCAGGGCCGCGAGCCGTTCGCGCGGCGTGTGGACCGAGACGTCCTCGCCGAGCGCCGCGCTGGTGAGTTCGGCCATGGTGCGCCGCGGCCAGGGCGCGGCGAAGGAGAAGGGGCGGCCCTGGTAGGTGACGTCGGTGGTCCCGAGGACGTCGCTCGCCACGCCCGCGACGAGCTCTTCGGTGAAGGCCATCATGTCGGTGTAGTTCCAGTAGGCCGCGTAGAGCTCGAGCATCGTGAATTCCGGGTTGTGGCGGGGGCTCACGCCTTCGTTACGAAAGACGCGACCGAGTTCGAAGACCCGCTCGAAGCCCCCGACGACGAGCCGCTTGAGCCATAGTTCGGGCGCGATGCGAAGAAAGAACTGCGAGTCCAGGGCGTTGTGAAACGTGGTGAAGGGTCGAGCGGCCGCACCCGTGGCGATGGCGTTGAGCATCGGGGTCTCCACCTCGGTGAAGTCCGCCGCCCAGCATCGCTCACGCACCGCGCGCACGACGAGACTTCGACGCGCGAGCGACTGACGCGACGACGGATTCGCCCAGAGGTCGGCCTCTCGATGTCGGTAGCGCAGGTCGAAGTCAGTGATGCCCGCCCACTTGTCGCCGAAGTTGTGTTGGGCCTGCGCGAGGAGCACCCATCGAGTCACTTTCACCGACAATTCCCCGCGCTTGGTCCGCACCACTTCGCCGCTCACGCCCACCCAGTCGCCCAAGTGCAGCTTCGCGAACTCCGCGAAGTCCTCGGTACGCGCGGCCAGCGCGAAGAGTTGGATCTCCCCGCTCGAGTCGCGCAGGGTCGCGAAGGCGAGTTTCCCCTGGGTGCGCAGCAACATCACCCGTCCCGCGACCCGAACGTCGACGCCGGATTCTTCCGCGTCCGCCAGGTGGGCGTAGGTGGTCTGCAGGGTTCCGGCGTACGCGGTGTGGTCAAAGGTGTAGGGGGTCGTCACGACGTTGCTCCTGAATGATTGCGTTCATGAACGATACGCAATCCGTGAAGAGTCAACCACGGTTCGACGTGCTGCACCGTTTTCGCGTACGGCGCGATGAGTCCCGCCAGGCCTCCCGTCGCTACGACGATCGCCTCTCCCAACTCCTCCTTGATGCGCTGCACTACGCCGTCGACCTGCCCGGCGAAGCCGTAGAGGACCCCCGACTGGATCGATTCCGCCGTGGAACGCCCGATCGCCGAGCGCGGGCGCACCAGTTCGACCGAGCGCAACGCCGAGGCGTGGGCGTAGAGGGCCTCGAGCGAGATCGCCACCCCCGGAGCGATGGCGCCACCGAGGTACTCCCCCTTCGCCGACACGACGTCAAAGACCGTGGCGGTACCCAAGTCGACGACGACCAGCGCACCGCCGTAGAGGTCGTAGGCGCCCACCGCGTCGGCG
>JAJZEN010000035.1 GCA_021828545.1 Actinomycetes bacterium
GTCGGGAGACGGCAGTCACGCTCGTCGCGCCCTCGAGATCCAAAAGGAGATTGGTGATAAACCGTGGCTGGAGGCCCGCGCACTCAACCAGCTCGGCATCCGGGCCTACTTCGCCGGTCGATGGACAGACGCGGTCGTCTTTTATTCTAAATCGCGTGACGCATGCGAGCGGGCGGGTGACCAGTGGACGGCGGCAGTGGAGTCGGCCAACATCGCTGAAGTCCTCGCCGACCAAGGCCACTTGACGGCCGCCGAGCCCGTACTCGAGGAAGCACTCGAGACCTATCGGGCGGCGGGCACCCAAACTTTTGTCGCCGACGGCACGCGGCTCCTGGGGCGCCTCGCGGCGCGACGAGGCGACCCGCTGCTCAGCGAGCGCCTCTTGTTGGCAGCTCGTAATATCTACGAATCCGAGGGTGAAGTACTGCAGGTCAACCTGACCGACGCGATCCGGGCTGAATCGCTGCTGCGAAGCGGTGAGATTCACGGGGCCGCGGAGGTGGCCCGGCGCGTGCTCGATAACGCAAAGACACTGCCCGGCCGACACCTCGTCGCGCCACTCGCACAGCGCGTACTCGCCGTGGCTCTGCGCGAGCTCGGCGCGAACTCCGCTCAAGCCCGCCAGTTGATCGAGGAAAGCGTCGAACTAGCTCGCCGCCACGATGCCCGCTTCGAGCTGGCCCTGTCCCTCCAGGTCATGGCCGATCTCTGGCCCGCTCACGTGACCGACGTCGAACGTAGGGAGCGCGATGGACTCTTCAATGAACTCGGCGTCGTCGACGCCGCTCGGCGTCTCGTGCCCGTCGACCTACCAGAAACTCGGGTCTGAGCTGTAGTTCGCGCCGACGTAGATCTCAATAGTCTCCGACGCACCCGCGTTCTTGTTGCGCGACACGACGCAGAACTGCGTGGGATCCGAAGAATACGTCGTCGTACAGTTGGGCAACAAGCCCTGGTACGGGTACGTGACACTCGGAATCGGGTTGGCTTCGGAGTTGCTCCCTAAGAAAGGTTGGGTCGCCCCCGCGCAGACCGGCATGAGGGGCGTGCCGTTGTTGGTCAGCGAATTGACGACTTTCTTCGGGAAGGTCATCGAGACCAGGGCGTAGTCCGATGCCCCGGTAGAGACGGGAGTGGTCTGGACAACGATCGGGTCAGCGGGAGTGGACGGTTTCGTGACTTGACCATCGCACTCCAGGGGCCCTTGGTTGAACGAGCCGATGAGGTCGTAGGTGCCCGAACCGGTGGTGTTGATGGTGCCGACTGTTCCGGTAGACGAACTCTGCACCTGGACGTTGGTGCAATTTCCGCTACACGTCACTTGGACCTGCACGACGGAGAACGCGTTGGAGGTAATGGGACTCGCCGCCGCCGGGGAACTCGCACTCAGCGTGTAGCCGGAGCCCAAGTTCGTGGCGCTGATCCCGGATTGGCAGGTGCCAAAGACCGCCACACCATCCCCACTGGTGGTCGCGGTGATGGGATTGGTGCTCGAGACGGGGTATCCTTGCCAGTACAAGCCCGGATTGGTCGATCCCGCCGCCAGGGTGATGTCGATCCCATTGACGAGGTTAGTCCCGGCGCTGGCCTGCACACTGACTGGCTGGCACATGGCGTAGAGCGGTCCGGGCTGGATCGACTGTTGGACCGTTGAGGGCTGTTGAACGAACGTTAGGGTGACCGGCGTCACGGTGATGACGGCCGGGTTCAGGGACAGATCGACGAATCCGTTACCGCTTCCAGAAAAGTCATTGGACTGCTTCACCTCAGTGGTGACATCGACAGGATTCGCGGTCGGCGCCGTGAGGTTGAACGTAACCGAAAGCGAGCTACTGGGGGCAATGCCGGGGAGCGTCCCGCTGGTCACGAGGAGGATCAGTGAAGTTTTGGAGGGCACCACGGTCCAGTTCCACCCGGGGGAGACCCTGATGCTCGACGACTGACTGGTGGTCACGGCGGAGGCCGGAAGATTACCGAAATTGAGCTCCGCGGATCCGAAGGACTGAGTGCTACTGGGATCGTTCTCGAGCGTGACGGTGACGGGCGTCGGAGCGTCGACGTAGACGGTGGATGGACTGACGCTCACGTCGTAGTACTTCGTTTGCGTTTGTGCTCCAGCCAGCGGGCTCGACACACTAATGAGGCCGCCCAACAACGCGACCGCCGCGGTCAATTTGGCAACGGTACGGGCGCCGCGATACGCCTGGCGGGAATGGTTGTTTGACACGGGAAAACTCCCTCTCTCGAACTCTCCGGAAATTTTATAGCAAAAACTATTGTTGTCAACTAGCCACGTACTGGAAAATATGAACGCGCGCCACGAGACACTCGGTTTTGTCACTCCCGCGATCTCCGGTCGCGCGACGCCGGGATGGGGGGTGGTGGCTCTTGGGTCTGAGTGGAACCATCGGAATCCCCCGTGCTGGGCCATCGAGTGAGTGTTCGACGACTTGTGGCGGTGCCAAACTCGGCGCGACACGAAAACTTTGGGAGAAGGGCCGATCGTGCTCACGCCGAATGGTTGGCTCGCGACCTACGCCACGGCGGCGTTGCGGTCCAGGGTGTCCTTCCCCGCTACGTGGTGTCACTGTGTGGCGAAAGGAGTGGTATTCAGCGAGGCGACCGTCGCTACCCCCGCTCGGTATCTAACGTTCTACGGGGTACTCGCCAGCGAACCGTACCCTCGACATTGACGTGGGAGACGCCATTCTTCGCATTTCGCCACGATCCCCGAGCCGCCGCCGAGCGACGGCAATGCGAGATCGAGATGCTCGGCGACACTTTCAACTTCGACTCCGCGGCTGGAGTGTTCTTGGCGGCGAGAACTCGTGGTCACGAACCCTCACCCACGGGTCGTCACGGGCCCGGGGGCGGCGACGTGGGTGTCTCGTGGCGGTCCACCAACTTTGGGTACCTGCCGATCCGTCCATCGAAAAGGAGCGCCCACCTGGTGGGCCTCGTACTCGACTCTCTGGACCCGCTGCGGTCGTTCGTTTCGACATGAGGACCGTGGTGCGGGTCTGGTCCCTTCCCCCCCGCGGACTCCGCCGAGTCCGCCCAAAATCACGCGCACCCTCTCTTCGGTGTCGATTGCGTACGACGAGCCATCGGGGCCTCGGTCGAATCAAAGATGACCGCTCGCGACGGCGGGGAGTCCTGGCGTCATCGCGCCGCTACGCCGTTACGCGTCGAGGCGCTCGACGATCATGGCCATGCCCTGGCCGCCACCGACGCACATGGTCTCGAGGCCGTAGCGTGCGCCGGACTCTTCGAGAGAATTGAGGAGCGTCGTCATGATGCGTGCTCCGGTCATGCCGAAGGGGTGCCCCAGCGCGATGGCGCCGCCGCGTACGTTGAGCTTGGACAACGCAACGCCCAGGTGCTTGGCGCAGGGCAGGACTTGGGCCGCGAATGCCTCGTTGATTTCGACCAGGTCGATGTCGTCCATCGTGAGGTGCGCGCGCGCGAGGGCCTGGCGACTCGCCTCGATGGGTCCGAGTCCCATGATCTCGGGATTGAGGCCACTGAGTCCCGAGGAGACGATGCGCGCGCGAGCGCGCAGACCGAGTTCCCTAGCGCGCACGTCGCTCATGATGACGAGGGCGGCCGCGCCGTCGTTGAGGGGGCAGGCGTTACCGGCGGTGACGGTCCCGTCGACGCGAAACACGGGCGCCAGCGAGGAGAGACGGTCCAGCGAGGTATCGGCGCGTGGTCCGTCGTCGGTGTCGATCACGGCGCCGTCGGCGCGGGTCACCGCGACGATCTCTCTCGCGAAGAAACCACTGCGCTGATGCGCGACCGCGAGTTCGTGACTGCGCAGGGCGAATTCGTCCATCTCCGCGCGGCTCACTCCCTCGAGTTGCGCCACGTTCTCGGCGGTCTGGCCCATGGCGATGTAGATGTCGGGCAGTTCCGTCGGTGGCGTCCACGCCTCGGCGCCCGGTAGGGCCCGCTGGGCGCTGCGATCGCGGGCGGCGTCGAATCGCGTATTGGCGGCGGCGTCGATGTCCGACATCCCTGAGCCGAAGCGCGAGATCGTCTCGACGCCCGCAGCGACGAAGATGTCCCCCTCGCCGGCGCGAATGGCGTGCGCGGCCATGCGGATCGTCTGGAGGGACGACGAGCAGTAGCGGTTCACCGTTACCCCCGGCACGTCGTCGAGTCGCGCGAGCACCGCGACGACGCGCGCCAGATTGAAACCGCCTTCGCCAGCGGGTTGGCCGCAGCCCACGAGCAAGTCTTCGACCATGTGAGGGTCGACCTCGGGGACCTCTTCGAGGACGCGACGTACCACCATCGCGGTGAGGTCGTCGGGGCGCTCGCTGGCGAGCGATCCCTTAAAGGCTCGGCCGATCGGCGTTCGAGCGGCGGCGACGAGTACGGCCTCAGGCACGACCGCCTACTTCAGTTGCAGCGGACCGGCGTCGTCAAAACCTTGACGAACGCCCTGACCGGCGCGTCGGCGCAACTGTTCGGGTTCGAAGAGCATCCAGTAGGCGTTGCGCGCGTGCTTGCGTGAGCGATTCTCGAAGACGCTCGCAAGGACCTTGGGGTCGGTGGCCTCATCCTCGTGGACGAAGACCTCAAGGATGGGCGTGGCGGTGAGTAATTGCGCCTGCATGATGCCCATCGCGGCCTCGTGCGCGCACTGTTTGTCGATCGGGGCGGAACCGGGCATCCCCAGGGCAACGACGATCGAACACCCGTCCACCTCGATCAGGTTCATGGCCGCGACGGCGAGGTCCTTGAACCCCGGCACGGTCTTTGTGATGACCCGGAAGGCCGTGTCGTAACCCGGACAAATCGCCAACTCGTCGCTGGCGGCTTGACCCATGTCGTAACGCGCGAACATGGTGTCGACCACACCGATGGCGACCGGGGGGACCTTGTCACCGCGCGACTTGTCGCCCTGGTCCCTCACGACGATGACGGAGTCCTTGTCGCGACCCTTGGACTTCTCGTTCTTCTTGCCCTTGGCGGACTTCTGGTCCGTGTTCTTCTTGCCCTTGGACTTCTTCTTCTTGCCCTTGTCCGTGGACTTCGCGCCCTTGGTGGTGGTGATTTTTATTTCGGAACTCGTCGAGCCCGATTCCTTCTTGCCCATCACGCTCCCATCGTCGGTATCAGTCTAGAGACAACTTCTGTCAGGTGAGGTAATTGGTGCCGTGGGATTCGGGGGGCGTGAATCCGCGGCGTATCAGGTCGTGCTCCCAGCGCGCGATGAGGGTCTCGAGTACGAAGACTCTCGCGAAGTGTTTGTCCTCGGCGGCCACCAGGTCCCAGTGGGCGTGTGGGTGGTCGGTGTGTTCGAGCATGTCGGTCACGGCGTGAAGGTACTGCGTGCGTAGGGAACGGTTGTGCCAGTCATCCTCGGTGAGTTTCCATTGTTTGGCGGGATCCTTCGCGCGATCGTTGAAGCGTCGAAGTTGCTCTTGCTCCGAGATGTGCAGCCAGAACTTCACCAGGGTCACGCCGTCGTGCACGAGCGCGCTCTCGAAATCGACGATCTCCTTGGCTGAACGCTTCACCGATCCTGTGTCAATGAGTCCATCGACGCGCTCCACGAGCAGTCGGCCGTACCAGGAGCGGTCGTACACGGTCATCTCACTCCGACCCGGGAGAGAGGGGGAGAAGCGCCAGAGGAAGTGGTGCTGCAACTCCTCGGCGTTCGGGGGGCCGATGGGGACCACGCGCACGTGTCGCGGGTCCAGCCCCGCGGTCAGTCGCCGGATCGCCCCGCCCTTACCCGCGGCGTCGAATCCTTCGAAGAGCACCAACAAGCCGGGTGCGTGGGGCGCGGGACCTAGCAGACCGGCGCTGAAGAGTCGTAGGTGCAAGAGACGGCGCTGAGCCGCGCCGACGCGATGTTCGGATTCTTCGCGTGACAAGGATCGCGAGAGGTCGAGTTCGTCGAGGCGGTCGTTCACGGCGTCAGTCCGTCCCCCGCGGGAAGATAGTCGATTCGCGAACCGTAGAGACGCAGGGATTGGGGGAAATACGGATCGGTGAGCGAACCGAAGACGTCCCATCGGCGCACGAAGAAATTACGGTCCACCAGGGGGTCGAGTCGCCCCCGGGTGGATCCGGCGAAGTGTGAGAGCACCACGTCGGGCAACATCACGACGTGACGGTCCTTCGACTGGCTGCGCAGACACAGGTCCACGTCGTTCATCACGACGCTGAGTCGCTCGTCCATTCCCCCGAGTTCGACGTAGAGCGCGCGCGAGAACATCTGCACCGCACCGGTCACCGCGGCGACGTCG
>JAJZEN010000027.1 GCA_021828545.1 Actinomycetes bacterium
AAGAACGCCACGGCAGCGCCGATGAACATCAGACCCAAGCCCGGCAGACGCAGTGAATGGTAGTAATAAATCGTTCCGCCCACGGCACCGACCACCACCCCGATGAACCCCCCGACCGCCGCGATCCGCGCATCGCGGTCCTCACGCGTGACGAGGAGCACTATGGCGGTTGCGCCGATACCGAGGAATCCTCCCACCAACGCGTGGACGAGAGAGATCGCTTCGCCCGCGTGCGGCAGATAGCCGTTCGGCCGATTGAAGGGCACGAAGAACAGCTCACCAATTCCCACGATAAATTCGACGCCGACCGCGATCATCATCACGCGCCACGTGCGAGGACCGAACCCCGCGTCGAAGCGCGCCCCGACACAATCGACACCATCGAGGGCCGACGCCGCCGCCGCCAGCGCGGGTCCGGGCACGTCGAGGGGGACGACAGTGCGCGACTGGACCGGCGCCCCGCGCACCATGACGTTGTAGGTAACGAAAGCCATCACCACGTGCATCGCCATGAGGGTCAGCACCGCGTCGACCGGTTGATTCCCTAGTACGAGCCCCACGTCGGGGACCAATAGCACCACCGAGACCACCACGGCGAGTCGGACGAAGAACCAGCGCGGCGACGACGTAATCCGACAGACGACGAACCACGCGGCGCACGCACCCACGACCCCCAGCGCCGTCAGCGACCCGTAGTCGACGAATCGAAAGTGCGCGTACGTCGAGAGCGAGGGGGATGCGGTCGTGGCGAGACGCACGAGGCCCGCGTTCGCCGCGAGCGCGATCACGAGCGCCGCGAGGGAGGCGAGCGCCGTGCGGGTCGTCGACGCCGGTTCGTCCACGGGCGACCAGTCCAGATGCAGTCGCGCCAACTCCCGTTTCGTTGATGGGAGTGCCATACTTCCTCATTCTAAACTTCGCCACTGGTTGGCGTCGCGCTCGACGCGCATAACGTCGCGGTCGTGCGGCGAATGTGGGCGAAACGCCAATACTGACGCGGTAGTCGCCGAGATGGTGAGGGTCGCCTGGCGGGCCGGTTCAGCGAGGGCGCTGCTGAAGATCGCCGTGGCCCTATGGACGTGGGCCCTTGAGCACCCCGGGCCGTGCCCAACTATCGTGCGAGCAGCGACACCGGGTGACGGCGGCGACGAGGTCGGGGCGACCCCGGGCGATTCGCGCCCTCCTTCACGGCTTCGTGGCCCTGCAGTCGGCCAGCGGCATGGGCCATCGCGTGCACGTCGACCACATCTTCCGTCGGGTCGTCGCCGCGCTCGTCCACGCGATAAGGCAATGGAGTCTCCCCACGATCGACCCGACGACGTGACGCCTGCGCGCCCGCGCGCTCACGCGAGTCAACGGGCGGACATTCTCCAGCGACGCGACCCAAGAGTCGCTCGCGACGGGAGAAGGTCGACCCGTCACGTCATGACCCCCCTCAATCCGAGGACCAGACGGCCGACGGGCTCGTCGCGGGGCTCCGTCGCGGTCGTTCGAACGCGCTCGCTCACCCGAGGGTGGGTTCCCCCGGGATGCTGAAGAGCGCCTGCCACGGTGAGCTCGTCGGGTCCGTCGCTTCGGCCGCCGGCGACTGGGCCACGTTGTACCACTTGGCCTGATAGGGCAAGCCCTCGAAGAGGACCCGCTGACCCACGGTGTACGTCGCGGTCGGCGACCACGCGGGATCGGTCCCGGCCGGGAGCGTCGTCGTCGTCGGCGGATGCGAACCAGCGAGCACGGGACCGATCAACTGCCACGGAGTCTCGGACTGATACTGCACCACTGTCGCGGGGTCCTGACCCTGCGTGTACCACTTCGCCTCGTAGATCTCGCCCTCGCGCACCACTTTGTAGTTCGCCGGGTACGTGATCGAGGGCTGCCACTGCGGGTACGGACCGGGCGCGTTCGAGGGGGCGAGGGCGATCCCGTTCGTCGTCGCCGTCGCACCGACGCCGTCGCGTCCGCTCAAGACCCCAAAGGCCTTAGCGAAACCCAGCGATGTTTCGACGGCACCCGAGCACGTGTTCGAGAGGACGCCGACCTCGGCGAATGCCGAGCCGCACTGCGCGTCGCGATTGAGCGACCACATCGAGACGCGACCCCAATGGCGTGTCGCCGCCACCCGGGCGACCTCGCGGGCCCCGGCCACCGAGAGGTTCTCCCCGGCCGAGTCGTTCTCACCAATCATCACGGTGACGCCGAAGTGTTCGGGTAGCGACGAGGTGACCCCGTAGTGCTCGTAGAGGTTGGCCACTTGGGCCTGCGAGGCCGTGGCGACCGAGAGAATGCTCCGGGTCATCGACGACTCGGACTGACCGAAGTCCATCGCCAAGACGTTGATCCCCGCCGGCACGATTTTGTGCGCGAAGAACGCCGTCGCCACGCGCACGGCGGATGCGGGGAGACCGCCGGGTCCCGCCGGCACGGTGATCCACACTCCGAGATGGTGTGGACCGCCATTGCGAGCGATCAACGCGGCGACCGCCGCAGCGCGCCGATTGATCGACGTCGCGTCGTTGAGGGCCGCGCCCTCCACGTCGAAGTCCAGGAGCTGGGGGTGGTAGCGCGAGACGACCTGTTGGTACGCCGCGGTCAGGGAGGACACGCTGGTACACGCCTGGGCCAAGTCCTCGTGGTCACGACCCCCGAAGGAGATGATCGTGTCGCCCCCGATCGAGTGATACTGGGCAACCCGACTGGTGAGGTTGAGCGACGCGTCGGCCTGGGCGAGGGTGTAGGCGTCGCCCCACGACGGCGTACACCGGTTGGCGCCGGCGACGACGAAGCCGAGCACGCTCTGTCGGGCGGGATCGAGCGAGGGGTCCTGGAACTGATAGGTCGGGGCGAGCGTCGCGTCGACGTAGGGGGCGAACCACGTGGAGGACGCGACCGCGGCGCCCGCGACGGGCGACAATTGATCGCGCACCCACCAGCCCCCACCCCCGAGGGCTGCCAGCAGGAGGATGATCGCCACGCCCACGCGAGTCGGGGAATACTGCGGCGCCGCTTCCACCTCGTCGACGTCCCACGCGTCGTACGTCGCGCCAGGGCCGGGCGATGATTGGGTTGGGTGGGTCACGTCGGAAATCCTCCGTCGACTTCGTAGTGGGCATTTCGATCGTAATCAGGCGTTCGGCAACTCCTTCACAACTCCGACGCAAATCGCCGAAGTGACACGCATAATGTTTTCGGCCTGATGCAAAGACCGAACCTGGCACCACGAGGAGACGAGGAGGACGAGTGCCGCGACGTAGTGACGAGACCAACGAACGCGCGAACCGCGAGGACCGACCGATCAACATCGTCCCCGCGCCCATTTCGGATCGGCGCGTGGCGATGGGGCGCCTCGCGGTGGTCGCGACCTTGGTCATCTGGCTCATGTACGTCGGTTCGTGGGTCGTCAGCCAATTCTTCGACGGCGGAGCCGGTTCAACCCGCGCCAAGGTCGAAGCGATTGGCTACCTGCTCGTAGTGACGCTCCTCACGGGGTCCTCGTTGGCCTATCTCATGACGCGCCTGGGCTACATGTACCGAGCCCAGCAACACCGCCGCGTTCCGCGAGCGGTGATCGACCACTTCTTCAGTCAATCCCTCCCGACCGTCACAGTCATCGTCCCCTCGTACCAAGAAGAGCCGCGCGTGATCCGCAACACCCTGCTCTCGGCGGCGCTACAGGAGTACCCCGTCCTGCGGGTGGTCCTCTTGATCGATAACGATCCCTCGCCCACCACCTCGAGGGCGCGCCACCTCTTGACCGCGGCCCGCACCGCGGCGCGCCAGGTCGAGGACCTCCTGAGCGAGCCCGCCGCCCACTTCGCCCATACCCTGGAGGCGTTCGAACACTCATTCGCGGCGACGGCGCCCAGCACCGCCGACATGCGCGACCTCGCCACACACTACGACCACGCCATCGAGTACGTGCGTTCGTGGTACGCGCCCGAATACCACGACGACCCCGCCGAGCGCTTCTTCGACGAGCACGTCCTCGGCACCCTCGTCGGCGACCTCCACGCCACCGCGGCGGCCCTGCGGCGCGCGGCCGACGAAGATATCGTGCTGCCGGCCGAACGACTGCACCAGTTCCATCGTCGCCTGGCCTGGACGTTCCGGGCCTCGGTCGGCAGTTTCGAACGCAAGCTCTACGCGAATCTCTCGCACGAGTCCAACAAGGCCATGAACCTGAATTCCTACATCGGCCTCATGGGCGGGTCCTACCACGACGTCGAGACCGTGGCCGGGCGCGTCCTGGCGACGGCGTCGGCGGGCAAGCGCTCGATCGAGGTGCCCGACACCGATTACGTGTTGACCCTGGACGCCGACTCGGTCATTCTCCCCGAGTACTGCCTGCGGTTGATCTATCTCCTCGAACAGACCCAGAACGCGGACGTCGCGGTCGCTCAGACTCCCTACAGCGCGTTCCCCGGCGCGAGTTCCACCGTCGAACGCGTCGCCGGCGCCACGACCGACGTGCAGTACATCGCGCACCAGGGCATGACCTACTACAACGCGACGTTCTGGGTGGGGGCCAACGCCATCTTGCGCAAACGCGCGCTCGACGAGATCCGCGACACCACCTACCTCGGTGACTGGCCCATCCACCGTTACATCTCGGATCGCACGGTGATCGAAGACACCGAGTCCACGATCGACCTGGCCCAGCGCGGGTGGCGACTCGTCAACTACCCCGAACGCCTGGCCTACTCCGCCACCCCGCCCGACTTCGGTTCCCTCGCCATCCAACGCCGTCGTTGGGCCAACGGTGGACTGATCATCGTCGCGCGGCTCAGACGGATGGCGCGCGAACGACGCGCGCGGGGCCAGCGCACGAAGTTCTCCGAACTGCTGATCCGCGCCAATTACCTCGCCTCCATCGCCTGGAGCACCACGGCCCTGCTGCTGCTGCTCGTCTATCCCTTCAGTGCCAGTCTGCTCCAACCCATCCTCATCGCTCTGCCGATTCCCTACTTCGCCACCATGGCCTCGGACCTGCGCGCCCTTGGGTACCGCCGGCGCGACTTGGCGCGGACGTACGGCTTCAACCTGCTGCTGATCCCCATCAACCTCGCCGGCATGGGAACGTCACTGATCCAGGCCATCCTCTCGGACAAGAGCGCCTTCGGCCGCACCCCCAAGGTCCGCCAGCGCACCATTCCGGCCCTGAGTTTCATCGTCGCCCCCTACGTGATCGACGCGGTCGCCGGCTACACGCTCTGGCGCGACGTGGTAGATCGCCACTGGGTGAACGGCGTCTTCGCCGCCGTCAACGTCGCGCTCCTCAGCTACGCGATCGTGGCCTTCGTCGGACTGCGCCACTCGTTCCTCGACGTGGTTCGCCACGTGCAACTACGTCTCTACAAGCCCGTTCGTCCCGCGGCGCGCCCGAGGAACGACTCCCTCGACGTCGTGAACGAGGACTGGGCGTCGATCTTGCATCTCGGCGTCGTCCACTCGGGTGCGCGTCCAGGCCCCGCCCCCTCCGCCGCGACACCCTTGAGCACGTCGTCCCCGATGAGCGACGAGGTGGGCGCCCACGTGGTCTTTCAGGCCATATGGAATCTCCCCGAACGGCGCATCGTCGGGTACGAGGCGCTCAGTCGTTTCGCCGACGGGGGCGCGCCGCACTTTCGCGTCGCCGAGGCCTCGACGAGCGGATCGAGCATCGAACTCGAGACGCTCCTCACCCGCCAGGCCATCGACGCCGCCGACGCGCTCCCCGACGGGGGCTATCTCGCCGTCAACGCCTCGCGCGCCATGACCATCTCGGGTGCCTTCGTCTCGCTGGGGTCCCGACTCTCGCGTCCCCTCGTCGTCGAAGTCAGCGCCGTGGAACTCAGTACCGTCGCGCAGTTCTCCCCGCGCCTGCCGGCGCGCGCACGATGGTGCCTCAGTGAGGTCTCCCTCTCGGACGATGGCGTGGGGTTAGTGCGGCGTCTCCAACCCCACCAGGTGAAGATCGATGCGCGGTGGCTGACCGAGACGACCGACCTCGAGGTACGCAATTCCCTGGAATCACTCAAGAGCTACTGCGCGAGCGCGAGTGTGGACCTCATCGTCCAACGAGTCGAAGTGGACGAGGACTTGAGGGTGGTCGAACGACTCGGCGTGGCCCTGGGTCAGGGCTATCTGTTGGGACGTCCCCGCGACGTGGGCGCCGTGCACTCGAACTGAGCGTCACTCACTCGCACTGCGCGTCACGGGGGTCAGCGCATCT
>JAJZEN010000157.1 GCA_021828545.1 Actinomycetes bacterium
GCCTTCGGTGCGGCTTTGTGCAGGGCGATGCGTACGGTCGGGGAGTCGACTCGACCCTTTACCTCATTGGGCAGGTCGACGTTGGAATACTGATCCAGTCCGTACAGATGGGCGACGTTCTGGATCGGAGTTAGTCCGTACTTCTGTTGCTGGGACCAAAAGAGGTAGCCCAAGTTGTAGAAGTAGTAGTCCGACGAAACGGTGATGGCCGTCGAGAGATCGACCTCACCGGCGCCGATGCTCTGGTCGTCGTGAAAGACGCACCCGTGTCCGCCTTGCAGACACCCCGGCACGGTGTAGATACCCGTGTCGTTCACCAGCTGATATGCGCCAAAAACTCCCGTCTGTAGTTCGGCCGTGGCCGTCACTAATTTAAAGGTGCTGCCGGGGGTGTACTGGCCCTGGATCGGGTAATTGGTGAAGGCGCCCTCGTTCAACAACTTCTTAAAAGTCGACTCCGAGAGTCCGTTGACGAAGGAGTTCAGGTCGAAAGAGGGGTAACTCGACATCGCCAACACCGCACCATTGGTCGCATCCAGGACAACTGCGGCCCCATTCGGTGCCGGGGGTATTCGACCCGTCGTGGGATCGACCGAGTGGCGAAGGGTCAAGATCTGATTGGCCAAGTCGGCGTCCAGTGCTTTTTGCAGTCCGGCGTCGACGTTAAGGATCACCGTATCGCCTTGTCGAGGTGGAGTTTTTTGCACCGAGCCCACGATGTTGCCGAGGGCGCTCACCTCAATGGTGTTGACTCCCGGTCGTCCACGCAGGTACTGCTCGTAGTAGTTTTCGATGCCGGTCTTGCCAAAGGTTGAATCTGGCGTGTATCCCGCCGTCGGATTCGCCGCGATCTCGGCCCCCGTAATTGGTCCCACGTACCCCAACAACTGCGCCGCCATCGACCCGCCGAACGGGTAAAACCGCCGCGATACGGCCTGGACACTCACCCCGGGGAACTCCCCGGGGTGCAACTTGATGAACTGCACCATTGTGGTGGGCGCATCGCTCATAATGGGCGCGGGCTGATAGGGGCTGTATTGCAGGTTCGATAAGTCACCTTGAACCTGCTTGACGGTTTGACCGGTCAATGACGCCAGGGCGCCGATTACCGAAGGGTCAAGGCTGGCCTGCTCGCGCGAGAGCAAAATCTCCGTGGTGGTGACGTTGGACACCAGCGGTGATCCGGAACGGTCAACAATGAGTCCGCGCGGCGCGGAAATAGTCGCCGTGTGCAATGTATTGGAATCTACCGTCGCTACCGACGACTTGTACTCAAGTACCTGGAGCATGAATAACCGCACCACGAGGAGGATGAGGAGTAGCGAGAAGAAGCCACCGATGATCCGCCATCGACGTTCGGGACGCGCGTGCACCTCCTCGGGGGACGCGACGAGGTTGCGGATGCCGACGGGGCGTGGCTCGTTGATACGTCGGCCCCGCCCGCGAAAGGGATTGAGCGACACCCACGGACGCCACAATCGCTGGAACCACGAGGCAGCGGGTCGGTCACGCCACGATCCCTTCATCGACGCGTCCTGAGGGCCGACCGGCTAAGGGCGAAGGCGAATCGCGTGACGGGTCGAGCCAATACGGCGAAGGCCACGGCGTTCACGAGCATCGAATTGATCACGCTGCCGTGCCAGAGCGAGAAGTTCAGTGCGAAGACACCGCTGGCGACGTAGAGCGCCGGCGCCAGTAACCCGCCCACCGCGGCGATGCCTGGCGTCACCCATATGGCGGCCGAATCGAGGTCCCCCACCCCCTCCTTACCGAGTCGCGACGCTACGAACGCCAGCGCGACGGCGACCAACGCGCTGAGGCCAAAGGGAGTCGCGCTCTGCGCATCGAAGAGCAGCCCCGTGACAATTCCCACGACGAGGGCCAGCGAGGTTAGTCCCGTCAGGCCGACCGCTAAGGGCCACAGCCACACCAGCATGACGACCGCGCCGTCGAAGCGCCACTGCGTGAAGACCGTCAGTTGCACACCGACAATACCCAGGGTGGCGAGAATAATGAGCCCCCGGGTCTGACTCACGTCGAGGGCTCCCACAAGACGACGTCCACGTAGGCCAAAGTATTGAGATTCGCCGTGGGGGCGAGTGCGACGGCGTAACTCGACGCACCCGGGCTGATCAGGAGTCTCGTCACACGCCCGACCGCAATGCCGGGAGGGAACAATCCGCCCTGAAGACCATTGGTCGACATCAGACTTCCCACCGAGGGCGCGGCGGCGGTGTCGGGGATAGACGAAACATTCAATGAATTATTCACGCCTTCGCCCGAGATGAGGACCGGCGTCGCCCCGTTGCCGAAAGTGGCTCCGACGACCGAACCAGTATCGGTGATGAGGCGCACCGTGGCGGAGTTCGACGTGGTCGCAATCACCCGTCCCGCCAGACCTCCGTCGGCAACGACCGGCATCCCGTCCATGATTCCCTGGTTCTGACCCTTGTCGATGGTGACGGTCGCCGAGAAATTCGTTGGCGAAATGACGGTAACCTGCGCGATCACGGTGCCCAAGGTCGCCGCGACCGGCACGTGCACGGCTTGGACCAGAGCGGCCAAACGCTGAGCCGCAAGGGCGTTCTCATTCTCTCGTAGGGTCGCTTGACCCAAGAGATAGCGCAACTTCTGATTTTGGGCCTCGACGTCGGAGTAATTGACGATTCCGGCGAAGACGTGCCCCAGCGGACGAGCGACAAAATCAGACGCCCAGGCGAAGGGGTAGACCACGCCATGGGCCACCCCGCGAACACCCGCCACGACGCCCCCGCTCACGTAGATCGTGACAATGATGAGCGTTCCGACGACTCCAGTGAAAAAGAGTCGCCGCCGCGAGCGATCAGAAGCCACTGTCTAGCGCGAAGGAGACGTCTTGAGCATACGGGCAAAGACGTCGAGTTCCTCGAGGCACATGCCACTACCCAGCGCCACGCAATTGAGAGGGTCGTTCGCGACGATGATGGGCATATTGGTCTCGATCTCAAGACGCGTGGCGAGACCGTTCAACAACGCCCCGCCACCCGTGAGCACGATACCTTGTTCCATGAGGTCGGAGGACAATTCCGGCGGCGTGCGGTCGAGGGTCACCTTGACGGCATCCACAATTGCCTGAACGGGCTCCTCAATGGCTTGACGAATCTGTTCGGTCGAAATGACCACCGTCTTGGGCAGGCCCGTCACGAGGTCGCGGCCACGGATCTGCGCCTGCATCTCTTGTTGCAGCGGATAGGCCGAACCCATCTGAATCTTGATTTCCTCAGCGGTCCGTTCGCCCAGCGCCAACTGGAACTCCTTCTTGACGTAGGCGACGATAGCGTCGTCCAACTCGTCACCGCCCACGCGGATTGACTGACTGGTCACGATGCCCCCGAGCGAGATGACGGCGACCTCGGTGGTGCCTCCCCCAATGTCGACAACCATGTTACCCGTCGGCTCGTGAATAGGTAGACCCGCACCGATCGCGGCGGCCATCGGCTCTTCGATGATGTAGGCCTTGCGCGCGCCAGCGAATTCGGCGGCCTCCATGACCGCGCGCTGTTCGACACCCGTGATTCCCGAAGGGACGCAGATCACCATGCGAGGTTTGGCGAAGCGACGCTGATGCACGCGGTGGATGAAGTAGCGCAACATCTTTTCGCAGATCTCGAAGTCCGCGATGACTCCGTCCTTCAGCGGTCGAATCGCCTGAATGTTGCTCGGAGTGCGACCAATCATCAATTTCGCCTGGGCGCCGACGGCCAACGGCTTGCCATCCTTGATGTCGACGGCGACCACTGACGGCTCGTTCAAGACAATGCCACGGCCCCGGACGTAGACCAGCGTATTGGCGGTTCCGAGATCAACCGCCATATCGCGACCTAGAAGTGAGAAACGAGAATCAACCATACGAACCCTTAATGAGAGCCCCACGAGTACTCTCCTATTCCCTAAGGCTACGGCACGAAGGCGTCGTATACCAAACGGGTGCCCCCTAGCCTAGAGCGGGGAAGAAAATCGCAATCTCTCGCTGGGCGGACTCCGACGAATCCGAGCCGTGAATTAGGTTCTCCTGCATGACCAGACCCAGGTCGCCGCGAATGGTCCCCGGGGCGCTAGCGCTCGGATCGGTCGCCCCCATCATGGTACGCACCACGTGCCAGGTGTTCGTGGGGCCCTCGAGGACCATGGCGAACACGGGCCCGCGGGTGATGAAGTCCACGAGGCCCTCGTAGAACTCCTTTCCCTCGTGTTCGCCGTAGTGGCGCTGTGCGACGTCCCGGCCCAAGGTGCGCAGGTCCGCCGCCACTAGGCGCAGTCCGCGTCGTTCGAAACGGCTCACGATGTCGCCCACGAGCCCGCGTTCGACGCCGTCGGGTTTAACCAGGACCAAAGTTCTTTCCACGACGAGAGAATCTACCAGTCCTAGTCCTGGTGATGCGTCGCGAGATGTAACACGTCGCCACGCACCCGCGCCACGAGGTACAGACTTCCCGCCGCCACGATTAAGTCGTCGTCGCTCGATCGTTCTCGGGCGTGGGCCAGTGCGGCAGACACGGTCGAGAACTCTTCGGCGACACCACCCGCCCGACGCACCGCCTCGACCACCGTCGTCGCACTCATCGCTCGCGGAGAATGCGGGGCGCAACACAGGAATTCGGTAAAGCCCAGGCTCACCAACGGAGCCACCATGTCGTCGACGTCACGACCCGTCAACATACCCAAGACGCAGCGCCGCTGTCCCGCGACGTGAAAAGCGCCGTCGAGTGCATTGCAAAGGGCCCGCACACCCGCGGGGTTGTGCGCGCCGTCGACGACAATCATCGGGTGACGACTCAATAGCTCCATACGACCGGGCATCGTCGCGCGCGCCAACGCCGTGCGAACAACATCCTCACCCAGCGCTCGACCCAAGAAGGCTTCGGCGGCGGCAATCGCCGTGGCGGCGTTGACTCCTTGATGAATTCCGTGCAACGACACCAATACTTCGTCGTACGTGGCGTAGGGCGTGCGCACCGTAACGGCACGTCCCCCGACGGCCAGATCGTTTCGATCGAGGGAGAATGCGTCTTCGATCAGCCATAACGTAGACCCCAACGTCTCGGCGCGTGCCCGAGCGATTTCAACGACGATGGGGTTCGTGGTTCCCACAATTGCCACCGCATCCGGACGAAAAATTCCTACCTTGTCACGCGCGATGGCCCCGATACTGTCGCCGAGGACCGCCGTGTGGTCGAGATCGACGTTGGTGAGGACCGTCACCTGTCCGTCGACCACATTGGTCGAATCCCAGGTTCCCCCGAGGCCCACTTCAATCACCGCCGCGTGGACGCCCTCGTCGGAGAAGTACAGTAGCGCGGCTCCGGTGAGTAGTTCGAAGCGCGTGAGCACGATGCCGCTGACGCTCTCGACGTCGTAGAGTCGCGCCAGGAGATTGGCGAACTCTTCGTCGTCGATGGGTTCACCATTAAGAGCGATGCGCTCGTTGATGGCGTGCAAGTCCGGTGACGTGAACGTTCCCACGCGCAGGCCGGTCGCGCGCAAGAGGGCGCTCGTCAACGTGGTGGTCGTACCTTTACCGTTCGTTCCGGTGATGTGCACGATGGGGTAATCGTGGTGTGGGTCCCCCAGGAGCGCCAGGGTGTCGGCGACCGCCTGGAGAGAGGGGTGATCCCGATGACCGGGGGCCAAACGTTCGTAGTCCACGTGCGATTCCAGCCACGCCACCGCGGCGTCAAACGAAGTGGGTCGCACGTCTAGCTGGCGCGTCGAGTGCGCGTCTTTCTGACTTCGTAGATCGGTTCGGTTTCGTTTCGTACGACCGCGGCGGTGATGACGCAACGCTCGACATCCCCGCGCGACGGTACGTCGTACATGGGCTCGAGCAAGACGTTCTCTAGAATCGACCTCAGCCCCCGCGCACCGGTTTGGCGCTCGAGCGCCAGTTCGGCAATGGACTCGAGCGCGTCGGGCTCAATGACCAGCTCGACCCCGTCAAGCGCGAGAACCTGCTGGAACTGCTTGACCAACGAGTTCTTCGGCTCGGTCAACACTTGGATCAACATTTCACGGTCGAGTTGCTGCACCGCGCCCACAATCGGGAGACGACCGATGAATTCCGGAATGAGACCGAATTTCACGAGGTCCTCGGGCAACGCGTGTCGAAACAGTTCCACGTCGCCGCGACGCTTGGCCCCGACCGGTTGGTTGAAACCCATCGACTTCTTGCCCAACCGACGTTCAATGATCTGTTCAAGTCCCGCGAAAGCCCCGCCACAGATAAAGAGGATGTTGGCCGTGTCTATGGTGATGAATTCCTGATGGGGGTGCTTCCGGCCGCCCTGGGGCGGGACACTGGCGACCGTGCCCTCGAGAATCTTGAGCAAGGCCTGCTGCACGCCCTCCCCCGACACGTCGCGCGTGATCGAGGGATTTTCGGCTTTGCGCGCAATTTTATCGATCTCGTCGATGTAGATAATCCCTCTCTCGGCACGCTTGACATCGAAGTCAGCGGCGTTGAGCAGCTTGAGCAGGATATTCTCCACGTCCTCGCCAACGTATCCCGCTTCAGTGAGCGCGGTCGCGTCGGCGATCGCGAAGGGAACGTTGAGCATGCGCGCGAGCGTCTGGGCGAGGAAGGTCTTACCGCACCCCGTGGGCCCGAGCAGGAGGACGTTGGATTTGCCAACTTCGACGTCATCTTCGTGCAGGGGGCCCGCCTGAATACGTTTGTAGTGGTTGTAGACCGCTACGGCGAGAATCTTCTTGGCGTCGAGTTGACCAATGACGAACTCGTCTAAGAATGACGTGATCTCACGAGGCGTCGGGAGGTCCTCGAGGACGAATTCAGGGCGATCGCCAAATTCGTCGGCGATGATGTCATTGCACAAGTCAATGCACTCGTCACAAATGTAGACGCTGGGTCCCGCGATGAGCTTCTTCACCTGCTTTTGACCCTTCGCGCAGAAACTGCACTTAATCAGGTCATTGGTTTCGCCGAATTTTGCCATCACTCACCACCTTCACCCACCATCCTACGGTGCGCGACGTAGCAAACAGGGAACCTAAGGTCGCGCCAGGAGAACTTCGTCGATGAGTCCGTATTCCACGGCTTCATCAGCGCCAATGATGTAATCGCGGTCGGTGTCTTTAGTGATTCGTTCGACGCTCTGTCCAGTATCGCTCGCGAGCATTGCGTTGAGCATGTCCTTCATCCGCAGGATCTCGCGCGCCTGGATCTCAATGTCCGAGGCCTGACCTCCGACGCCGCCCCACGGTTGGTGCAGCAGCACACGTGCGTGCGGCAGCGCAAAGCGCTTGCCCTTCGTTCCCGCTGCCAGCAAGACCGCCGCGGCCGACGCCGCCTGACCAAAACAGAAAGTGGAGACGTCGGGCTTGATGTACTTCATCGCGTCGTAAATCGCCAACAGTCCCGTGATATCGCCGCCGGGCGAGTTGATGTAAAGATTAATGTCCTTGTCGGGATCTTCGGACTCGAGAAACAGCATCTGGGCGCAGATCAGATTCGCAATCGTATCGTCGATGGGCGTCCCCAGGAAGATGATCCTCTCGCGAAGCAGTCGACTATAGAGGTCGTAGGCACGCTCACCACGACTGGACGACTCCACCACGGTGGGCACAAGATAACTCTGGGGGCGTAAGTATTCGTTCACTTTTCTACCTTATTCGTCCGTCTCGTCTGATTGGTCCTCGCGCAGTAGTTCGCGGTCGATCACGATGCCCAGGTGGTCCACGAACGTCACGTGCTCACTGAGCCACTTACTGGCCTTGATCTTCGCCACCTCCGATTCGAAGGCCACGACCCGTCCCGTGTCGTAGAGATTCTGGCGAAGCATCGCGGGTTCAAGGCTCATCGCTTCGGCGGTCTTATGAAGTTCCTCGTCAATCTCGTCGGCCGTCGCCTCCAGGCCCTCGGCTTTGACCAGTGCGCGAAGGGCGAGGTCGATCTTCACCGCGCGCTCGCCGTCGGCGCGAACCGCGGCCAGGAGCTGGTCGGGGGTCTGGCCGGTGGCCTGAAGGAACTGTTCCAAGTTCATCTGCTGCTGTGCGAGCCGATGTCCCAGATCGTGCATCCGATCGTTGGCCTCCGCATCGACCAGTACCGCCGGAACCACGTCGTCGAGTACCAACTCGCCCAAGGCGACGAGCATTGCGTCTCGCTGGGACATCTGCGCCTCAACGACCTTCATCTTGCTCATCTGCGTCAAGACCGCATCGCGCATCTCATCGGCCGTCGGCCACTCAGTGTTCTCCTCCACCCACTCGTCGGTGAGCTCGGGCAAGATACGCTCCTTCACCTGCTTGAGTTGCATTGTGTAGATGACGTTGCGACCCGGCTCCGACGCGGCCGTCACGACCAGTTCCTCTCCCGCGCGCAGTCCCAGTATGAGTTCATCGACCTCGGGCGCGATTGATCCCGACCCCACCGTGTACATGAAATCACTCATCTCGAGCGGCTCGGCATCGGACCCGACTTGCTCGGCGCGGATATCCATACTCACTAGGTCACCCGTGATGATGGGACGGTCGACGTCCTCGAGCACCGCATCGGTCTCGCGAAATCGATTGATCTGCGCTTCGATCTCGTCGTCGCCCACCACCGGCGAAGGAATCGTCACGCGCAGCGCGTCGTAACCTACGAGGTTCGCCTCGGGGCGGATGTCCACCTCCGCCTCAAAGACCAAGAGTCCCTCGTCCTCACCCGCGGTGATGTTCACGTCGGGTTGGCCAATCGGATCGACCTTCGTCTCCGAGATCGCGCGGGCGTAGAAATCAGGTAGCGATTCGCGAATGGCTTCCGCGCGCAGCACGCCAATGCCCCCGATGTTCGCGATGAGAACTTGCTTGGGCACCTTGCCCTTGCGAAAACCCTTGATATTTACCTGCTGAGCCAGACTGGCGGCCGCGGCATCGATGGCGGTACTCATTTCCGTGTCATCGACTTCGACGACGAGCTTGATCCGGTTGTTCTCTAGGGGGGAAAAGGTGGCACGCATAAGAAGTGACAGCCTACCGCTCCTAGGGTCCCCGCTGGTCCCCTTAGGGGGTGACGTTAAGACCCTGGGCCAGACGCTGGGCTAGTTGCCGATCGCCTCGGACGTCGGTCGCCGACGCGTTGAGAAAGGCCTGGGCGTTGATGCGCCCCGCAGCTCGACGCCAAAACAACGCCACCGCAGTCGTCAGTTCGAGCTGGGGGCGCTCGCGGGTCGTGCCTGCGGCGACGCCTCGACCATCGCGCACTTGAACTTGGATGCTGCGACCCAACCGTCCGATCAAGTTGATCCGCACGAGAGTCCCTTCTGGTGCGCCCGCGCGCTTCGCCAAAACGTAGGGCAGGGCCGCTTCGAAGCGATTCACCACGATCTCCTCGCCCTGACCGTGGTCGTCTGCTGGTTCGAGCAGGGCGTCACGAATGTCCTGTAGGTGAATCCAACTATCGAACACCCGGGTCTCTTCGAGTTCGACGAGGCGACGGGGGCCGTCGGGACTCCACCAATTCACTTCCCAGCGCGCTTCATCGAGTGAACGCAGCCGCGTCAGTGTGGCTCCGGTCGCGTCACCGAAGTCCTCGCGTACCTCGTCGGGCGTGAGATGACGACGGCTCGCGACGAACGCTTCGTTGGACTCCCCCAGCGAATTCTTGACGTGCGGCGGTAATTTCCCGGTGAAGACGGGTGTCGGCTCTCCGTCGAGGGAAAGCTCGGTGCCCGTAATGTGGTTCACGACGTCGCGCACGTTCCAGCCCGGGCAAGTCGTGAGGGCGTCAAGGTCTCGGTCCGACCGATGCGCAATGGTGTGCTCAATGCTCGACCACGTTTGCGCGAGGGCTTCAGTGATCCAGTCGTAGGCCACGACACAGTATTTCCCCACCCCATATCGGCGGCGGATGGATGTGTGAAGATAGGGGTACGGGAAGTAGCGCAGCTTGGTTAGCGCGCCTGGTTTGGGACCAGGAGGCCGCGGGTTCGAATCCCGCCTTCCCGACGCAGGGACTGGTACGCGTCGAGGCGAGGACGCCCAGTTGGGTTGTTCGCGCCCCCGGACCAAGAGGCCTCGAGGCGCCCGACGGAGCACGCACGGTTACGCCTTTTTCTTCGCGACGACGAGACTCGACAGGGCACAAGCGATGCCGATGGTGAAGATGACCGTACCGAAGACGAAGACCTGAGGTGGCGTTCCCACGCGCGACGCACCGTACACCCAAACGGGAAAGGGAACGTTCGTGCCGCTCACGAAGTTTGACGTCACGAAGTCGTCGATAGATAGGGCGAACGCCATCAGGGCGCCGGCGAGCACGCCAGGCAGGATGAGGGGCAGCGTCACGAGACGAAATGTCGCCCAGGGATTCGCCCCAAGATCGTACGCCGCTTCCTCGAGAGCGACGTCAAAGCCCGAGAGCCTCGCGCGCACCGTCACGGTCACGTACGCAATGGAGAACATCACGTGGGCGAGAACCAACGTCACGAATCCCCGCGCGACGTTAAAGGTCACGAAGAGGCCGAGGAGCGATGCTCCCATCACGATTTCGGGCGCAGCGATGTTTAAAAACAGAATCTGCTCGAACCCCGTGCGACCACGAAACTTCTTGCCGCGGTACCGCACGAGAGCAATCGCGAGCATTGTTCCGAGAACGGTGGCGATGACGGTACTGACCAGTGCTAGCCTGATCGAAAGCCAAAACGCGCTGGTCAAACCCGGTATATTGCTCCACTGGCGGTACCACTGGAAGGTAAATCCGTTCCAGGCGAAACTCACCAATTGGAGTCCCGAGGTCACGCGATTGAAGCTGTAAACGATCATCACCGCGATAGGAAACACCAAGTACGCAATCACGAGCCACGAATACGTCGGTAAGGCGAATCGCCCCAGGTGACGGGGTCGACGCGAGGGGCGCACCGCTGCGATGACGGCTTCGCTCACCACGTCGGTGCTCATAGGTAGTCCTGAATGGTTCGCGATCCCAAAAGTTTGGCGTAGAGCCAGATTCCCAGCAGCGACACGGCCAGCAGTACCGCCGACAATGACGCTCCGCCGGCGTAATCAGAATCGATCAAGAAGAGATTCTGGATGACGGTGCCGATCATGGTATTGGCCGTACCCCCCAAAATCTCTTGGTTGACGTAGTCACCAAAAGCGGGAATGAACGTCAGCAGAAACGCGGCGAAGATGCCCGGAATCGTTAACGGAAGAATCACGCGGGTAAACGCCACGCGCCGGTTCGCGTAGAGGTCGTAGGCCGCGTTGAGCACCCGTCGATCTATTCGCTCCAGGGCCACGTACAGCGGTAGCGCGGTGAAGGGCAGATAGTTATACGCGAGTCCCGCGACCACCGCCAGTCCCGTTCCGAGCACGTGAAAATTCGACGGCACCAAGTGATGACCTTTGAGGAAGGTCAAGACCACCCCGTTATCCGAAAGTATGAACTCCCACACGAGCGTGCGAATGATGAATGAGACGAAGAAGGGCACGAGCAACATGATCAAGAAGAAGTTCTTGCGTCGTCCACCGTAGAACGCAATCCAGTACGCGATCGGAAAGGAGATGACGAGATCGATAATCGTCGCGAGTGCCGCGAACACGAGACTCGTCTCGAACTGGGCCCGGTACTGATTCACCACGTGAGGCAACTCTCCCCACTGCCACGTCATCACGCACGCTCCCGAGGCGGGGCTACAGGTCTTGAGGGTGATCGACAGCATGATGAACAGCGGGACGATGAACAACAGCAGCAACCACACCCCCGCCGGCAGGCTCAGCAGATAGGGAGCGAGACCGCGCGCGCGTGACCTTCGACGCGGGGTCGGACTCATGCCCCTTGAATTATCGGCAAGAACAGGTTCGTCCAGGCCGTGATCTCCTCCTGCGACGTGAAGTTGTAGTACGTACGCGACTGATGAATGCGCTCGGGTGACGGGAACACGTCGAGGGAATCCGCGGTGTACGAGGTGGGCAGTCCGATCTCGGGCTTGAGCGAGGCCAGGGCGGCCTTGTTCCAGCCCGTTGGGTGCAGCAACTCCTGTCGAGCCGCCGGAACGGGACAGATGTAGTCGTTGTAGTACTCGACGACCGATTGGGTCTGGGGAGAATAGAAATAGTCCATCGTCGTCATGGCGTCGAGTGGATTCTGCGAATACTTAGGAATACACATGTTGTCGGTCCAGAGCATGGCTCCCTCGCTAGGCAACAGCAACGTGAGGTCCTTGTATTTCGAATTGAGGTCCGCCTGAAATATGTCCCCGGAGTAGCACATCGACACCGAGATGTCACCGTTCTTTAAGTGTTCGATGTAACTCTGGTCGTAGTAGGCCGCGACGATTCCGTCGCTCTTTTGCTGCTGGAGCTTTTTTGCAGCCTTGGCCCAATCAGCTTCCGTCGATTTAGCCGGTTCCACACCCACGGCGAGCAGACCGATGCTCCCGAGTTCGAACGGGTCGCTTAACATGCCCACGCGACCGGCGTACTTCTTGTCGAACAAGATGTCGATACTGGTGCCGGGGTCTTTCACCACCTTGTTGTTGTACCCCACCGCGGTCCAACCCGACTGCCACGCCATGGTGTACTTATTACCCGGATCCCACGGCGGATTCTTTATGAGGGGGCCAGCGAACTTCTCGTAGTTCGGCATCAAGGAATGATCGAGTGGTATCAGCCACCCCAGTTCGATCAAATAACCCAGTTGCGGATTGTTATTGGTCATCACCACGATGTCGTAGCCCGTGTACTGGCCCGCCGCCAGCGAGGGACGGATCTTCTGGTAGAAGGATGCATTGTCTTGAATGACTTCGTAGTAGTTGACCTTGATGCCCGTTGTGGCGGTGAGGTGCTCGAGCGAGGGGTGCTTTCCCGCGAGCACGTCGATGTAATACGGCCAGTTCGCGAAATTGACGACGTGGTGCAGCTTCTGATCCTTCCACCAACCCGCACTCCCCAATTTGGCCGACGTCGCCGCCGCCGATTCACCTTCACCCGCGAGGAGCAGGGCCATGAGGCCGGCACCCGTGGCGCCCAGTGCCTGGCGACGTGAGAAACGGCGCTGAGTCATTCCTCGCCACAGCGCTGGATCAATTCCTTGTGCGCCCGTTTGGTTACTCATCTCGTTGGTCATCATCTCTCCCTTAATTAACTCTCTGATTTTTCGGACTCGGTGAGCGCCTCACTGGTCGGCACGACCGCGAAAGTGTGTTCGACGGGCCACGTCAACGTCACGTCTTCACCACTGCGCGGCGCGAGGGCCTCACCGATATTTTGCGCGTACACCGTGATCTCGACGCCCGAAGAGGTCTCGACCAAGTATTGATTACCCACTCCAGTGAAAGTCGATACCTTCACCCGACCACGAAGCTGATTATGTGAGTCGCCCGAGTTGACGTCGCTCGTCGAAATACTGATCTTTTCGGGGCGCACGCCGACTTTAAGTTGAGGTCCCCCGAGGGCGCTCGGAAGACGTGACGTCGGGACTCGAATCGTCGTGCCGCCCGTGAGAATCACGCGCGTTCGAGCGCCCTCAGTCGCCTCCCTCACGCCGGCGAGCAAGTTCGACGCCCCAAGAAAACTCGCGACGAATTCGGTCGCGGGGTTGTCGTAGACGTCGCGTGGAGAACCCTCGCCCTCGATACATCCATGGCGCATCACCACGAGTCGGTCCGACATGGTCATGGCCTCCTCCTGGTCGTGCGTGACGTACAGGAAGGTGATTCCTACCCGATGCTGGATCGCCTTAAGTTCGATTTGCATCTGGTGCCGCAGTTTGGCGTCGAGCGCCGACATCGGCTCGTCCAAGAGGAGTAATGCGGGCTCGTTGACGAGTGCGCGCGCTAGGGCAATTCTTTGTTGTTGGCCGCCCGATAGTTGGCTGACTCGACGTTTTTCGAAGCCGGGCAGGTCGACGACGTCGAGGATTTCTCCGACTTTGATCCGCACCACGGACTTATCGAACTTCTTGCGACGAAGTCCGAAGGCGATGTTCTCGTAGACGTCCAAATGGGGGAATAATGCGTAGGACTGGAAGACCGTGTTGACATCGCGATGAAAGGGGGCACGATAAGTCACATCCTGACCGCCCAGTATGATCCGTCCTCCGCTGGGCTCCTCAAAACCACCGATCATTCGCAAAGTTGTGGTCTTGCCGCAACCCGACGGGCCAAGCAAGCTGAAGAATTCACCCTCATTGATGTCGAGATTCAAATTATCGACTGCGGTCGCACCATCGAAAATCTTGGTCACGTTCTCGAGTCGAACGTTGACCTTCACTCCAATCGCTTGAGGAATCGAGTCGACGTCAGTCACAGTTCCGCTCCGATCGCGACCTAACCATCAAACCCTCTACGACGGCGTCCACGAGTCGAGCGGTCCTCACGCACCTAAGCCCTCACAAACGACCACGCCATTGCCCCTCGGGATTATCACTTTTCCATAACTTCGGACCACTATAGGCAACGAGTGTTTAGGCACGGGGCTCCGAAAGCACAATTCTTCAAGATGTAACAGAGTGCGCCACGGTACTCAGACAAAAAGACCTTGCGGGGGCGATATCGCGTCCACTACGGATTCCGAGCCCAGCGGGCCGACACACATCTTCCCCGACGTTTCTCCCCGCCACGGCGAGCCACCATCACGTTCGGAGGCTCCGCGCAGTGCCCCCGGCAGGAGTCGAACCCGCAACCTGACGGGTAGAAACCGTCTGCTCTATCCAGTTGAGCTACGGAGGCTCGTCACCATAGTACTCAGCGTCCTCCTTTCTCACCGGCCTCCGCTCACTCCTTCCTCGGCGATTATTGCTCGCGTGGATCGCGACGAGGCCACGGAGCGTATATCTAACGAGGCCGCGCTTAAGCGCCATCCTCCTGACACGATGTCGCCCTCTGTGCCATACTGGAAGTTCTTGGTGGGCGTAGCTCAGTTGGTTAGAGCGCCAGGTTGTGGTCCTGGAGGCCGCGGGTTCGACCCCCGTCGCTCACCCCATTGAACACCGGACCCTACTTACGAGTGGGGTCCACCTCTGAATCGTGGACCAGCGATGGTAGTGAAGAGAAGTTCGTAGTCCACCGTGTAGACTTTCCACGCGCCGGTAGCTCAATTGGCAGAGCATTTGACTCTTAATCAACAGGTTCCGGGTTCAAGTCCCGGCCGGCGCACCAAGGTTGACTAGGGGATTTGGAGCGAATTGGGACTCCAAGCCCAGAGCCAACACCACACCAAGACCACACAATGTCGATTTTTGGCGTAGCATTCGCTGATGAGTGGTGGCATCAGACAAATGGGTCCAGGAGTTTGGGAAGTTCGAATCGACGCTGGGCGCGATCCCGTGTCAGGGCGTCGACGTCAGAAGGCCAAGTGGGTCCACGGCAGCAAACGCGATGCTCAGCGGGTTCTCAATTCTCTCGCCAGCGAGGTCGACTCGGGTCGGTTCGTCGGCACCTCCGCCGTCACTCTCGACCGACTGGCCACCAGATGGCTGGCACAAGCCGAGGAGAACCTGAGTCCGACGACGCTGAGAACCTACAAGAGCCTTCTCTCGAATTGGATTCTCCCGGCACTCGGACATCGCAAGATCGGTAGCATCCAATCCTCTGATCTGGACGATTTCTACCGAGGACTCACCAAGAGGGTCCAACTGTCCGCGTCAACCGTTCGTCAGGTTCACGCCATTATCCGAAGGGCGTTTCGTCAAGCGATTCTCTGGGGTTGGATCGCGGTCAACCCAGCGACCAACGCCACGCCACCCCGTCAGGCCAAGGCCGACCTCTCTCCCCCAAACCCGAATCAAGTCGCCGAACTCCTCCACGCGGCGCACGCACGTAATCCTGAGGTCGGAAACTTCCTCCACATCGCCGCCACGACCGGTGCGCGGCGCGGCGAGATCTGTGCCATTCGATGGCGGAACGTTGACACAAAGCTGAAGACGCTCACTATCGAGAGCGCCATCGTCGAGGTTCCCGGCGGCATCGAGGAGAGGGACACCAAGACCCATTCCAATCGTCGCATTGCGCTCGACGATGACACGCTGAAAGTCTTCGAGTCGCAACGCCGATTGGCGCAAGATCGAGCGGAATGGTTAGACGTAGAAGTGTCACAAGATGCCTTCGTGTTCTCCCACGAGCCAAGCGGGTCCATTCCCTGGACTCCTACCGCGATGACGAAACACTTCGTGGCGTTGAGGAACAGCCTCGGTTACGACAACATGCGTCTTCACGACTTGCGTCACTTCGCGGCGACGCGCCTCATTGCCGAAGGAGTGCCCGTCCGCACAGTCTCGGGGCGGCTAGGCCATGCGAATCCGTCGACCACTTTGTCGGTCTACTCCCACTTCGTCGAAGCAAGTGACCAGGATGCCGCCGGGATCATGGGCCGTATCATGGCGGAGTCTAAAGAGATGCGTGCTAAAGACCTGGCCGCGAAGCCGAAGGAGTCAACTGCGAATCGATTTTGAGTCGTCCGCCGAACGGAAGGGCAACGTGACCGGATCGCCCGTGTCCAAGAACCGCTGAAGATGGACCTTGACGACGCGCAGGTTCGTACCGACCCTCAAGACCGGCACGGGGAACTCGCCGCGTCGATAAAGTTGCCACGCCGTGGTGCGGTGGATGTGAAGTATCACGGCAGCCTCAGCCAGACTCATCGTGGCACAAACGGCAGGCAGGGCATGAGCCCGTTCGGACTTCTTTACGAGGTCGATGAACTCAGCTGGCTCGCTGATTGTCATTGCAACTCCTTACAGTAGATAACGGAAACATCTCTCATCCGAAAGTGGGACCGTCACCAACACTTCGGCTCACCACTATCGGGGAGTGGCCGTCGGGATAATGACCGTGGCCACAGTTTTGAGCAAATGACCTTCTCCAGTGGTCCCTGACGAAACTGACGGATAGAAATTGTGAACTTGAGCGCCACCATTGTTGATCATCGAGTAGCTCCTGAATTTCCTATGCGTCACAACGGTCGCGTCGCTCAGGACGGTCGACGAGTTCGGTGGAATTCATTGACGTTTCCAGCACCGGGAGGGGCCTTTACTGGGAAGACCAAATACGACGTAATCGTCTTAACCGCGTGTCCAACGTTGCTCCGATGCTGACATCGCGGCTCCAACTAGCGCGCTACTTTTCTCAGCCCCCGAATTCCTGTTCGTTCACGATGCGAAGGGAGCGTCAAGAACTCAAGGAATCGATCTCGCGGACGACTTTCACTCATCACTTGACCCGTAGTACCTCAGTCGTCAACTTGCCTGTCACGCACTGTCGAAAGTGTGACGACGCAAGACGGTCTTGCTCACGACTAAAGAGGACCAATGCCCCAAATCCCCAACCGGGAAGAGTTGGTCCTTCGAGCGGACGCCGCATTAAGTCAAGTGCTCGCCGCCATGGCTGGGCCGCAGACTGTGGCCCATGAGGACCAGACCACGGCGGTACGGGCCCTCATTGCCGATAGTGCTCGCGTGTTGGTTGTGGAGAAGACCGGCTGGGGTAAGTCCGCGGTGTACTTTGCGGCGACCTCGGCGCTGCGCGGCCTGGGTCACGGACCCACGCTTATCGTGTCGCCACTGTTGGCGCTGATGTGTGACCAGGTGGCGGCCGCCACCCGAGGCGGACTTCGAGCACGAACAATCAACTCCACCAACGTTGATGACTGGAACCATATCATGCGCGACGTCGAGGGAGACCAGGTCGACGTACTGCTGGTCTCGCCCGAACGCCTGGCCAACCCGACCTTCGCCAAGCGCATCGGACCGGTCATCGCGGGAGCTGGGCTCGTCGTCATCGACGAGGCGCACTGCATCTCGGACTGGGGCTTCGACTTCCGTCCCGACTACCAGCGCCTCTCGCGGGTACTGACCGCGGCGCCCGGTACACCGGTACTGGCCACCACCGCAACGGCCAACGCCCGGGTCACCGCCGACGTGGCGCGCCAACTGGGACCAAAGACCCTCATACTTCGCGGAGAGCTGGCCCGTCGGTCGCTCCACCTGTCGGTCGTACCCGGGCTCGACCCCCTGGAGCGCTACGCGTGGGTGGACAGTGCGCTGCACACGCTCGAGGGATCGGGCATCGTCTACGTGCCGACCGTGGCCGACACCACTCGCCTGACCGACTTCCTCACCACTCAGGGTCACTCGGTCGCCGCCTACTCCCGCCAAGTTGAGACCGCGGCGCGCGAACGTATCGAGGACGACCTGAAAGCGAACCGCATCAAGGCTGTCGTCGCCACCTCGGCACTGGGCATAGGCTACGACAAGCCGGACCTGGGATTCACCATCCACGTGGGGTCTCCCGACTCGCCCGTCGCGTACTACCAGCAGGTGGACCGCGCCGGGCGTGTCATCGACCGGGCCGAGGCGATCCTGCTGCCGGCCGAGACCGACGAGCGCCTCTGGGAGTACTTCGCGACGTCGTCGATTCCCGCGCCGGAGAACATCGCCAAGGTCGCCGAAGCTCTCGCTGGAGGCGATACCCTCAGCGTGGCGCGCCTGGTGGACATCACCGGCATCCGCAAGGGACGCCTCGAGGCGCTACTGAAGATCATGGCCATAGATGACGCCGTGGTGCGCGAGGGTTCTGGTTGGTACGCCGGCGTGACGTCGTTCGTATTTGACCGCGTCAAGTGGGACGCCATCGTTGCGGCGCGCAGGGCCGAGGCCAATATCATGCGGGGCTACGCGCGCGGTGAGGGCTGTCTGATGGAGTATCTCCAACGTTCGCTTGACGACGTCGACCCGAGCCCGTGCGGCACGTGCTCGGTCTGCACCGGAGAGGTACCGGCTCCAGGGCGAGACATCAACCCCGTGCGGATCGAGGCGGCGCGCGTACGGCTGCGCGGTTTCGACGTGATTATCGAACCACGCAAACTTTGGCCAACGGGGCTGTCCAACAGTTGGCGTGGTGCCATCACTGGTGCGAGTGCCGGTCGGGCGCTGACCTTCGCGGATGCGCCCGGCTGAAGCGACGTGGCTCGGCTCGTCGTCGGTCCCGACCAGCCGCTGCCCGAGCACGTGGTGCGCGGACTGGTGATGGTGCTATCGCGGTGGAAGGATTCGTGGGGGCGTCGCCCCGTGGCGATCGTGGCGGTGCCATCACGGCGGCACCCGATCCTCATCGACGACCTGGTTCGGAATCTGGCGGTCGCCGGGAAGCTCCCACTCATCGAGGCCCTTGAGGTGGGCGGCCCACGGCCCGATGAAAGCGCCTCGTCGTCCAAGCGCGTGGAAATGCTAACTCCGGCGCTGCGAATGCGTGGTGGAACTGAGTTGCCCCCTGGCCCGGTCCTGCTCGTCGACGATTCGTACCGAACCGGTTGGACCATGACAGTCGCCGCGGCGCTACTGCGACAAGCCGGATCTAGTGCGGTGTTGCCACTGGTTGTTCATCAGCTTCCCTGAGTCTTCGGTACGTCTCCTGGTGTAGGGCGACACATTCAATGATCAGCAACTCCCGCTGAATCGCCACTGATCGTGATGAGTTAGTGCACCGTTGGTGGTTGCGTTGTCGCTGGTGGTGATGGCAGGGTGGGGTGTCCAATAAAAAGTCAAAGACCCGCCGCATAACTCTGGGCAACGCACGAAGGGGACCGTTGAAATACCCGCAGGCACCGTAATGCTCATTGTATTGAATGACCCCGCGAATGTCGAACGTGAGCCTCTTGGAGACCACCTCGCCTGGCCACACTGCAATGGCGAACTGCCTCCCTGAGGGCACGCCCGAAGACGGGTGCGGCGCACCGCAACCAACGCCCAGGAGCTCCGTCCCCGCAGAGCCCGCTGTTCGAATTGCCTAGTGACCCCAGTGTTGTTGGCGGACATCTGCCTGTGTCGCCAGGTCGACGAGGTGGCCGGATGACGAACAAGCGCCCGTTAACCCCCCGATGAGTGTGTGCGTCACTACTTCTAAGACGGCGTAATGGGGCCAACATTAGAAACTTCTTAACGAAACACCACGCACTCCACACATCACTTCCATTGAACGCCCCGATCGCCTTGCTGTACTGGAGAGCGAGTGGAGACGGGTGGTGTGACATTGAACACCACTCCTGCTCCTCGGATAAGGAGTGTTCATGACGTCGACCTCGATGGTGACGGGAGCCTTAGGGTTCATCGGCTCGCGCCTGACGGCGCAGTTGCTGGAGGACGGTTACGACGTCATCGGTGTGGACTGCGTGACCGACGCGTACGACGCGTCAGAGAAATTCATGCGATTGGATACCCTACGCGTAAATCCTCACTACCGTCACGCTGGAGTGGACCTCGCCGATGCCCCCCTCGACGAACTCTTGAGCGGCGTCGACGTGGTCTATCACCTCGCGGGTCGCGCGGGAGTTCGCGATAGTTTCGGGTCGGCCGCTAAGTACCGACACGACAACATACAAGCGACCGAGAGTCTTCTGCAGAGCGCCCGACGTGCACCCACGGTGCGCCGCATCGTTTACGCGTCGTCTTCGTCGGTCTACGGTAACGCGAAACTTCCGTTCAACGAAGAAGGACCGACAATCCCGCTGTCGCCGTATGGGCAGTCGAAACTCGACGCCGAGCGACTCTGCCTGGAAATGGACGGTGACGGTATGACGACGACGGCCCTGCGATATTTTACTGTCTATGGCCCCGGCCAGCGTCCTGACATGGGACTGCGCCTCTTCGCCGAAGCCGCAATACTTCGACGACCACTGAAACTCTTCGGTGACGGGACCCAGAGCCGAGATTTCACGTACGTGGACGATATCGTCACCGCGACACGACTCGCGGCCGATTGCTCGGCAAGTGGCGTCGCCATCAATGTGGGGGGCGGATCGCGAATCACTCTGTGGGAAGTCTTTGAGATCCTCGCGGAGCTGACCGGCGAACGACTGGCTATCGAGCACGAACCCTTCGCTCGAGGCGACGCGAAGCATACTGGGGCGCTCCTCGATCGAGCCGAGACGCTTCTCGGCTTTACCGCGAAGGTTGATTTCGTCGAAGGGTACACCGCTCAAGTGCGATGGCTGCAGTCGTTGCTACGGGATGCTAGGAGAACCGCATGAAGTCAATGGAAAGCGCGCTGCGACGCGTGCTGCTGTACTCCCACGATACGTACGGACTGGGACATTTGCGCCGCAACTTGGCCATCGCCGAGCACCTGCTCGCTGGGCACTCCAACTTGCAGATCGTCCTCATGACGGGTTCGTCGGTGGCCGATCGTTTCGAAATCCCGTCGCGGCTCAAAATCGTGCAACTGCCCCCCGTCATCAAGTTCGGAAATGAGGACTATCGATCCCGAGATCCTCGTTGGAGCATCGACCTGGTCCGTCGCTCGCGCATCGCCATCATGAAAGACACAGCGCGTCGATTTCAGCCCGACGTCTTCTTGGTCGATCACGCGCCCCAGGGCATGAAGAAGGAACTCCTACCGGTCTTTGATGTCCTGCGCGCGACGTCGCCGGCGACGCGGATCGTCCTAGGTTTGCGAGACGTAATCGACACGCCCGAGGTCGTACGCCAACATTGGCATGAGGCAGGCATCTACGAAACACTCGACGAGGTCTACGATCGCATCTTGGTGTACGGCCGCGCCGAACTGTTCGATGTCACCGAGCTCTACGGCCTGGCCGACACGGTGGCGTCGAAGTTGACCTACTGCGGTTACGTGAGCCGCCACCATGCTGACGATCCACAGCGAAGTCGCAAAGAAGACTTTGTGTTGGGAATTTCGGGGGGTGGGGGCGACGGTGCCGATGTGCTCTCGGCCACGCTCTCGGCCTGCGCGGCGCTAGCGCGACGCTGCGTGGTTATGACCGGACCACTCATGGGCGACGTGGACCGACGGGCCCTCGCGCTCCAAGTGGCGACCCATCCACTCGCGAGCATCGTCGAGTTCGTCGCCGACCCGAGCGACCTGATGCGTCGGGCCAGCGTGGTGGTCACGATGGGTGGCTACAACTCACTGTGTGAACTCGTTGCGTTGGACGCGCCCACGATCGTGATTCCGCGGGTGGAGCCCCGACAAGAACAGGTCATTCGAGCCCAGATATTCGCTCAGTTGGGCGCTGTCACGGTGGAACTCCCCGGTAAGGCGCTGGCCGCTCGCTTAAGCGACACGTTGGCCCGAGTACTCGAGACGCCGCCGGCGACGAAAACGGCCACCCTCGACCTCGGGGGTCTCATCAAAGTGGCGAATGCCCTGGAGGTCGAAGCGCGCGCCAGTCGAGGCAGTCGGACCACGGTGCGGACTCCCCAGATGCTGCCGGAGGTCTCGCGATGACCACGACCGTGGCCTACCTAACGAAACGATTTCCCCGTCTTTCGGAAACATTCATCCTTGACGAGATTTTGGGTTTGGAAGCAGCGGGAGTGCCCCTTCGCCTCTATGCCATCGCTGACCCTCACGAGAGGATAGTCCAACCCGACGTCCTGCGCGTCGCTAGTCCTGTGGCGTATTTGAACAACGGCGGTACTCTCGGTGATCGCTGGCGAGAGTCCCGCGAGACTCTCGTGGCGCACGCGCGACTCTGTCACGAGTCGCCCCGGCGCTACCTGGGAGTCGTGGGATACATCGCTCGACGGCGGCGTCACGTCTCAACACTAAAGAATTTCTCTCAGGCCGGACGTCTGGCGCAGATTCTCCGCGAGAACGATACTCGCCACCTTCACGCGGCGTTCGCTCATGGTCCGGCGTCAGTGGCGCACTTTGTTCACCTCCTGACCGGTCTGCCCTACAGTTTCTCCGCGCACGCCAAGGACATCTACGTCTCAGCGCCGGATTTATTGACGCGAAAGTTGCGCGACGCCTCCTTTGTGCTCTCGTGTTCGGAATCGGCTCGCAATACACTGACCTCACTCGTGGGCGCCGATGCGACCAAGGTCATCCTCGCTCACCACGGAGTCGATACGCAGCGCTTCACCCCCTTAGTGATTGCGCCGTCACGAGACATTGGCGAAGCGCCCTTGCGGATCCTGGCGGTCGGTCGACTGGTGGCGAAGAAGGGCTATCCGGTGCTGCTGGGCGCCATCAAGTTGGTGAGTGATGCCGGTCGGCCGATACGGTGCACCATCGTCGGATCGGGTACCGACCGTGAGAAACTCGGCGCCCTGGTGGTTAATCTCGGACTCACGACATCGGTTGAGTTTGTGGGGTCCCGCACCCATCAAGAGGTGGCGGAACGTTTTCACGACACCGACGTCTTCGTGCAGGCCAGCGTAGTGCTCGCGAACGGCGACCGTGACGGTATCCCCAATTCGCTCCTCGAGGCGATGGCCAGTGGTCTCGCGGTGGTGGCCAGCGACGTCGCGGGTATCCCTGAAGTTGTGACGCCCGAGTGTGGCATCCT
>JAJZEN010000154.1 GCA_021828545.1 Actinomycetes bacterium
GGGATCCTCAGAGCACGCCGCACGCGCGCCGTAGGTCGTCAATGCGCGGCTCGGGGCCACGCACCTTGCGACGCGATTGACCAAGGGAGGCCCTCACGACGCGCCGGGCGACGCCGCGCTCTTCACCGTCGTCGTCCGCGGTCTCCGGGGTCGCGCACGTCACCCCGCTGGACCAGATTGACCGCCCGAGGTCGTGGCAGAACGCGCCGCGAGCCAGGCGCGCCGCGAGTTTCACTAATGTGAGTGAGCCCATGGTGATCACTCAAGGACCAATAGCGCGGACGTCGGGGACTTGTCGTGACTAGTCGTTCCCGGGGCGTCGGGCGACCCGGGGACCATCGGTCGGTAATGTTCGTCGGTGCGTTCGCGGTGGTGGCGGCCCTGAGCGTCGCTACGGTCGGGGTACCACCGAGTCTCTTCGTTGCGGGAGCCTGGGTCTTCGCCGCCGGCGTTAATCGCTTCGTACCGGGTCTGGCGGGTCCGGTGTCGTGGGTAGCGGGCATGGTCATTGAATCGGTGCTGCTCACGGGCGAGAGTGGTGTTCTCGCCATCGTGCTTCCGCACCCGCATCCTCAATGGCTCTACGTGGTGGTACTCCTCATACCGTTGATCGTCGCGGGAGCGTGGTGGTTGCGCCTCACGTCGCGACGACGAGTCGGCGCGCACACATTGGCGCGTGTCAGCGCCGAGCCGTTTCTCGCCGTGGTCGTCCTCGTTTTGATTGAGGCGATGTTCGAGGCCATCAAGTTGCACGGGCACGACTTCGGTTTGACCTGGTTCATGACGGGCGACGCGCGTAACCAAGTCGTCGGGACCCGCCAGGTGCTCGCAGCGGGGGGGCTCACCCTACACGAGCTCACGACCTATCCCGCGGTGGTCAACGCGATCACCGCCATCTTCGACGGCGCGGGGGGTCGGGCTGACTTGAACTCCGCGGCCCTTATGGTGCGCGACGTGCAAGCCATGGTCGCCACGGTGATCCTGTCGTGCGTAGGAATTGCCCTGTGCTTCATCGCGGCGGTGACCGAAACGTTCGCGCGCGCCGAACGTCACGCGCGACGACTCCCGGCGTACCTGGCCATCCCCCTGGGTGCAGCGGGTTCCGTCTCCATCGGGGCCCTGGTCCTGGGACTGGGTTCGTCCGGTGGTTTCCTCTCGGCCATGGGGTGCTTGGTCTTCGCGCTGGCGTCGCTGGTGCTCGGTCTGCGCCTCGCTCAGCGCTACGACGACGCCGGACTCATCCTGGTGACCCTGGCGATGTTCTTGGTCGTGGGGTCCTGGACCTTCCTCGTCGTGGTGCCGGCGCTGGCGCTCGTCGTGGGCTGCGTCGGAGGCGCCCGGCGACTACGCCACCTCGTGGTCGCGACCGAGGCGCGCGACGTCGGCGCCACCGCGATGTCGGTGGGCTTCGCCACTGTATGCCTGGTGGGGGTCGCGGGTGTGCTGGCACTGCACGCCGCGATTCTCGTGGCGCAGGCTAAGTCGGCCGGCGGTATCGTGGCGCCCAACCCACGAATATTCGTCTGGCTCGGGATTACCGTCGTCGTTGCGGTGCTCGTCGCTCCGAGCACCCGCCAACGCTGGGTACGCTTTTTTCTCCTGGGAGAATTCGCGCTCCTCGCGCTCACGGTGCTGTGGTTGCACCGAATGCACCCCGCGGGCGTGCCGTGGTCGTACTACGCCACCAAGATGATCTGGCTGGCGAGCGCGACGGTGGTGTGGGCCCCCTTCGCGGTCCTCGTCGACGTCCTGCGCGCGGCCGACCGGGTGATCCGACGGGTGGGTCCCCGGGCGCTCGTCCAGGTCGTCGTGGCGGCGGTGGGGTCGAGCGGTGTGCTGTGGGGCATCAGTCACGAGACTCCCTACCCTTTTCCCTGGCACTGGGCATTCGTCGGCTCGACGTTTCCCACGCCCCGGATGATCGAGGCGGTGACCCGTCAGGCCGATATCGGCGGCCCCTTCGTCTTTTGGGCGTATTCGTCGCCGGCGGATGAGAAACTGGGCAACTTCTGGTCCGCCTTGACCTGGGACTACAACGCCAACGGCACGGTCAAACGAACCACGGCCCCGGTGAATTTCCCGACGTGGGCCTCCGCGGAGAACGGATCGCTATCGTCACTGTGCCAGATCGTCTCGGAGTATCAACTTCGCGTGGTGACCCATAACTCTCGACTCGTTCCCACGCTGTTGAAGGACTGTCACGGCTATCGTCCGGTGCCGAGTCAGGCGCACCTGCACTAGGGGCGAGGGCCGGACGCAGAGTGATCGTGTCCCGGGTCGGCGTTGGTGGGCCGCAGGCGTCGAGTGAGTCCTTCTTGGACGAGGGATACCTTGAGCTGTCCGTCGCGCGAGAACAGTGAGCCACGGGCGAGCCCTCGTCCCCCGTGGGCGATGGGCGAATCCATGTCGTAGAGCATCCATTCGTCCGCTCGAAGATCGTGATGAAACCACATGCAGTGATCCAAACTCGCTCCCATGAACGTGCCGTCGTCCCAGCGAACGTCGTGGGGCGCGAGTATTGCGTCAAAGGGGTTCATATCGCTGGCGTAGGTCACGATGCAGGCGTGCAGTAGGGGATCGTCGGCGAGTTCGCCGTCGGCGCGGATCCACAATCGCTCGCGGGGGTCGCGCGAACGTTGCGCGCTCCAGGGGAGCTCGCCGATGTAGCGCTGTTCGATCGGGTGAGGAAGCGCGGGCCATTCAACCGCGTACCCGAACTCACTGTGGATACGTTGTTGCGTGGGGAGGATCGACTCGGGGGCGGGCACGTCGGGCATGGCGATTTGGTGTTCGACGCCGGCCTCATCCTCGTGAAAACTGGCCTGCATGTTGTAGATGGCGCGCCCGTGCTGGATCGCGACGACGCGGCGTGTGGCGAAACTGCGCCCGTCGCGTATACGGTCGACCTCGTAGAGCGTGGGAGCACTCGAGTCGCCGGGCCGTAGGAAGTACGAGTGTAACGAGTGCACGCGGCCCCGGTCCACCGTGCGACCGGCGGCCATCAGGGCCTGCGCCGCCACTTGGCCACCGAAGGTGCGCTGGCGTTCGCCGTCGGGATGCTTTCCGCGAAAAATGTTCACTTCGATGTCCTCGAGATCAAGCAGGTCAACGAGAAAATCGAGCGCTAAGGACATACGACCATTGTGCCAGCCCCCGGGTGCGCCACGTCGAGCCACTAAGGTTGGGGCGTGCCGAGGAGCCTGAGCGACGTCATTGCGTGGTCGAAGACCCACCAAGGTAAAAAGCTCATCCGCTACACCTTGTCATCGGTTATCACGACGGCGATCTCCTTTACGACGATCGTCATTGTGTACGGTTTTCACCTCATCACGGGTATCATCACCGCGACGTTGTTCGGTAATGTCGTCGCCGTCGCACCGTCGTATTACCTATCTCGCGCGTGGGCGTGGGGCAAGCGTGGTCGCAGTCACTGGCTCAAAGAAGTCCTTCCCTACTGGGCGATGTCCTTCGCCGGTATCGCGTTTTCGGTGTTGGGCGCGACCTTCGTCAAGCACGTGGTGCACGAACACCACGTGGACCACCTGATGAGCACCCTTCTCGTCGCACTCATGAACCTGGCGAGTTTTGCGGTGTTCTGGGTGCTCAAAGTTCTCTTGTTCAACAAGATCTTCCACACGAACCGGCTGGGTGATTTGGAAGAGCATTTGAGGCAAGAGGAAGAAAAGCAGGGTGCCTCGGAACCTGCGTGAGCTCCGCGCGTGGGCGCGGAGTTACGAGGGGAAGAAGTTCATCCGCTTCACCACCACGTCGATCATCTCGACGCTGGTCTCCGAGACGGTGATCCTCCTGCTCTACGGTCTTCGACTCGTCCCGGGAGAGGTCCAGGCCACCTTGTTGGGCAACGTCGCGGCCATGGCGCCCGCCTACCATCTCAATCGGCGCTGGGCGTGGGGTAAGAGCGGGCGTAGCAAACTCGCCAGCGAGGTGGCCCCCTTCCTGGCCATGTCCCTGAGCGGGACCTTCGTCGCCCTCCTCGGGGCGACCTACGCGCGTCACGTGGTCCACGATCACCACTGGGTGCACCTCATCAACACCGCCGTCGTGGGGGGTACCAACATCGCCTCGTTCGGCGTGTTCTGGGTTCTCAAGATGCTGCTGTTCAACCGCATCTTTCATCCCGGCGAGAGTACGGCGCCTCGCGTCGCGGAGCGTGACAAACCCGGGCGAGGAGCCTCGCGCTAGTCGCGGAAGTTCGTGAACTGCAAAGGAACGTCGAGATCGGCCTCCTTGAAGAACGCGATGGCCGACTGCAAGTCGTCGCGCTGCTTGCCCGTGACGCGGACCTGATCGCCCTGGATGGACGAACTGAGGTTCTTGGCGCCCATCTCCTTGACCATTTTGTTGATCCTCTTGCCGAGCTCCTGGGTGATGCCCGCCTTGAGGGTGATCTTCTGGCGGGCACTACCGTGGCTGGCGACCTCCACCTTGCCCTTGTCGAGCGTCTTGAGCGAGACCGAACGCTTGACCATCTTCTCCTCGAGTAACTCCACGAGAGCCCGCAGGCGATCCTCGGTTGACGCCGAGAGGGTGAGCTCCTTGTCCCCGATCTCGATGGTGGCGCCGGTCCCCTTGAAGTCGAAGCGGGTCGAGGCCTCGCGATTCGCTTGATCGACCGCGTTGCGAACTTCCTGCAGGTCGATCTCTGAGACGATGTCGAATGAAGGCATGACCAAAGTCTAGAACTGCTCACTGGAATGGCCGTGACCGTACGCACTAGGCTTCTCGACGGGTCGGTGCCCGAGCGGCCAATGGGATCTGGCTGTAAACCAGACGGCTTTGCCTACGGGGGTTCAAATCCCTCCCGGCCCACCACGGTCAATTCAGCGAGGCTGAATTGACCACGTCCCACGACACGGGGGAGGAGTACGGTGACTAGTCGTGAGTGGCTCTGACGCACATCGACTGACGCGTAGCGCCCGGTGGTTGCACCGGCGCTACGAGCGCGGCGCCGACGGCCTCGAATCGGCCATTCAGATCCTCGAACGTCGCTACACGCCGTTGGGCCGCTTCCGGCCCGGCCCCTTCGAGGGATTCGACTTTCTCTGGCAGCCCGCCGTCCTGGGATTCTTCGCCATGTGCTTGCTCTTCGCGGGAGGATCCTTTCCCAATTCGCCCCTCAAGCTCGATATGACGTCCACGTGGTTCTTCGGCGAACCCGCGAGCGTCGTCTCCACTTCTCCCACGCAGACCACGCTGCTGTTGTCGGTCGTCTTGGGGTACGGGGGCCTCGCGCTGCTCATGCGGGTGTGGTTGCGTCTCGTCGAGATCCTCAAATTGCATCCCGGAGCGCCGTTGCGCTCCCTCTGGTGGGTCTTTGCCATGTGGGCGGCCCCCATGGTCATCGCCCCACCACTCTTCTCACGCGATGTCTTTAGTTACGCCGCCCAGGGGGAGATGACCAGTTATCACCTGAGCCCGTACCTCTTGGGCCCCCTGTCACTGGGGTCGAGTCCCTACGTCAACCCCGTCGATCCACTGTGGCGCAACGCTCCCGCGCCCTACGGGCCCTTCTTCCTCTTCCTCGACGGTTCCATCGACCGCCTGGCCCGCCACAATCAGTTGGCCACCGTCGTGGGACTGCGGCTGGTGGAGGTCCTCGCGGTGGTGGCGATCGGGTGGGGCGTGAGCGCTCTGGCGCGTTGCCTGCAACGCGACCGCGGCGAGGCCTTCGCGCTCTTCGCGCTCAATCCGGTCGTGCTCATCACTCTCATCGACGGGGCGCACAACGACGCCTTGATGACCGCGTTCATGGTCTGGGGGGTGGTCCTGGCGTTACGTCGGCACCTGGTGTGGGCCCTCGTGCTGTGCGCCTGCGCGGCGGCGATCAAGGCGCCCGCCGCGCTGGGCCTGGCGTTCATCGCCTGGACGTGGTGGGGGTCGCGCGCGCCAGTGCGCGAACGCCTGCGGCCCGTGGCCGTCTCGGTCATCGTGACCACGGGGGTATTCGCCTTCTGGACGTGGTTGGCTGGTTTCGGGTGGGGCTGGGTGGCGAACCTCACCTCCAATGGGGCGGTTCGCAGTTGGGACGCCCCCGTGACGGCGCTCGGACTCGCCCTGGCCGACACGGCGCACGTGCTGGGGTATCGCTCACTGGGTGTCGGGACCGTGCTGACGGTGACGCGCGCCTTGGGTTTCTCCAT
>JAJZEN010000132.1 GCA_021828545.1 Actinomycetes bacterium
ATGGCCCAAATGGCCGCACGAGCCCAGGCGGCGCGCGGCGAGACCCTACCCGCGGGCTTCGAAGCACTCGCGTCGGGGATGAAAAGCGGCGCTCCCGCGAGCGTGACGCACGGCCCCAAAGGGAAAAAGAAGAAGGGCGGGAGGGTGACCCCCCCCAAACAACGCTAAACTTGTGCGCTCGGGTATATCGCCCAGTTCTGTGGGATGAGAACAAAAGGTCTGAAGGGAATTACGACGTGGCCGTGAAACTTCGTTTGGTGCGGATGGGCAAGAAGAAACAACCGACGTATCGTGTCGTGGCGACGGACGCGCGACGCGCCCGCTCGGGTGCGTTCCTCGAGATCGTGGGCACCTACCAGCCGCGCGGCCTCTCGACGGCCGAGCCCGAGACCATCATCTCGATCGACAACGACAAGGCGGTGGCCTGGTTGAGTCAGGGCGCCCAGCCCACCGAGCGCGTCGCCAAGCTCCTCAAGGCCAGCGGGGCCCTCGAGGCCTACGAGGCCGCAAAGCCCGCTAAGCCCGCTAAGGTCGACAAGCCGGCCAAGCGCGTCAAGGCCGCCCAGTGAGCGACACGCACGACGACTACGTCGAAGGCGACATCAACACCATTGACGAGGACGACGAGGTCATGTCCGAGGACGAGGTCACCACGAGTGACGCCGCCGAGCGCGCGATTACCGCGCGAGCCGCGCTCGAATTCATCGCCACGTCGCTCGCCGACGACCCCTCCGCCGTGAGCGTCGCGGTCGACGAGCGCCAGGGCAAGGTGGTCCTGTCGTTGCAGGTCGGTCCCGAGGACATGGGCCGCGTGATCGGTCGGCGCGGCCGCACGGCGCAAGCCATTCGCTCGCTGGTCGCCGCCGCCGGTGCGCGTGACGGCGTCAACGCCACCGTCGACATCGTCGACTAGTCGTGAGCGCTGACGAGCGCCCCACGCTCGAGGTCGGGCGGATCGTCAAGGCCCACGGGCTCAAGGGCCAGGTCGTGGTTGACCTGTGGACCGATCGGCGTGAACGCCTCGACCCCGGAACGCAACTACTCAGCGCGCGTGGCCCGTTGCACGTGGTGTCGTCGAGCGCGCACCAGGACCGTTTCCTCGTCTGGTTTGACGAGATCGCGACGCGCGAGGCGGCCGACTCGTGGCGTGGCGTGGTGCTGTCGGCGCCGCGCCTCGACATCGACGACGAGGACGTGATCTGGATCGACGACCTCTTCGGCGCCGAGGTCGTCGACGCGCAAGGGGTCGTGCGCGGCACGGTGGTCGACGTCGAGGCCAACCCGGCGAGCGACCTCCTCGTGCTTGACTCGGGCGCCCTCGTCCCGCTGACCTTCGTCACCTCGGTCGAGGCGCGACGTCGCATCGTGGTGGACGTCCCCGAGGGGCTTTTCCAATGACGCTACGCGTCGACGTCCTGACGCTCTTCCCCGACGCCCTACGCGCCTACGCGGCCACGTCGGTGTTGGGTCGCGCTCGCGAGCGCGGGGTGTGGGACCTGGTGGTTCACGATTTTCGCGACGCCACCTCCGACGCGCACCGCAGCGTGGACGATACTCCCTACGGTGGTGGGGCGGGAATGGTGCTGCGCGCAGAACCCATCGCCCGTACGATCGACGAGACGCCGGGTCTAGCGCGTCCGGTGATCGCGCTCACCGCGTCGGGATCGAGCTTCACCCACGAGAGCGCCGCGCGTCTGGCCACTCTGGCGGGATTCACGTTGGTGTGCGGACGCTACGAGGGTTTCGATCAGCGCGTCCTCGATACCGTGGTCGACGAGGAGATCTCGCTGGGCGACTTCGTCCTGGCCGGAGGTGAGCTGGCCGCCCTGTGCATCATCGAAGCGGTGGTGCGGCTGGTGCCGGGCGGGTTGGGCAATGACGAATCGAGCGTCGAGGAGTCCTTCGGCGACGGGTTGCTCGAGTACCCCCACTACACCAAGCCCGCCGTCTGGCGGGACCTCGAGGTGCCCGAGATACTAAGGTCGGGGAACCACGAGGCGATCGCGCGGTGGCGTCGCGCCCAGGCCCTGCACCTGACCTTGAGGCGCCGTCCCGACCTGATGGCGCGCCGTGGCGGGCTCAGCGCCGAGGAGGTCGAGTTGCTCGAGGACTACCCCGTGGTGGAATCACCACGCGTCAGCGGCTAAAGTAGTAAATCCCTAGTGATCCGAAAGCGACCGCTCCCATGAACCCGACCGACCTCATTGATCGCGACTCGTTGCGCGACGACATCCCGAACTTCCGTACCGGAGACACCCTCAAGGTGCACGTGCGCGTGGTGGAGGGCACCCGTGAGCGCGTCCAGGTGTTCCAGGGCGCCGTCATCCGTCGTCAGGGCGCGGGATTGCAAGAGACTTTCACCGTGCGCAAGATCAGTTTCGGCGTGGGGGTCGAGCGGACCTTCCCGGTCCACGCACCGACCATCGCCAAGATCGAGGTCGACTCCTACGGTGACGTACGACGCGCCAAGTTGTACTACCTCCGTGATCTGCGCGGAAAGGCCGCGAAGATCAAGGAGCTCCGCGTCACCGAGCGTCCGTAGTCGCCCGTGGGCGAAGAAGAGCTCGACGACTACGAGTCGACCCTCGAACTGGCCCTAGTCCAGGAGTACAAGGCCGTCGTGGGGATGTTCGACTACGCCGTGGAGACGGACCGTCGTTTCTACCTGGCTAACTCGGTGGAACTCGACGTCAAGTCCGCGTCGTCACCGGTGATGATCGAAGTGATACTGAACGACGCGTGGGTCTGGGACATGTACCGTTCCGCGCGCTTCGTACCTCACGTGCGCGTGCTCACCTTTCGTGACGTGAACGTCGAAAAGCTGCCAAAAGAAGACCTCCAGCCGTAGCGTCATGCGACTCGCGCGATTCGACGTTGATCTCCGGGGCCTGGAGAACGCGCCCGTCCACCTGAGCGAGGGCGGTCGGCCCGTGGTGTTTCGCGTTCTCGACGCCGACCCCGTGGTCGCGGTGGCGGGAGCGTGCGTCGACTGGCTGGGCCCGTGGGGCCTCTGGTTGCGCGCCAGCGAGGACTACAGCGCGGGGCTCATCGCGCGCGACGTGAAGACGTTGTCGCACCTGCTCGAACTCGATCACGTGGTGGTCGAGGCCGACCGCGACGCCCACCTGCACGCCGAGGTCGTGGCGGCGCTGCTGAGCGGCGAGCGTGTCACGCTGCACAATGCGGTCGCCACTATCACCGACGCCTACAATCGTCCGGCGCCTCCGCGGACCATCACGGTGTGGAGTGCCCAGGATGAAGTACTACGACACGATTCGTCGGTACTGCAGGCGCGCGCGTCAAGTGGGGAATTAACGTACTTCTCGGACTGACGCGCGGGGCGATGCAACCAGCGCCTTCGTGTCCGATGGCGCCCGCTGATCGTCACGATCTCGGTGTGGCGAACCGACTCATCCGAGTCCTATGACGTTGGAGTTCGGGGAATTCGCGACTCGTAGTACTTCCCTTGCCCTTCCTTTCGTGGGGAAACGCTGACCAATGCGGACTACGTCCAGTTCAACGAGCGGGATCGTCGGATCGCGGTCGCACGACAAATCCATGACCGAGCCCCTCGGCGGTTCGTGGCCCAGTGCCCGGATATTTCCGTGGCGAAAAATGGCGCGTCGAAGATCGGTGCTCATCGATGACTGAAGCGTTCGACGGTCGAACTACTCGGACACGACTCGGGGGGGGGGGCTCGTTCATCGATCCCGGTGACCTGCACGGAGCCGGGGAAGCCCTCGTCCGTCCGTTCTCGAGTTCTCCCTGAGCGCTCCGACCAGAAGTGCGTCGTGACTGAGGGTGACTCGCTGGGCGCCGCATGAGACGCCCCTGTTTCTCGCGACGTGAGTCTTCGCTCCGTCGCGCCAACGCCACGAGGCGGGTTGGGTATTCCTGGGGTTCACCCACTTCGAGCGCACGTGCGCCATTGACGACGAGACGCCACCCGCCAACGGCGGGTGGGGACAGTGGCGCAAGGACCCGAGAGGGTCATGGACCTACTACGGCGCGTGGGTCAGAATCACGGGGCTCGGAGCGATCCGCGCGAACTGTGGGTCGCGTCGTGGGGACCACGACGCGTGGGCCGGCCAAGAAATCGAGGCCGTCGCGATGCGACGAACTCAACTCGACCTTTAACTCCGAAATGGTGCCCGACGTGTTCAACGATCTCATTGATGTCGCCGTCGACGCTGGGACCACGACGGTGGTCATCCACGAAGTCGGCTTCGAACTCGAGGTCGCTCGCCATTTCGTCGTCCGGGAGCGCGGCGTCGTGATCGAAGACGGCCGGTCGAATCAATTTTCGCGCCCGGGGGACCGTTGGAGCGTCCACTCCAACTCGACGAAGGTGCAGTGATTTGTCCTTGCCGCGATGCGCCGAGATACGGTGGATTCGTCGAGAGGGACGAGGAGAGACGTGGATCACGTGGGTGAGTTCTATATTGACGGATGTTGGGTGGCGCCCAGCGGGGATCAATGGCGCGCGGTCGTGAACCCCGCCACGGAGCGCGACATCACCACGGTGGCGATGGGAGATTCGAGCGACGTCGATGTCGCGGTGGCAGCGGCGAGGCGAGCATTCGAGACGTATTCGCTCGTTTCGCGAGGGGACCGAATCGACCTCTTGAACAACATCATCGAGGTCTATCTCACGCGGTCCGAAGAATTGACCGACGCCGTGACTTTGGAGATGGGTGCACCGTTGACATTGGCGCGTGAAGAGCAAGTTCCGGCGGGCCTCGGTCAGTTCCGCCAAGCCCTGGCGGCTCTCGCGGACTTCGAAGTCGCTCACCGCGACGGCTCGACGGAAATCCTCTACGAGCCCGTCGGGGTGTGCGCGTTGATCACCCCCTGGAACTGGCCACTCCTGCTCATCGCTTCGAAAGTGGCGCCGGCCCTGGCAGCGGGATGCACCATGGTGCTCAAGCCCTCGGAACTCGCTCCGCTGAGCGCGCTGCTCTTCGCCGAAGTGATGGCGGAGGCGGGCGTCCCTTCGGGAGTCTTCAACCTGGTCAATGGCGAGGGAATGACGGTGGGGGCCGCCCTCGCGCGACACCCCGACGTGGACCTCGTCTCCATCACGGGCTCCACGAGAGCGGGCGTGGAGGTCGCGCGTAACGCGGCGGGGACGGTGAAGCGGGTTCATCAAGAGCTCGGAGGCAAGTCCGCCCATATCGTGTTGCCCGACGCCGACCTGAACGTGGCCCTCACTAAGGCGCTGTGGGACGTCATGGAGAACTCGGGCCAGTCGTGCAACGCCCGGACGCGAATCCTGGTACGACGCGACCAAATGGATCAAGCGAAGGCGATCGCTAGCCATATCGCGGCCTCAGTGGTCGTGGGACCGCCCGAGGATCGCGCCACTCACGTGGGTCCGGTGGTGTCGTCCACGCAGTTCGACAAGATTCAGGCGATGATCGGTCGAGCCCTGGACCAGGGTGCGCATCTCGTGGCGGGTGGATTGGGGCGCCCGGAGGGCCTGCACGAGGGCTACTTCGTTCGTCCGACGGTGCTGGGCGACGTCGACAACGACATGGAGATCGCCCGAGAGGAGGTCTTCGGGCCCGTCGTCACCCTGATCGCGTACGACGACGAGGACGACGCGGTGCGCATCGCCAATGACACACCCTACGGACTCTCGGGTGCGGTCTCGTCGGGGGACCTCGAACGGGCACGTCGGGTCGCGCGACGCATTCGCGCGGGCATGGTCCACATCAACGGTAAGGGTATCGACGGAAAGTCGCCCTTCGGTGGGTACAAGCAGTCGGGGAACGGCCGCGAATACGGAGTATTCGGCTTGCGCGAGTTCCTCGAGGTGAAGAGCGTTTTCGGATTCAACCCCTGACGACGCCGCCTCAATCGGGCTGGACGATGATGCTCTCGGGCGTGATCCGCACGGTCACGCGCACTTCGCCCTCACGGCGCATGGGGTAGGAGTCGACACCCAGATATTTTTTGGCGAAGGCGTCGATCACGTCATCGGCGCCCTCGGTGCTGAAGCCCGTCACCTTGCCGCGCAGGGCGACGCAGTCGTACGCGTTGTCCGGGTCGGTCAAGGACACCGCGACGCGCGCGTCGTTGGCCAAGAAGCGCGCCTTGGCCCGCCCGAGCGCGGTGTTGATGATGACGTCCTCGCCGTCCAGCCCGACCCACACGGGCGTGACGTGGGGGGCGCCCGAGAGGTCCAAGCACGCCACGTGCGCGAGCACTTGCTTGTCGAATATCGCCCGAGCGGCGGGCGTAAAGGTATCACTCATGGGGGCTCCTTGGGGCGATCGAGACTGCTCTGGATGGACCCACCCACTCTAACGAGAGAAAGTCGCGCGTCGCGTGGTGCGACGAAACCCGCGTCGGTCCCCGCACCCGAGATTCGTCGCGGCCTGGCTAACGTGGAGGGCGAGCGATTGGCCCTGGGGGCCGCGCGCGAGGACACGAAGGAAGTGACACGACATGGCCGTGCGAATTGAATCCGACACGATGGGCGAGATCGAAGTACCCGCGGAACACTACTGGGGCGCACAGACCCAGCGGAGCCTGCATCACTTCGCCATCGGGCGCGAGACCATGCCCGTCGCGCTGATCAAGGCCTTCGGCGTCTTGAAGTTAGCGTCGGCGCTGGTCAACCACGAACTGGGCAAGCTCGACCTGGAGAAGGCCAGCTTGATCGAACGCGCGGCGCTCGAGGTCATCGACGGGGCGCTGAGTGATGAGTTCCCGTTGCGGATTTGGCAGACCGGTTCGGGGACGCAGTCCAACATGAACGTGAATGAGGTCATCTCGAACCGGGCGATCGAGATGGCGGGGGGCGTCCTGGGGTCGAAAACGCCGGTCCACCCCAACGACGACGTCAATATGTCCCAATCCTCCAATGACACCTTTCCCACCGCGATGCATATCGCGGCGGTCGTGGAGATCACCGAGCGTCTGGTCCCGGCCGTGACGCGCCTGCGTGACGCCCTCGAGGCCAAGGCCGTGGCGTTCGCCGACGTCGTCAAGATCGGCCGAACGCACCTGATGGACGCGGTGCCACTCACGCTCGGTCAGGAGTTCTCGGGCTACGTCGCCCAGCTCGACGCGGACCTCGTCCGTCTCCACTTGGTATTGCCGGGACTCTGTGAACTCGCCGCCGGCGGTTCGGCCGTGGGCACGGGACTCAATACGCACCCCGACTACGCGGCGCGCGTTGCCGAACGCATCGCCGACATGACGGGCCAGCCCTTCGTCAGTGCGCCCAACAAGTTCGCGGCGCTCGCCGCGCACGACGCCCTGGTGTTCGCCCACGGGGCGATCAAGACCCTGGCGACGAGCCTGATGAAGGTCGCCGATGACGTGCGCTGGCTCGGTTCGGGTCCCCGTTCGGGGCTGGGTGAACTCCGGTTGCCCGAGAACGAACCGGGCTCGTCGATCATGCCCGGCAAGGTGAATCCGACCCAGAGCGAGGCGATGATCATGGTGTGCATCCAGGTCGTCGGTAACGACGCTGCGGTGTCCATCGCGGGGTCGCGCGGCAACCTCGAACTCAACGTCTGCAAACCCGTGCTCATCCACAACTTCTGTAACTCGATCGACCTGCTCACCGACGCCTGCGAGCGGTTCCGTGAGTTCTGCGTGGAGGGCCTCGAGCCCGATTACGAGCAGATCGACCAGCACCTCACTAACTCCTTGATGCTGGTCACCGCGCTCAATCCCCTCATTGGTTATGACAAAGCCGCCCGGGTGGCCAAGAAGGCCCACAAGGAGCATCTGACGCTGCGCGAGTCGGTGCTCGCCCTGGGGTACTTGACGGGTGAGCAGTTCGACGCGGCAATCGTCCCGAGAGACATGACCCATCCCTAGGCGACGTCGTCCTCGTTGTCCCTCGACGCGGCGTGCAGGGCAGTACTGACCTCTTCGAGGCGCTGGCGCATCGCCCGCCCCGCCGCCGCCGAACCGTAGTGCTCGCGGATGTCGGCCGCCGCACGGCGGCCCAGGATCGCGCGTTGTGCGGGATTCTCAAAGAGCCACAACATCTGGCGCGCGGCGCCATCGACGTCGGGGTCGACCCAGAGGTTGCCGGGCTCGTAGAGGGCCATCGCCGTGGGGTTGTCACTGAGTTCATTGCGGTGTACCACCATGGAGTGGTATCCCACCAGGCAACTGTTGGCCACGTTCATGAAGTCCATGTTGCCCGAATTGCCCGTGGCGATGACCGGGCGTCCGAAATACATCGCTTCAGCGAGTCCGAGGCCAAACCCCTCGGAGCGGTGCATCGAGACGTAGACGTCGGCGTGCTGGATGAGGGCCGCGATCTCGCCCGAGGACATGTCGGTCTCGATGAGTATTCCCCCCAGGCGCGTCACGTGGCGTCGCAGGTCGTTTTGGACGACCGGGTAGTTGGACAGGTTGATGACCTTGACCACCAACACCACGTCGGTGCGACCGACGCCGAAGGCCTTTTCGAAGGCCTTGAGGGCGCCGTAGGGGTTCTTGCGCGCGATGGTGGAATTGGCGTCGAAGGTCACCAGGTAGATCACGCAGTCCCCGGGAGGTAGTCCGAGGGACTCTCGAGTCGCGTCGGGGTCCGCGACGGGTTCGACGACGCAGGGCATGACCAAGATGGGCTTGTGCGTGTAGCGCGAGAACACGTCACGTACGAACTCACTGGCGACCCAAATCTCGTCCACGCGGTCGATCTCGACGACCATGTCGGCGGGTAGCGCCGGGAGTTCCCAGTACCACATCGCGATCAGGTAGGGCGTGCCGTGCCCACGCAATTGCCACCCTTCGACGACGTGGAACTCGTTGATATTGAGGAAGGACAGACCGATGGGGTAGGGGTGTCCCTTGGGGAGCGCGGCGATCTCGGGCGGAACCCGCGAGGGATCAACCTTCGCCCAGAGGTTCACGTCCTGGGTCGCGATGGCCACGCCCTCGCGAAGCAACGCGAGGGCGCTGCGGCGTCCGGCCTCGGCGAGCCCGGTGGCGCCCGCCCACGAGGCGATGGCGTTCACGCCGATCGCTCGCGGCCACTCCTCGACGTCGGGCGATGGCGAGGGCGATGGCGACTCGCGCAGAACTCGGCGCAATTCATCGAGGTAGAGCGCGGCCACGATTTGCACCCGGTTGTGCCGAGTGACGTGCTCGAGCGCGTGGCGACCCGCGCGCCGCGTCGCCCCCACGTCCTGGCCCGCGCGCACGAGCGCCGCGACCAGTTCCTCGTGTTCCTCGCGGGCGTCGGTGCTAACGCGCTGACAGAACTCGTCGTCGAACTCCGCGTTCTGGGGCACGTCAGAGACGATGGCGGCCTTGCCCAGGGCGAAACACTCCAGGAGCGACGCCGCCGTCTCACCGGCGGTGGGTGAGCGCAGGCCCACCAGGACGTCACACCTCTCTTGGAGGGCGCGAAACGTCTCGACGTCGACGTCGAGGGCGACGTGCACGCGCTCGGCGAGGTCGTTCTCCTCGATGAGGCGACTCACTCGGCCCTCGGCGTCACGATTGTCACGACGCCCGGCCACGATCATGTTCGCGTCGAGCCCGCGCCGGCACGCCGCGGCGAAGGCCGCGACGACCTCGGGGACGCGCTTGTGAAAGCTGATATTGCCAAAGACCCCGAAGGTCAACGTCGCGTCGCGGCGCGGTCCGTGACGGGTGGGATCGATGCCCACGGCGAAGGGGATGGTGCGCACGTGCGCGACGTCGAAGCGCGAGCGTATCTGTTCGAGCGCCCACGTGCTGTGCACCAGCGTTTCCAGACTGGTCTCGATGAGTCGTCGTGACATGAGCAATTCGGTGCGATCCCAGGCCGCGATCGCCGACTGGACCCATTCGACGTTCTCCTCCGAACAACCCAGGTTGTAGGCCACCTCGACCTCGAAGATCCGACGGTGGCGCCCCCCGAGCATGACCTCCATGAAATCCACGATGGCCGGGTCGTGCAAGACGACCACGCCGGGACGGGTCATCGCCGCGCGCAGCATGTAGCCGTGGAAGGTGGGGTTGTTGCCGACGTGGTACAGGTCGAGGTCGTAGTCGCGCGCCACGTAGTCACTCACGCGACACAGCGCCACACCTGGGGGCGCTGGCGTCAGCGGTCCCTCATCACGAATGATCACGGTGATCGACACGTCGGCGTCGCGGGCCATCACCGCCAGCAGCGTCGCGTTGTAGTCCGCGATTCCGGAGGGTTCGGGCGGTAGCGGCGTCCAAACTGCGAGGCGCATCGCTACAGCGCTCGTCGCGCAATCACCGCGTAGTCCTCGGCGCCCAACAAGACGTTCGAGACGTGCTGGGCGACGCGCGTCACGTCATTGGCCCACACGCCCGAGTCGGGCATGACCGGAGTGAAGAGGTTGGGCGCGCGCTTGAAGGGCACGATGCGCGCGTCGCTGAATCCGCGAATCGACAACAAGAACTCCAACAGAGCGCTGGGGATCGGGTGGTCGTGCGTGGGGTCGATGTAGAAACTATCGGCGCCCACGAGCACGTTGCCGGGATTGGGTGTCTCGAAGATCACCAGACCGCCGGGATGCAGTGCCTGGAGGGAGAGATCGATCATCTCGATCAAGGTGTCGATGCCCAGGTGCTCGACCACGTGGATGCCGGTGACCGCCCCCAAGGATCCCTTGGGCACGGTCGAGAGATGGTGTAGGACGTCGTCGAGACGAGCGTCGAGTCCCGCCGCGACGCATTCGTCCACCGCCGCCTCGACTATCTCGATGCCGTAGGCCTCGATGTCGTTCTCCCGCAAGACCTCGAGCAGTTCACCACCCCCGCACCCGACGTCGAGGACCGGACCCAGTTCGGCCACGGACTTGAGGTCCGGGACGTAGACCGCGACACGTTCCATGATCTCCTCGCGCGTGCCGCGAAAGCGCATGGCGTGCGCACGCTCGATGGCGTCAAAGCCCGTGGCCAGGCGCACGAGCCGTTCGGGCTTGACCAGGTCGGGGTAGGAGCGCTTGACCTCGGTGAGAAAGTGGTCGACCTCGGCCATGCGCGCGAGCAGTCCCGCGATCCGCTCGCGTTCGCCCAGGGCCAAGAGTTCGAAGCCGTCGAATTCGCCCCGGAGTCGTTCGGCCAGGTCGGTGGCGTCGTGGGCGACCTGCGTGACGTCGCGCTGGAGGGCCCCGAACCCGTCGTAGAAGCGCGCCAGCAACTGGCGATGACTGAGGTCGATCTGATTCTCGAGTTGCTGGGTGCGAACGGTGACGTGCGTCTGGACGTCGGCGAGGTGGCTCTCGCGCTGTTCGACGACCGACGTGTACTGGCCCTCAAGGATGTGCAGGGCGTTCTCGACGTTGTGCAGCCCGTCCTCGATGAAGGCCGCGTGCGCGCCGAGTTGACGCAGGGTCACCGTGGTGTGTCCCGTCTCGGAGAGCTGTTGGTCCACGATGGCGAGCAGGACGTTCTGGGCGGCCTGGAGGTCACGGATCTCGGCGATCAACATGTGGTTCACGTCCACCTGGTGGCGAAGGAACGGCCAGATGAACTTGGCCACGACGCGCCGCAGTATCGAGCCCGGACCTCGTCCCCTGATGGGCATCCCGAAGGCGGGGTTGACCCCGGCGAGCGAATCGTCTACGGCCATGTTGTCGCCTCTACTTTCCTCCCCCGTCCGCGGACGGGCGGGGCGTCATTGCTGTCCTCACCGCGAGTGCGGCGACGCCCCTGGTGGCGACGTCCCCGTGACGAGTCCCTCGTTCGAAGTCCCGACGCGCGGTGGGTCGCGCACTTCGGCGCCACCTCAGGTTACACCGCGGTAGTTCGAAAGCGGCTCCGGCACGGCGACGCCACCAGTCCGCGGGGGCCGCGGTCGCCGGTGGTGCCGCGTTGCTACAGTAGCGTGGGCCGTTCCACGACTGTCGAGCGCGAGGCGCGGGGTCAACTTGGGGGGCGTACGACGTGAGCGTGGACATACCACTCGACCAGGACCCTGGCCAGGATTCTGGCCAGGGTCCGTCGCCGTCGCGGGCCCTCGCTCCACCCGGTCGATCGCTGATCGACCGGGTGGAGGGGATCACGACGGCGCGGTTCTTCTTGATCGCCCTCGTGGTCTTCGTGGTCATCTCGCTGCGGGTCTATTGGCCCCAATTGCCCGGCAATCCCCACTCCATCGTGGGGTGCGCCTGCGGCGACGAGATGCAAGAGGTGTGGTTCCTCAAGTGGACCCCGTGGGCGATTCTGCACGGGCACAATCCCTTCTTCACGAACTGGATGGACTACCCCTCGGGCGCGAACCTCGCGACCAATACCGTCATGCCCGCGCTCGCGATCCTGGTCGCTCCCGTGACGTGGCTGTTCGGCGCGATCTCGAGCTACAACTTGTTGATGTGGGCGTCGTTCCCCGTCTCGGCGCTGGCGTGCTGCTTCGTGGTACGCCGAGTGACGGCGTCGAACCTCGCGGCTCTCGTCGCGGGCGCCCTCTACGGATTCTCTCCCTACATGGTCGGTCAGGGCGTGGCCCACGTCTTCTTGATCTTCGCGCCGCTACCTCCGTTGATCTTCTACGCGCTCTTCCGGATCGTGGTCGTGCAGGAGGGCTCGGCGCGCCGCTGGGGTCTGGTGCTCGCCGTACTGGTGATCGTTCAGTTCTTCATCTCCCAGGAGGTGGCCGCGGACACGGTGATCGTGGCCGCGATCGCGCTGGTCATTCTGATCCTTGCGAACCGCGGCGCTCTCACGCGTCGGCGTGTCGACTACGCGCTACGCGCGGGTCTCTACTCGGTCGTCATCGCGTTCGTCGTGCTCGCGTACCCGGTCTATTTTCAGCTCCTCGGGCCCCAAGCCATCCACGGAGCCACTCACGGCACCACCCACAGTCCCCTGAAACTCGACGTGTTGGGTACGATCGTGCCCAATTCCTTGCAGTGGTGGAGTCCGAGTTTCTTGTCGCGACTCGGTAACAAGTTCATGGGCGGTGACCTGGGGGAGAACGGGAGCTACCTCGGCGCCCCCCTAGTGGCAGTCCTCGGACTGATCCTGTGGAAGATGCGCGCCAATCGTTGGGTGCTCTACGTCAACGGCGTCTTGCTCGCCACCGAGATCCTCTCGATGGGCCGCTGGCTCATGGTCGCCAATCATACGATCCACGTACCCTTGCCCTGGACCGCCTTCGGGAAGATCTCGTTTCTCCAGAGTGACCTCCCCAACCGATTCGCACTCTTCGCGTCATTCTTCGTGGCCGTGCTCGTGGCGCTGGGGATCACGCGTTGGCGCGACTGGTCGCGGCAACCGGTGCCGTCGCGCCCGCGCGTGCCCCGCGTCGCCCTCCATGGAGGTCTCTCGGTCCTGGCGGTGGCCTCGTTCGCGCTCTATCTGCCACGCCTACCGATCATCACCAGTCCGGTTCCCGTGGTGCCCGCATTCTTCACGTCCCCACTGGACTTGCAGATTCCCGCGGGATCAGTGGTCCTACCCTTCCCCATCTCGGCCTCGCCCCACGCGACCTCGATGCTCTGGCAGGTGCGCGCGGGCTTTCGTTGGAAGATGATCGGGGGCGAGGCCATCATCCCCACTCCACGCGATCACGTCACCGGTCAGCCGGCCTCGACCCGTCCCGTACAGGTGACCCAGTTCTTGTCGTACTGGTCGGGGGCGAACACCCGTGACCCGACGCTCGACGACGCGCTCGTCGCGCGGATGCGAGAATTCGTGTTCCTCAACGACGTCGGCACCGTGGTGCTGGACCCGACGACGCCGCACGCCAGCCAGGCGTTCACGCTCTTTCGTGACGCCCTCGGCGCACCCACCAGTGAAGGTGGGCTCGACGTGTGGTTCCACGCGCAGCGACTAGCCCGGGCCGTCGCGGCGACTCCTCAGGGTTGAGTCATCTCACCGGGAGGTTCCACAGAGCCATCCAGCGCGAGAGGTCCTTCTCCACCACGAGGTCCGTACCCAGGAAGGACTTGACGCGAAGTTCGAGCTCGTTGTCGCGTTGATTGGGGCCCGTGGGAGCGAAGGGGTAGAAAGTGCCCTGCTTGAGCAGATAGACCAGGCGCACCGAGCCCTCGCCCGGGGGCGTCGCGGGCACGAAGCCAAACACCGCGCAGAGAAGGCGGGGACCGAGTTGGTGCTCGACCATCGTGGTGTTGGCCGCGTGAATCTTGGTCACGAGTCCGTCGATCGTGGGGTCGTTGATGACGAGCCACTTGAAGCCCAGGTCGTCGGTGGTGAGGGAGAACGAGTCCTTGAGCTCGTCGAAGTTGAGCAGTTCGGTGATGTCCGCATCGGTGGCGAGAGTCGACTCGCCGCTACCCGCCTTGAAACACAGTCCCGCCTGGCCCGACGTCACCAAGTCCAGCTCGCTCTGCAGGGTCAGCGCCGCGGTGGGCAAGGCGAAGATGTTGTCGAGTTGGGGCGCCACCTGCTTCGTGCGCCCGAAAATCGTGTCGCGCAGGCCCACTAGCCGTTGAGTTCGCGTTCGAGCTTGTTCAAGGCGTCGAGGCGCTTCTCCAGGGTCGGGTGAGTCGAGAAGAGGGACGCCGCCGAACCACCGGCCAGGGCCGGTACGAAGAAGAACGCGTTCATGCTCTCGGACTTGCGCAGGTCGGTGCGCGGAATGCGCCCCATGTCGCCAGTGATGTGCACCAGCGCACTCGCGAGCACACTGGGTTTACCGATCAGGATCGCGCCCGAGCGGTCGGCGGCCAGTTCGCGATAGCGCGAGAGGGCCATGGTCAACAGGTAGGCCACGACGTAGATCACGATCGAGACCAACCAGGTCACCATTTCGACGAGGGCCGCGTTCTGGTTGCCCCGGTTCCCCCCGCGACCACCCCCGCCGAACATCGCGCCAAACATCGCGACGCGTGAGACCATACCCGCGAGCATTCCCACGCCCGAGGCGATGGTCATCACCGCGACGTCACGGTGCGCCACGTGGGAGAGTTCGTGCGCGAGCACGGCTTCGAGCTCCTCGTCACTCAGCCGGTTCATGATCCCTCGGGTCGCGCAGATCACGGCGTGGCTCGGACTGCGGCCGGTGGCGAAGGCGTTGGGCATGTCCATCTCGGCGACGCCCACGCGGGGCTTGGGCATGTTGGCGAGAAGACACAACCGATCGACGATCTCGTGGAGCTTGGGCTCTTGGGCCGGGGTCACTTCGTGGGCGTGCATCGAGAACATCGCGATCTTGTCCGAGAAGTAGTACTGCGAGAAGATCAGCGCGGCCACGATGACGATGACCAGTCCGTAGGAGACCCCCAGCGAGATCATCACCGTGGTGATGATCAGGTAGAGCACCACCAGCAATAGGCCGGTGACGAACATACGCACGTTGAGGCCGTGATCGGATTCAATCTTGGTCTTGGCCATGTCAGGCCTCGTCGCTCGAAGCGGTGGCGCCACCGCTGGGCAAGCTCGACTGCGTCTCACCCGCGCTCAGCGAGGCCTTGAGCGCGGCGAGTTGGGCGTCGACGTTGGATCCACCTCCGGCCTTGTCCAACTGGGCCTGGATGTCGTCGGTGGGCGCCGCCGACAGGTCGGTCAGAGCGCCCGAGGCCAGGAGTTCGTCCAGGGCGCCACTGCGCGCCTGCATCTGGGCCACCTTGTCCTGGGCGCGCTGCATCGCGGCGCCCGCGTCGTTCATCGAGGTGGAGATCCCACTGACGGCCTCGGAGACGTGCGCTGAGGCTTCGGCGGCGGTATAGGTGGCCTTGATCGTCTCCTTACGGGTGCGGAACGCCTCCACTTCAGTCTGTAGCTTCTGGGCGGTGGCGGTGAGTTTGTCCTCCTGTTCGACGATCTGGGCGTGCTGGGCGTCGAGGTCCTTGAGTTGACTGGCGATCGCCTCACGTCGGGTCAAGGCTTCGCGGGCGAGGGGCTCGTTACCCTGGCCCAGGGCCTGCTTGGCCTGTTCGGCCAATTTGTCGCCCTGGCTCTTGATCTGTTCGGCCTGGATCTCCACGCGCTTGCGCGCCGTGGCCACGTCAGCGACGGCGCGCTTGACCTTGGTCAGGTTCTCCAGTTGCTGCTCGTAGGAGAGGTCCAGTGTCTGACGCGGGTCCTCGTGCTTGTCGAGGGCGGCATTGGCCTTCGCCTGGAACATGGAATTGAGTCTCTTGGCAATACCCACGGGGGCCTCCTTGGTGTTATCTCAGACTATTGGCAATCACCCACCCGGCGCACCTCGTGGTGCCGGCGCGAGTGCGCTCGCGGGGTTGGTCGAGGAGTGTCGGCGGATTTTCGTCGCGGTCACCCGGTGCTCAGCGCGGCAGGTCCCGGTCCTGGGCGGCGGCGTCGGCGGCAATCTCGCCACGGTAGTCCTCCAGTCGTCGGCGTAGTTCGGGGTCGGCGACCGCCAGGATCCGCACCGCCAGCAGTGCCGCGTTGGCCGCGCCATTGATCGCGACGCTGGCGACGGGGACGCCGCGGGGCATCTGCACGATTGAGAGGAGAGAATCGAGACCGTCCAGGCGCGCCAGCGCGACGGGGACGCCGATGACCGGCAACGTCGTGACGGCGGCCAACATGCCGGGCAGGTGGGCGGCGCCCCCGGCGCCCGCGATGATGACCTCGAGTCCTCGGCCCTCGGCGTCACGGCCGTAGGCCAGCATCGCCTCGGGGGTGCGATGGGCCGAGACGACGTGGACCTCGTGGTCGACGTCGAAACGACCCAGGACGTCGAGTGCACCGACCATGACCTCGTAGTCCGAGGCACTACCCATCACTACGCCGACGACTGGTTTCATCACACCTCCCGGGTACACGTGCCGTAGGCTCGCGCACTGCGCCATGTTCTCACGTGCAGGTCGAGCGGATCGTCACCGACCGCGGTGACGTGCCCGAGTTTGCGGCCGGGGCGCCAAGTCTTGCCGTAGTCGTGGACGTACACGTCGGGTACCGCGCGCGCGGCCGCGAGGGAGCCGGGTTCACTCGCCCCCACGACGTTGACCATGACTGCGGCGTCACTCGTGGCTCGCGTGGGTCCGAGGCTCTGACCCGAGATCGCGCGCAGGTGATTGGCGAACTGACTCGTGGCGGCGCCCTCGATGGTCCAGTGTCCAGAGTTGTGGGGGCGGAGCGCCAACTCGTTGACGAGCAGGCCCGCGGGGGTGACGAAGTACTCCACCGCCATCACTCCCACCAGCGCGATGTGGCGAGCGATGGCGACGCCGAGCTCGCGGGCTCGCTGGGCGAGGGAGTCGTCGACTCGGGCCGGGTAGTGCACCTCGGTGCACATGCCATTGTCCTGGACCGTGGTGACGAGGGGATAGGCGACGACGTCGTCGTCCATCGAACGCACGACGAGCTGGGCGACTTCGCCCAACAGCGTGACGCGTTCTTCGACCACCACGGGGCCGGTGCGCACCAGGTCGCGGACGACGCCCACCGTATCCTCGCGGGTCGCGGGGAAGAGCACGCCGCGTCCGTCGTAACCGCCGCGCGCCGCTTTGACCACTGTCAGCTCGTCGCTCGTCGCCAGCCACTCCTCGAGCGCGGGCAGATCCGAAGATGACGCGATGATGCAACAGCGCGGAATGGGAAAATTTGCCGCGGCGAACTCTGCGCGCTGAATAGATTTGTCCACCGAGAAGCGCAGCGCCGCGGGACTCGGTCGAAAGATCACCCCACGCGCCTCGAGGCGGGACAATTGATCCAGGTCGACCAGTTCGTGGTCGAAGGTGACGACGTCGCTCACGCGGCTGAGGGCGATGAGTGCATCCTCGTCGCCGGGCTCCCCGATGAGGACGTGGTCAACGGAGGGGACGGCCGAGTCGCTCAGCGACGTGGCGAGCACCGTCACGTCGACGTCGACGTCGTGGGCCTCGTCACCCATCATGCGCGCCAATTGGCCCGCACCAATGATGCCGACGCGCACGCGCGGGGGTGAGGTGGCGGCGAACACCCACTCACGCTACCAACGTCACTTCACGGGGCCGCGTCGCGCCAGACTCCGGCGGCGCTCCGGTACAGTTGTCGGGTCAACTAGGAGCACACATGAGAGCAGTAGCCAGCATTCTTTCGATCATCCTCTTTCTCGTCTTCGCGACGTCGGGGGCCCAAAAGTTGATCTTCAACACCATGGCGTCACAGACGGCGGAGCACCTGGGATTTAAGAAGTCCTCGTTCCAACGCGTCGGTATCCTCGAAATTCTTGGCGCGATCGGCGTCATGGCCGGCGTGGTGGCGAAGAGGGGCACCGCGCTCGCGCTCATCAACGAACTCGCGGCGGCGGGGCTCTTGGTGACGATGCTCGCCGCCACCGTCCTTCACTTTCGCCGGGGTGACGGACTCAAGGGCGCCGCTCCGGCGATGGTCCTGGCCGCGGTGTGCGCGCTCGAGATCGTCTTTCGGCTCGTCTAGTTCTGCGCGGGGCTAGTGGGGGACCTTCGTGTGCTTGAACTCGTTGAGTTCGGGTTGCCGTGCCATCAAGGTCACCAGCGACTCGATGACCGTGATGGAGGCGGCGTCGTCGCGCGAGGGTGGCGTCATGTAGCGCACGAATATCGCGTCGGAGCCCACCACGAAGGTGGGTACGCCGAAGGCCTCGTAGCGCTGCATTTCGCGGAAACTCTCTCCGATCACCCGGTGGGGGCGGCGCTCGTGCAGGTCTGCAATCACCTTGTCAATGTCGACGCCGAGCGGGGTGAGGACCTCGGCGATCTCTCGCATCGTGACCAGGCGGATTGCGCGTTCGTGACGGGCTCGAAACAGCGCCTCGTGGGCCGCGAGAAAGTATTCGGGCTGCTCGTCGCGCACCGCGACGCTCACCGCCAGGGCCAGGAGCTCGGCGTCACGCTCGGGGTCGTCCCAGACGTCGGGCGCATGGGGCGCGCGATACCCCTGGCTCATCGTCCAGGGGATGAAGTCCACGCGCAAGTCGGCGCCCGCCGCGAGCGCGCGCACCACGTGCAGGTGAATATTCTTGGCGAAGGGGCACCGATAATCGTACGAGAGGCCAAAAGAGATCATGGTCTCAGCCTACGGATGAGCGCGGCGGAACCGCCACACCCTGGGAGCGACACAGGTCCTGGAACGAGCAAAAGCGACACGCGTTCTTCGAGGGCGTCGCGGGGAAATCTCCCTCGTCGTAGTACCGCTTGATCCTATCCCACGCCGTGGCGGCCGCGCTGGCGCGCGCGCGGATCACGACCTCGGATACCGGGCGTTCGATCGTCTCGCCCTGACTGACGTAGAGGAGCCGAATCCTTCGGGGTCGTTCGCCCAGTTTCTCCTCGCACAACACCGCGTAGAGCTCGGCGTTGGCGAAGGTCTGTGAGTCGAAATTTCGATTCGGCAACGACCCGGTCTTGTAGTCGACGATCACGAGTGCACCATCGTCCTCGCGGTCCAGGCGGTCGAGGATGCCGAACAGTGGAGTGCCGTCGACCGTTACGCCCAGGCGCAGTTCGACGCCCTCGCTGGCAATCGTGCGCGGATCTTCCATCGTGAAGTATCGCTCGACGATGTCCGCGGTCTCGGCGAGGAGTCGCGCGCGTAACTCGTCGTCGAGTCCGATCTCGTCGACCACCTCCGGGGTGACCACGTGCGCCAGCGCGTCCTCGACGAAACCTTGCGCGGCCTGGACGTTGCGAGCGGGGGCGTCGAGGCCGAAGAGCTGCTCGAAGACGTAGTGGGCCACCCGACCCTTGACGGTGGCGTAGCTGGCCGGTTGGGGAATCCGCTCGACCGAGGCGTGCTGGTAGCGCCGGGGGCAGGTCTGAAAGTCCCCGAGCCGTGAGGGGGAGAGGGATCTGGGCAGGGGTTGTGCGAAGGCCATGGTCGTACCGTAGGCGACGGCTCTGACACGTCGGGGATCGCTCGGACCGTGCGTTCCGGCTTCTGGTGCGTCACCTCGCCGCACCCCGGGACGCCATTTCTCCTCGTCGTGAGGCCGTACGTAGGGCCGCGGTACGACCGTGCGGGGGGCGTCGCCTAGCGTGGTCGTCACGTGGACGGGTACGCCAGCGCCGACGGTGCTCAAGAGCGGACCTCGTCGCCAGTGAGACGAAAAGGGGTAAGCGTGACCCAGGTGTTGGACGTGGAGCTCGACTACGCGAAGTGGCCGACGCGCGCGTGGAGTTGGATCATCGATTTCTTCGTCGTGGCCCTGTACTGGCTCGTCATCGCCGTCGTCAACGACCTCCTCCTGTGGCCGGTGCACGCGCATTTCCACGATGGCCCCGGTCTGAACCTGTCCTCGGGACTGGGAGGGGCCGGCGCCGCCAGCGTCTTCGTGCTGTTGTACTGGGTCATCTTGGTCACCATGGACGGTCGCACCGTGGGCATGGCGAGACCATCGACGCGTCTGGTGGTGGTGGACGCCGCGACGGCGGGTGCGCCGACTTGGCAACAGAGTTTCGTCCGCTACCTCTTCTACGGGGTGTCGCTCATCTTCTTGTCCGGGTTGATCTCCCCGTGGACGATTCTGGCGGGCGTCCTATTGTTACTCGTCGACTACGTGGTGGTGCCCCTCGCTGACCCGAAGCGCCGGACCCTGCACGACGTCGCCGCGGGGACCGTCGTTCGCCAATTACCGCCCGACGCCGACGGCGGCCAGCGCGCGCGGTCGCGCGGGCGGCGTTGGCTGGTGCGCACCACCCTGGTCCTGGTCGTGATCATGATCATCGGCGGGACGGTGTCGTCGTGGCTCGAACGACAGCCGTCCGCGAGCGTTCCGTTGGGTCTGCGCGGTGTGGCGTCGACCCTCCTAGGGGTCCACGTCGCCTAGTACGGCGCCCTACGGGGTTTGGTGTTCCCACGATTACATCGCCCTCACGAGAACGTCCCCTCGAAAGGGGGTTCGGGCGTCGGCGAGTCTCGACGGCGTCGGCGCCACCGAAGCGTCGGATCGCTGGACTCGTGTAGAAAGTAGTCGTGAAAAAGCGCGCGGTGGTGACTCGGCAAGGACACCTGGTTCGCTCCACCACGTGGGCGGGACTGACGTCCGGCGACGCCGTCGCGGTCAACGGGGTGAGGGAACTTCGACAATCCTGGGTCTTCGTGGCCCACGTCCTTAATTCGCGCACCACCGAAGAATGGATCGAGGTTCGTGGCGGGCGCCGCGGCGAGGCGAAGGGCCGTTCCTTCTCGCCCGCGATGATCTTTCCCGTTAGCGCGCTGAAGGGCGGTCGCCTCGTGGGGAACTCCCTCGACGTCGCCCCACAATTGCCCCTGTTCTAGCGCGAGTCCTGGATCGTGGCCGGCTCGTCGGGCGCGTGTAGGAGGTAGCCCACACCCGGCACGGACCGGATCAGCCCGCCGTCGGCGTCGTTGAGTTTGTGGCGTAGGCGGTGTACGTAGGCGTGCACGTACTGCGACTCCTCGCCGTAGCCCACACCCCAGACGGCGCTCAGGATCATCTGGTGTGTGCAGGTGCGATTCGCGTGACGTGCCAAGAAGGAGAGGACCTCGAACTCCTTGGCGGTGAGGGCAACGCCGCGTCCATTCAACTGCGCCTCGTGGTGGAGGAGGTCGAGTTCCAGCGGCCCGCGAACAATGAGGGGACCGGCGTCGGGGTCAATCTCGTTCACGGGAAGGCGATTTCGCACCACGACGCGGATACGTGCCTCGAGCTCGGCCATGGAGAAGGGCTTGGTGACGTAATCGTTGGCGCCGCCGTCGAGGGCCGCGACCTTGCGGTTCTCGGCACCGGTCGCCGACAGGATGATGATGGGGACGTCGCTCCACTCACGGATACGTCGACACACGCTCAACCCGTCCATGTCGGGCAACCCGATGTCCAAGACCACGACGTCGGGCTGCAGGAGGGCCGCGTGGGCCAAGCCGCTCTCGCCGTTCTCGACGGCGGTGACCTCGTGACCCGCGGACTGCAGACCTAGGCGCAGGGCGCGAAGGAGTGACCGGTCGTCGTCGATGATGAGGATCTTGGCCATAACTACGCGAGAACCTCACGGCGCGCCAGGTGCATGGAGACGACGAACATGGCGCCGCCGGTCGGCGCCTCCTCGTACCATAGGTGCTCGCCGTGCGCTTCGACGAAGGTGCGCGCGATGGTCAGTCCCAACCCGGCCCGGCCCCCCGTGTCGAATTGGACGAATCGGTCGAAGATCGCCTCACGGTCGTCCTCGACCACGCCGGGGCCCTCGTCGGCCACGGCCACCTGCACCGTGTCGCCGTAACGCCGGGCGGTGACGGCCACCTTGGCGTCCACGGGGGAGTGGCGATGCGCATTGTCGAGCAGGTTGACCAGCACCTGGGTCATCAGGAGTTCGTCGACGTCCACCGGCGCGAGGTCGTCGTCGACCACGACGTGGACCGCGCCGGGCTGGAGGCTGGTGTGAAGGATCGCTATCGCGCCCTCGACCAAGTCCACGACGTCGGTGGGGGCCCGGTGCACCTCGAACACGCCCGCCTCGATACGAGTCATGTCGAGAAGATTCGTGACGAGTCGGGTGAGGCGGTCGGTTTCCACCTCGATCAGGACGTGTAGCTCGTGTACATCACCCCGCGAGAGTTGCTCGGCGCGCCGGGTCAAGGTGGAGGAGGCCACCTTGATCGTGGCCAGGGGCGTGCGCAGGTCGTGCGAGACCGCCCCCATGAGGGCGTGACGAAGTCGGTCGACCTCTTCGAGGAGCGAGTTGCGTACCGCCTGATCGCGGAGTTGGGCGCGCTCGATTGCGATCGCCGCGTCGTTGGCGAACGTGACGAGCATGTCGCGGTCCTCGTCGCTGAAGCGTGCACCCCGCAAGACGAGGACGCCCACCGGTCGCCCGGCGGCCGCTAAGGATACCGTCCGCAGGTCGCTCGAGGAACCCAGTGCCGTCGACAGGCTCACGGAGTGTCCGGGTTGGGGGTCGAGTTGACTCAACTCGTCGGCCGAGAGGTCGGGTCCGACCGAGGCGGCGATACGTAGTCGCCCCTTCTCGAGCACGAAGAGCGCCGCCGCCTCGATATCAAAGACGTTCTTCACGGCCTGCACGATCGAGACGAGGAGGCCCTCACTCGATTGGTCCTGTACGAGTAACTCCGAGAGCTCGTAGACCCGGCGCATGTTGAGCGCCCCGCGCAGGACCTCGCGGTGGGCCAACTTGTAGCGCGCGACGACCACGGCGACGAGACCCACGACGACGAGATACACCCCCAGACCCACCCAGTCCTGCGTGGAACCGATCGATAACGTGCCGTAGGGGGGTATGAAGTAGAAGTCCAGGACGACGGCCGACAGCCCCACCGTCATGAACCCCGCGACCACGCCGCCCGCGACCTCGGCCGCGATGGCGGGGATTATGAAGATCAAGGTGACCGTGGACACATTGACGTTGGCACGCCACTGCAGCAGCACCACGGCGAAGAG
>JAJZEN010000032.1 GCA_021828545.1 Actinomycetes bacterium
CGGTCTGGGGATGTACCCCTTGTCGGTCTGCCCACTCACTCAAGTTCATTGCTCCGAAGTCTTGCGGCGAGGTGTCACATCAGTAGACAACCCCTCTACTCCACGTCGGTTCAAGGGCTGGGCGCCGACGGCTACGGAGCGGCATCGTTGATCCATCTGAGTGCGGGTGGGGCGTTCCTGGCGGAGGTGATCTTGACCGCTCTCTTCGTCTTTGTCATCTTGTCGGTGACGGGCAGGCACGGGAATACGACCACGGCGGGTTTGGCGATTGGACTCACCTTGACGGCCGTGCACCTGATCGGCATCCCCTTGACCGGGACATCGGTCAATCCGGCGCGCAGTCTCGGCCCCGCGCTCGTGGTCGGTGGCACCGCGCTCAGTCAGGTGTGGTTGTTCTTGGTTGCGCCGTTGGTTGGCGGTATCGTCGCGGCGATCGTGCACGCCGTGCTCTACCCCCGTGAGGCCGATTCAGTGATCGTGGTGGACGTCGCGAGCAACGCGGTCTAGTCGTGGGCGAGCACGCGTCCCTATGGTGCCGTATGGCCGCGGCGGGTGAATCTTCTCCGGCTGGGCCTCACGGCACCCAGACGCGACCGTCGAAGAGTCGGCGTGCGGTGCGAAAGAAGGTCCCCTTCGACGCGTTCCAGTGACCGTCACGCCGCTCCACGGTCGCGTCGACGCTGAGGATCCCCGAGGGCATCCCCAGGCGTAGGGCGCCTTCGGCCGACGAACGAAGTACTTGGGCGACCACCGAACCATCGAGTCGTGCGGCCACCGCGGTGCACAGCGAAACAGTGAGTGGCAGGGCGCGGTGGGGCTGGCCATTGGAGATGACGCGCGCAAGCACGTCGATGTCGCGGGCCAAGAGGACGCGACCGCTGAGAGTGGCCGCGTCCTCGGGCTCGCCCACGAGACAAACGAAGGGGACGCTCGTCGTGCGCGCGGCGGCCACTTCGTCGGGTGCGATACCCATGCGCACCGACGCGCTACGACGTAATGCTTCGCATCGCGCCAGGACGTCGCTGCGCGCCTCGATCTCGCTGGGTAACTCGCGCCCGCTGAGGCCCACGTCGCGAGCGCGCACGAACACCACCGCGTTGGCGGCGTCGACGAGTGAGACTTCGACGGAACCTAGTCCCGTCACCTCGATCCATTCGCTCACGCGACCGGTGGGCAGGAGCTGACCGGTGGTAGCGCCACCGGGGTCGAGAAAGTCAAGTCGGATGGGGGCGCCCGAGCCCCCCACGCCAGGAATCGTGAAATCGCCGTCGTAGCGCGTGGCGGCTTCCTCGACGTCGAAGGTGGAGTGGATTCTCTTGTCGGTATTGGTGTTATGGATGCGTACGACGCACCGCCCCGGCCCGCTCGTCACGAGTCCTTCGTCGAACGCGAAGGGGCCCACCGCCGAACTCATGTTGCCACAATTGGCGCGGAAATCCACCCGCGCCTCGCCGATCAACACCTGCACGAAGGTGTAATCGACGTCGGCGTCCTCGCGCGACGACGGTGCCACCACGCAGGCTTTGGAGAGAGAAGACAATCCGCCACCGACGCCGTTGAGTTGGCGTCCGTATTCGTCGGGCGAACCGAAGGCGCCGCACAGGAGCGTCGTCCACTCTTCGCGGTGTGCGGGTAGGTCGGCCGCGTGAAAGAGTAGACCTTTGCTGGTGCCCCCGCGCATCATCACTGCGGGAATGGAACGCTGCGCCATCGTCACCTCCTGGTCGTCACGCGGGGAACGTGTGGGGAGTCTAGTGAGGGAGTGACGTGACCTAGTGGCCGCGCCGTTCGAACAGACCCGCGGAGAGGCCCACCACGTCGAGGATCCGTACGGGAACCGTGACGTGGAGTTCGCCGAGTCGTCCGCTCCCCAGGGTTGGGAGTGCGACGCAGGCGGCGAGGAATCGCTCACGTTCGGACTGCGACGCGTGCTGCGACGCCAAGGAAGTGAACTTCGCCAGGTACTCGTTTCGTCGGAAGGGTCGCGCGCCACGCGGGTGCGCGTCGGCGACGTCGATCTCGTCCTCGAGGGTGCGTCCGTCACGCATGGTAATCACGACGCGGCCACCGAAGGCCCGCCGCGACGGATCGGGGTCGTGATACCTGGCGTTCCAGTACTCGTCCTCGACGGTGCGAATTCGGTGCCAGAGCGAGACGGTGTGGGTGCGCGCGGCGCGCTCGGGCGAATAGCTCCGCTCGTGGTGCCACGCGCCGTCTTGGAGGGCGACGGCGAAGATGTACGAGAGGCTGTGGTCGAGGGTCTCGCGACTGGCGTCGGGACGGAGCTTCTGAGGGTCGCCCGATCCGCTGCCGATGACCCGATGTGTGTGGTACGACGTGTAAATGACGATGTCGTGCACCTCGGAGAGGTCGCCGAGGCGTTCGCGGAGTCGAATGGCCAGATCGATCCAGGGCTGCGCCTGAATCTCGGCGGAATGGGCCTTGGTGTAGGTGTCGAGTATCGCGCGCTTGGTCTCCCCCGGGGCCGCGAGACGCACCGTGTACGTGGCGTCAGGACCGTCAAGTAACCACGCGATGATGCTGTCGTCACCTTCGTAGATCGGCGAGGGGGACGTCTCTGCGCGTAGGGCGCGGTCCACCGCCTCAATGGCCAACTTCGACGCGTGCGCGGGCGCGTGGGCCTTCCAAGTGGAAATCTCACCCTTACGCGATTGACGAGTGGTAATCGTCACGTGCACGACGTGATTGATCGCCTGAAAGACGACCTCGACCGGCAGCGAGAGCATGGCGCCGATGCCGGCCACCATGCCCGCGGCGATATGGGGCAGGTGATCGATGCGATGAGTGTGCAGAGAAATGGCGGAGGTCAACGCGCCGGAAATCTCGTAGGCCGCCGCCACCCCGAGCATCACGTGGGCACCGTCGACTCCACACTGTTGGCCCACGGCCACGATCGACGAGATCATGTCGCCGGGGTGATTCATGTCCGCTGAGAGGAAAGTGTCGTGGAAGTCGAGTTCGCGCACCGCGGTGGCGTTGGCCCAGGCCGCCCACTCGCAGTGCACGCGAATCGATGCGTCGACGCCCACGACGGTGGCTCCGCCATCATGGGGATGCGCCAGCGCTTGGGCGCGGGCGGTGGCGACGGGGTGTCGACGCAGAGCGGCCAGTGCCACGCCGGCGTTATCGATGACGCGATTGATGATCATATCGCTCACGTCCTCGTCCAGGGGGACGGGGTCGGTGGCCACTCGGGCGAGTCGCCACGCCAAGAGTTCCTCGCGCGGGGGTGTCGCCGCACTCGGGTAGACCTGGACTCGGTGTTCGTACATGTTTCTCGACCCCCTTCGGGTCACTGGTACGTCGCCCGCACCCTCCACCATGGTGCCAGAGCGGCGACGTCGACTTACGCTCGAGACGAGAACACGACGGCGGGCCGACGCGCGGACGTGATCTTCGACTCGGTCGGCGCGACGACGTCGCGCGAGTGTTGTCGCGCAACGCGCACGCTCGTCGTCGTCAACCGCGGATCGGTGTCGGAGGCCCTGCGCGATCTCGATCCCGTCGAGTGAGGCGAAGCGGGTTCGTTGTGGCTGGCACGGTCGCGTCTCGCGGATTTCATCGTCGACCGGGGGGAGTCGCGTCGCGCCGCGACCGTCTCGATGCGATTCTCTCGAGCGACCCACGCGTCACGCGGCGCGCCGGCGCCGCAAGTCGAGGTTGACCTACTTCGGGGTGCGAGGTCACCATCGTCGCAAGCGATGTCTCATTTGTCAGGATGCCGATAGAACTCGACGACCTCGATACTTTCGCCGTCGCGGATGGCTTCGTGTAACGCTTGCTGGGAACGCTTGAGATCATCGATTTCGGCGTCGTCGGCAATCTCGATGTGGACCAGCTGATCATCCGCGACAGGGGAGGTGCGGATGAGTTCATCGAGTTTGAGTTGCAACGCCATTTGGTGGCGGCTCTGAGTGTGTTGGACGACGAACAGCATCACCAGGGTCACCGCCGAAGTGATCGCCGAAAAAGTCGTCTCCCAGTTCATCGGGAAGTGGTCCAGCGTGAGGGCGACGGCGAACACGATGATGACGACCGTGGCGAGCAGGGAGGCGCCCGCTCGTGAGGTCATGTCACCAATCCAGTGCAACCCTCGACTGAGACGACGACGGCGCGAAATAATGCTCATGGGTCTCCTTGGTTCCTTGCGACGTTCATTCGCACCGACGACACGGGCGACTCGTGGCCGTTGGTCATCGGGCGGTATTCCTCGCCCACGGCTTGCGCTACGCACAGTCTAGCCGTGGGGGTCGCGACAACAGGTGCGCGACCCGCCCTTGCACGAAGTTCGCGCCGTCGCGGGGCCACGAGGTTGCGTAGTCTGTCACGATGACCAATGAGCGCTATACCCACGGACACCACGAGTCCGTTCTGCGTAGTCACTTGTGGCGAACGGCAGAGAATTCGGCGGGTTTTCTCCTTCCCCTCCTCCACGTCGACGACCACCTGCTCGATGTGGGGTGTGGCCCGGGCAACATCACCGCCGACCTGGCCCAACGCCTCACTGCGGGATCCGTCATCGGCATCGACCGCTCGAGCGACGTGGTGGAACGCGCGTCCCGGGACTACCCGCGCGCGTCGCACCCGACGCTGGCGTTTCACCAAGGTGACGTGTACCACTTGGCCTTCGACGACGCGACCTTTGACGTGGTCTACGTCCATCAGGTCTTGCAGCATTTGAGCGATCCGGTCGCCGCGTTGCGCGAGATGTACCGAGTGCTCAAACCTTGTGGTCTCCTCGCCGCGCGCGACGCCGACTACGGGGGCTTCGTATGGGCGCCCCCGGACCCGGTCCTCGAGTTGTGGCGCGATCTCTATCATCGCGTCACGGCGCGCAATGGAGCCCACGCCGACGGCGGTCGACGCCTGAAGGGTTGGGTGCGCGCCGCGGGATTCGTCGATCTCACCGTGAGCTTTTCTAACTGGGTCTACGAATCAGATGACGAGCGTGCGTGGTGGGGAGGTCTTTGGGCCGAACGGGTCCTCGAGAGCGAATTCGCTCAGCAGGCGCTGGAGTACGGAGTCGCGACACGCGACGACCTCGCGGAGATCTCCGCGGGCTTTCGTCGCTGGGCCGAACGACCCGATGGGGTCTTCATGGTTCCCAATGGCGAAGTGCTCGCGCGCAGAACCCCCTAGCTCCGTGTCGGCTACCAGCCGACGGGCGAGCAGCCGTACTGGTCGGGAATCCACGTCTTGGTGATCTTCATTCCGATGAGGATTTGTTGAAGGCGCGACGCGTCACCGGCGAGTGGGGCGAAACGAGTTCCTCCGTACTGTCGCCACGTCGCGTTGGAGAAACCGATACCGGAGTAATAGGGACCATCCATCGACCAGTTGCCGTTCACTTCGCAAATTGCGACGCGTTGCCACTTACTCACGAGCTCAGCGAGAGTGATATGGAACTGTGCGGCGGTCGACGTGAGAAAGTGCTGTGTCTGGAAATTGAGCTGTTCGCGGTGATCTTGGATCGCTTCGAACGCCAGGGCCGCGCGACTGGGGGGGCGCGCAATGTGTCGGGGCACTTTGTGCGTCGCCGCGCTCGCCGTCGCGGGCGCCAGCGGTGCTCCCACGCTGAAGAGCGAGACCGCTAAGGTCAATAGGATACGTCGCATGTTGTTCTCCTCATCCGACACCACGAGTCTTCACGTGCGCCACCCCCGACGAGGTGCGTACGTAACGAAGCGTGGTTCGTTTGTGATCACCCGTTCCGGGTCCGAAGGTTGGTCGCGCGACACAGGCGCTCGCAACAAAGCAGTAGTGACTGCGACATCAGATTAGTTCGTCGCGCCGGAAATCTGCGCAATTATTTCAACCGACGTTCTCCATAAATATACCCTCAATAGGGTTTATCACCGAAAAATTGTTTTTCACGATGATGGGTATCTCACTTCACGTACGCGCATGCGCTGACGTACTAATGACCAGGTGAGAGCGTTATTCTTGGGCGCGGCTGCTCGGTGGGCTACGTTTGTCGCTCGAACCTCTCCACCGCGTCGCGCGACGGTCGGGCACTACGTTCCCGCCTTTGTCGAGACACTGATCGGAACTCCTCGACGCCCCGCGACCGATCGTGATTGTCTCGTGAGGGCG